>NZ_CP045369.1:2603000-2910000 GCF_009363535.1 Microbulbifer sp. THAF38
TGCGGTTGGAGGCCGTGGGAGCGCCCCATCTCCAATTATGTATTTTTCTGCTGGGCTAGCGCTTTGCATGATGTCTCACGTAGAAATGCTGGCACAGCTATCTGGCATTCATCTGAAGAAAGTAAAACTCGAGCAAAAGACTGAATTTTCAACCACCTTAAATTTTGGTGGAATTGAAGCCGAGAAGGTATTCGGCAAGGGAGAACGAGTAGAAATTCACCTGATGATCGAAAGCGATGAGACCGAGGAAAAACTTGTGGAGTTTGCCCACTGCTGTCGGCAAGCCTGTATGTCACTACAAACGGTAGCTAATGCCACACCAGTCACTACCTCCCTCTACCTTAACAGCAAGGCTATAACCTTTGAGTGAATAACACCATCCATCTAACCCACGAGTGCACACTTTAAATACGATGATTTCCAGAGCAAACTCTTAAAACTGTAGCCCTTTCTTTTAATATCAGATTAAAAGCAGAGAAGGGGTTTTGTGTGTCCGTTGTTTATGGGTAGGATCATAGCTCAAGAAAGCTTTGAAACCACCTTCATCAATATGCCTGCCCCCATTGATCGTGACTCCAGGCTCTTAAACATCAAATTTTGCAACTAAAAATCCGCATTCTTAGAATGCGGATTTACCCTCTGCCCCCTAAAAGGGGGCTATTGAGTCAGCCTTCCTAGAAGGCTAACTGGGAGTCATCCCAAAGTAGAATCATCCGCGTAAATCTAACTGAGATTGACGCTGCTCAATTTTCTCCTGATACTTTACATACTTCCGTATCATGTCTGCATCAACTCCAACTGTATCTACACAGTAACCTTTCGCCCAAAAGTGATTACCCCAATATGGCTTCTTCCTAAGGTAAGGGAAACGCGTAAAGACCCTCAATGCGGTTTTCCCTTTTACTACTCCTAGAAGCCTAGAAATTGAGATCTTCGGTGGCACCTTAACCAGCAGATGCACATGATCTACCTGAACATTCAGCTCCACGACACTGCATCGCAACTGACTGCAGTAGACTTGAATGCAGTTGTGAACTTCATTTGCAATAGGACCTTTTAGTACCCTGTAACGGTACTTTGGAACCCAAACGATATGATATTGGCAATGCCAAAGCACATGCGTTAACTTTTCAAAACGGCTCATGTTATTTCCTTTTATTCGAACTGTGGGGACAACTCGAACCTAGGTGTAACATGGGCCGCCCCATTCGTAATGGGCAAAGCCAATTACTCATAACCACGTCCTTAGGACGTGGGTTTCTACATCACACTAAAGAAGATAGGACCGAATAATGAGTAGTGAAAGTACCAGTTAATCTTCAAACCCTCAAAAACTCGACTACCGGATATTGCCCTTCAATCTAGCCCTTTCTCACTGGCCCTTTCTCAGCCCCCCCACAAACTCTTTAAGGTCCCGAGAAAAGCCAGAGTAACACTGAACGAAGCAGTAATTCCCAAAAAGCAATCAATAACACAACCCATGGAGTGCAATGGCTCCCCAAGCGAAACCTCATACCAACAAGATCAAGACGGTGGGTACGATCAACTTTCTAGCGAGCAGCCAACACGAAACCCATACAAATCTGTTGTTATTACCTAAGCTTCCAGCTGGAATTTAAATTCCAAAAGAATGCCTTTAACTAGAGCAGGTTTTGCACCCTTTAAAAATAACAGAAAATTTTACTATTGGTTTATTTTTCTTTATTTCGTTGAAGTCTTTAAAACCTATGGTGAAGCAACCGAAACTTCCAATAGACCACATTGGGACACAACACACATTTGAGTAGACTTGTTGCCAAGTTGGGAGAAGGAGAAATGTTATGCGATATTTATTTTCAATGATCTTGTTGTTCTCTCTTGCGGGATACGGTGTAGCCCAAGAGCGACTTTCTCAGTTGCCAGCTGGCTCTTCACCGGTGCAAATACTTGGTAAGACTTACTATCAAAGTGGTAACACCTTCTATGCCTTTAATGAGCAGGGCCGTTATTTTTACCCGGTAAATCCGCCCACCCGTATCCGTCAGTATGAGCAACCGAGAAGCATGTATTGGCGCGATTCTCGCCCCCGTTATTATTCACGTGGCACGCCTAGCTACTATTGGCGCAGTTCGCCTAACTACTATTGGCGCGGTACTATGCCTCGTAACTACGGCCTAACTCGCGACCAGATTGAAGGTTGTATGAATTTCGCGGCAGACAAGGCTAATGCCAACCATGCGAACGGTGGTAAGGTTTATATCCGCGAATATAACCAGTGCATCAGTAATTATCGCTAACAAAGTTAGACAACTGATGACGCATTGACAGAGTTTCTTGAGAAACTCGAAGGGGCCGCAAGGCCCCTTTCCTGTTTATACCGGATGCCCGAAATATATCTCATTATTTCATTATCTTTCCAAGGCCCTGAAATAGAAATGTCACCTTATTCTCAGCAGTACTAGCCGGAACAAAGGTTTGTTTCTTTCCGACCCTATCAGGCAGTTTTCACTCTCTTCATTTTCTTTCTCTACTCATTCTTTCTTTACACTATGCTTGCCCTGCCTGAGAACCCAAATCTTGCCGACCATAAAACTGGAGAGCACTATGTCCGCCAACCATAAAGCGACATCTAAAAAGTTACTCGAGCTATGGGGGGACAACACCCCACATGAAGCCTCTGATTATTTATCTGCCAATTACAAAAATCACCAAATGCCAGATGCCTCTGGCGGCACTTCAACAGATACGCTAGAAGAGTGGCAAGATTTAGTGAAGGAATTTCACAATAGCTTCTCCGATGTGAAAATGGAGATTTTACTGCAAGTTGCAGAAGGTGATTATGTATGTACCCGTTGGCGCATCACGGCTACTCACACAGGTAAATTCATGCAATATGAGGCCACCAATAAAACCAGCAGCTGGACAGGCACCCATACCGACCGATACGAAGGTGGAAAGATGGTAGAAAGTTGGGTGGATTGGGATAAATACTCCTTCCTTGAAGAGCTGGGGCTGATCAAGTAAACCCGACTAAACTAAAACCCCGGATCTAACGAATGCGAATTCGGGGTTTTAGTAAGATGCTGACCTCATCGAATGACTACCAACAATTAAGCTGCCATGACAAAAGTTCTCGTTACTGGATTTGAGCCCTTTGGCCATACACCGATCAACCCGGCCGAATCCGTGATGCGTGTACTGGACGGCACCCGTATCGGCAGCGCTGAAATCTACGGACTGCTCGTACCAAATAACTTCTTCGAAAGTATTGATGTTGTGACCGCTGCAATAGGAGAGCTTCGCCCACAAATTGTGGTGATGCTCGGTGAATATGCAGGCCGCGCGGTCATTACGGTAGAGAGAATCGCACAAAATTTAAATGACTCAACACGCTACCAACTGAAGGATAACCGGGGTGTTGAAATGCAGGGTGAGCCCACCATCCCCAACGGCCCTGTTGCTTATCGCAGCAACCTCCCCCTTCGAGCTATGGTGAAAGCGATGCGCAGTGCCGGTGTTCCAACAGACATTTCAGACACCGCCGCCACCTTCTGCTGCAATCACCTGATGTATGGAGTACTTCACCACATTATTACCAATCAGTTGGAAATTCGCGCAGGCTGGATACACCTTCCTCAATTACCACAAGTAGCGGCGTTGGCAGAAAATATTGGCACCCCCAGCATGTCCAGGGAGACAGCCGCTCTCGGAGTGCATGCCGGTATTGAAGCCGCACTGGAGCACACTGAGGATATTGATGAAGCCATTTTATCCAAGCCGCAGATTTAAAATGCCTTAATCTCAACCAATCCCGATTCTAAATCCAAATACTTGCGGAGCCAGCAGCAAAGAATTGGCAACTCTGGTCGCCAACATTCATGAACCGGCGTGGTTTTCAATTAAGGCTCAATCCCAGCTAACCCTAGCCATAAGCCTCGCCAATCCATTCTTTACCAGCCTTTGACTCGGCGCCCCTTATAACTTCCCCTGCCCAGCCGCTATAATCGCTCCCCATGTCAGAGTTACCTATTTATTCCGCCCTACCCGAGTTACTGCAAAGCCTGAATAAGCACAACAATGTGGTGCTACAGGCTCCACCAGGTGCCGGTAAGACCACTGTTGTTCCTTTAGCCCTGCTCGACACCGACTGGCTGGGCCAGCGCAATATCATTATGTTGGAGCCCCGTCGCCTGGCTGCACGCACCGCTGCGGCACGTATGGCTGCCCAGCTTGGAGAGAGGCTGGGTGAAACAGTGGGTTACCAGGTACGCGGGGAACGCCGGCTGAGTGCGAAAACCCGCATCCTGGTTGTTACCGAGGGAATTCTTACCCGATTGTTGCAGTCTGACCCCGAACTGTCAGAAACCGCACTGGTTATTTTTGATGAGTTTCACGAACGCAGTCTGCAGGCAGACCTGTCCCTGGCACTGTGCCTGCAATCCCAGGAGTATCTGCGCGAAGATTTGAAGCTGCTGGTAATGTCAGCAACCCTGGAAACCGAGGCAGTAGCCAGGGTGCTCGGCGGCGCGCCAGTGGTCAGTAGTGAGGGGCGCAGCTTCCCCGTACATATCGATTACCTTGACCAGCGGGAGGAGCCCGAAGATCACCGCTCTGTGCCCGCGCTCATGAGCCGCAAGATTCTCGAAGCGCTACGTAAAGAGGCAGGCAGTGTGCTCGCATTCCTTCCGGGAGTGGCAGAGATTCGCAAGGTGGAGGAGCTACTGCGCGAACAGCTCGCCTCTGTGAGTGATCTCAAACCAGATAGCATTATTCTCGCCCCGCTCTATGGAGATTTGACCCGCGAACAGCAGGATCAGGCCATCTCACCGGCCGCGCCTGAACAACGCAAAGTGGTACTGGCAACCAATGTGGCAGAGACCAGCCTGACCATTGAAGGGATTCGCATCGTTGTGGATTCCGGCTTAATGCGGGAGTCTCGCTTCGACCCCAACAGCGGCATGAATCGGCTGGAGACCTGCCGAATCTCCCAGGCCTCTGCGACCCAGCGCAGCGGCCGCGCCGGACGCCTCAGCGAAGGGAACTGCCTGCGCCTGTGGAGCGAGGGACGCCAGCGCAGCCTCAGTGGCAAGACCACTCCGGAGATTCTACGCAGTGATTTGGCCCCGCTGGCACTGGAACTAGCCCTATGGGGAGTCAGTGATCCCACCGATCTCTGCTGGCTGGACCTTCCCCCCGCGGGCCCTCTGGCCCAGGCCCAAGCCCTTTTACAACAACTGGGTGCCCTCGACCAGGATCTGCGTATTACTCCACACGGCAGTGCCATGCTTACCCTTGGCTGCCACCCGCGCCTCGCCCATATGATGCTTCGCAGCCTCGATTGGCAGCTATCGCAACAGGCCTGCCTGCTGGCGGCACTGCTGTCAGAGCGGGATATCTTCCGCGGTGAAGCGCGCTGGGACAGGGATATCAGCAAGCGTATCGAGGTACTACAAGGCCGTGTCAAAGGCCAAAGTATCGATCGGGGTGCGGTACAGCGAATTCGCCAGCAGGCCAAAACCTGGCAGGCCCAATTACAGAATTTCAAAGAGCAAGGGCCACAAAACAGCGAAAGTATTGACCAAGCCGATGGGATAGGAGCGCTACTGGGGCTCGCCTATCCCGATAGGATCGCAAAAAGCCGCAACGACAGCGGCCGCCGTTTCCTACTCTGTAGCGGCCGAGGGGCACATTTCTCCCACGACGATGCCCTCGCGCTGAGCGAATTCCTGGTTATTGCAGAACTGGATGGCCAGGGCCGCGATGCGCGAATACAGCTAGCCGCTCAAATTTCAGAGGGTGCGATACACCGCTGCTTTGCCGATCGAATTGAACGCAACACAGCCATTCGCTGGGACGATACGGCCGGGCGCGCAGAGGCCCTGGAGCAGGTCACACTGGGCAAACTGGTGTTGCAGCAACAAGTCGCCAAAGATGTTCCCGCAGAATTATTGAGCCGGGCACTACTTGATGCCATTCGCCAGAAAGGACTCTCGCTACTGCCCTGGAGTAAAGAAGCCCTGCAGTTCCGCGCACGGGTGGAATTTTTGCGAACAGAGGAAAGTGGTCAATCTCTACTGGGAGGCACTCCGCTACCCGACTGGAGTGATGATGCGCTGTTGCAGGAACTTGAGAACTGGCTACTTCCACACCTAACTGGCTTCAATAAGTTGGAGCAGCTCAAGCAGCTGGACCTGCTCAATATTCTGCGTACACAGCTCGATTGGGACCATATTCGACAAGTTGATGAGCTGGCTCCCAGCCACTACACCGTACCCAGCGGTTCGCGCATTGCTATCGACTACGAGACATCCCCGCCAATCCTGGCCGTGCGCCTTCAGGAACTCTTTGGCTTGGCACAGACTCCGGCAGTTTTGCACGGGCGCTACCCACTAATGATTCACCTGCTTTCCCCGGCTCGCCGCCCGGTACAGATCACTCGCGATCTGGCTAACTTTTGGGCAAGCACTTACGAAGAGGTCAAAAAAGAATTGCGGATCAAATACCAGAAGCACTACTGGCCAGATGACCCCTGCACTGCGGTCGCCACCAACAAGACCAAAAAGAGAATGGATAACACCAGGGGCTCCTAAGAGACCTCAAAGCAGGCATTTTCACCCCTGTTAAGTCGGCATTCAGCAATCAACCACTAAATTGCAGCAATTTAAGTTGGCGTTTGATAATCGGGAACAATATCTGTACTTTTCTGCCAATAGATTACTAACAGACAGTCCATCTAAACTTACCCATACATCCAGTTGGAGAACGACCTTGCACCGGAAGCTAGCACTATTTTTCAGTCCACTACTCTTTCTCGGCTGTAGTGATGATTTACCCGACATCATTATCCCCGCAAATATCGATTATGATCAGGAAATGCGCCTGTTTGTGGAGGATATCAGCGACTATGCAAAGGGCCTTGACCGAGACTTTATTATCGTCCCGCAAAACGGTATTGAGCTGATCACCACCAATACCAAGACTAATGGCCCGGTAGATGACGCCTATGTGGACTCTACCGATGGCATCGCCCAGGAGGCGGTCTTCTTTGGGCAGGATGGTAAGGTAGACCAACCCACCAGCGAGACCGAAAGCGAGCGCCTGCGGGACTATCTCAACTTGGCTAAGGATGAAGGCCGTGAAATCCTGGTGACCGATTACGCCTATAGCGAAGACAAGGTTAAAGAGTCTTACGAGGAGAACGAGAAAGCCGGCTACATCTCCTTCGCCGCCGATAATACGCTTCTGAACAATATTCCTTCCTACCCGGAAAAACCTTTCAATGTGAACAATGACGACATTGATAGGTTGGAAGATGTCAAAAATTTCCTCAATATCACCAATACTACAAGCTTCTCCACGCCCCAGGAATTCGTGGACGAGCTATCCGAAACCGACTACGACCTGCTGATTATCGACTTATTCTTTAAGGATGGCTCAACTTATACCGAAGAGCAGATCAAGCAGTTAAAAAAGAAGAACAATGGCGGGGACCGCCTGTTGATGGCCTATGTCAACATTGGCATGGCCCAAAGTAACCGCTACTACTGGCAAAACTCCTGGCCCACCAATCCACCGGCTTGGTTGCTAGATGAAATTGATCGATCGGGCAACTATTACGTGGAGTACTGGAAAGCCGGCTGGCAGGACATCATCTATGGCAACAACAGCTCCTATATCTTCAAGATCGTAGATGCGGGCTTCGATGGTGCTTATATGGATGGCATCGACGTTTTTGAGTATTTCGATTCCCTCGAAACCGAGGAATAAGCGTAAATTTCGCTTTATTGGTGCCTAAATCTCCACCCATCGCCAACTGGATGGGTGGAGATTGGAAATCAAGCCGGCTGGGAATCCTTGTACTGAGTCACATACTGGGACAGGCGGCCGGACATCTCTTCCGCCAGCTTCTGCAGGGCGTTGAGGGGACGTATCATCACCTCAAACTCCACGATCTTGCCATTCTCATCAAAGCGAATGATATCCAGCCCTTTAAGGCTCTTGTCACCGATGCTGGCCTTAAACTCCAAAGCCAGATCGCGGCCTGACTCAGTAGTGAAGCTGCGATCGTATTCAAAGCTTTCAAATACCTGCATCACCGTATTGAGGATCAGGCAGACTGCCGCAGCGCTGTGATAAGGCTTAAAGAACGCCGGAGAGCGGAATACCGCGTCCTCCGCAACGATTGTGGGCAGCCGACTGAGGTCCCGCTCCGCAACCATCTCGTGCCACAGGGCGATTGACTCCGCTATTGGATTATTGGTATTGCTCATTGAGCATCTCCTGTTCAAGCATGTGTTTTTGTAAAAACTCCCGGCCATCGGCACGACCGAGCTCATAAGTCTTTTGCGCCAATTCGGGATTGGTGTAATCCCAAACACTGATAAACGGCGGCTGCGAGGGTTGCACATAGGTCCACAGCTGCTCCCCGTGGCGCCTGGTAAAGCAGTTTGGATAACGGGGATAGCAGCGACTGAGCAGTATCAACACCCGGCCCGTCCCACGGTCCAGCCCAGCCACCGGGATATTGTCCACCACCCCACCATCAAGAACGGGAGCGCCGGACCGGCGCAAACGCGGCGTGAACGGCGGCGTACAGGATGAGCAGAGAATGAGCTCCACCAACTCCTCAACACTCTGGCAATCCTGTGCACGATAGAAGTTCTGCTTAAAGCCAAGGCCCAGAGCTATCTTCGGGTGCAGACTGCGCAGCAAATGCTTATCGGTGTAATAGGCCAATGCGCCAACACCAAATGCCAACCCGGCAGGTAAAAGGCTTGGGGGGTGGACAATACCAATTTGCAGATCGGCGGCCGCGCGCAATGGCTGCATACCATCGCGAAACAGCTCCAACATGGCATTGCGAAAAATCCCGTATTGGGGAAACACCCGCTCTCTCTTTACCAGGTTGCCCCAGTAAGCGTTCTTGCGGTTGGCCGCAAAAGCCGACCAGAAGTGCTCACGGCCCTCTTCAATTCGCCCCATCAGGATCAGGCTTGCCATCAGCCCACCAGCAGATACCGCGGTTACCCGCCTCGGCGATAGCCCAATTTCACCGGCAACAGACTCCCAAAAACCTATTTGCCAGGTACAGCGCCCGCCACCACCGGCAAAAACAACCTGATCAAACATGCGTCCCTTTCCTGTTCAATGGGCTAATCACCCTGGCAGGCCTATAGCCGGCCTTCACAGTTGATTTAGCAATATGTAATTTATATGCAACTAATTGCATAAGCTAATGGAATCAGCGGGTTAGTGCAACCAGAGGATTCCCGACACCCAATCTTGCAAAGCTTATGTGACAGTTAGGCACCAACCCATGCCTAATGTCCCTAGCCAACAAGTCGAACACTGCCAATGAGGGAGGCATGTATGAAAGTAGGTGGGTAAATTTCGCTTAAAAAGTTGGCCGAGAGACACACTGACCAGACTCCCCGACCGCCTTAGAGCATGATTAGAAGGAGGTTCATTTCCTCCTCTTGTAAAGAAAAGCTAGGTTTTGAAAAGTTTGATAATTGTGTCGCGATCACCATTCAAAAATGGTGGTGGTGGGCGTGTCTCAGATTTATCGGGATAGGCCGATAGTTTAATGGGGTTACCAGCGGTACTAATCCCCTCAAAATCAGGCGAAGTCAAAGAGACAATCATATTTCTAGCTTTCAGCTGCTCACTATCAAATAGGTCGCTGACATGGTTAACCGGGCTCACAGGAACTCCGGCTTTCGCCAGGGTCTCGAAAACTTCAGACACTGGCATTTTGCTTAGTATTTTATTAATTTCCGCCTTTAGTTCATCGCAATTTTTAACACGTGCTTGATTATCAACAAAGCGTGGGTCTTTAAGTAAATATTCACAACCCAGCGCACTACAAAATTTCTCATACAAGCTTTGATTACCGCATACAATGCCCACCTTCCTATCTTGACATTGATACAAGTCAAATGGAGAGGTAGCCGGTTCCTTATTCCCCTTTGGTTTAGGTATTTCGCCATTCGCCGAATAATTCAGCAGTGTCCCCTCCATAATCGCAGCGAGGGAATCCAGCAAACTCACATCAATACAAATACCAGGACTTTGATTTTTCACTCGCTCATAAAGACTGGAGACAATGGCAATAGCCATATAAGTAGCGCCAGTAACATCGCCAATTTCTGCCCCCACCCTTACCGGGCCAGCATCTGGATATCCTGTCACACTCATAAGGCTACTCATAGCCTGAATAACTACATCATAGGCAATCGTGTTATTTTCGATGTTCTGACCAAAACCAGACAAACTAGCACATACTAATTTAGGATTTAGTTCAAGAAGGGATTTAGCTTTGAAGCCAATTTTTTCAAGATAACCAACCGGCATATTCTCAAAAAAAACATCAGCCCGCTGAATCAGGCGTTTAAAAATATCTTTATCCGCTTCATCTTCAAGATTCAGGGCAATACTTTTCTTGCCATAGTTTACATGAGAAAAATAAACAGAATTCCCGTGAAAAAACGGTGGCATAGAGCGGGCTATATCACCTTCAGGTTGCTCAACTTTAACAATTGTAGCCCCCAACTCCCACAATAATTTAGTACAGTAAGGACCGGCAAGAATTTGCTCAAGACTGACCACCAACATTCCATTTAAAGGGCCAGGATTCGCCCCAGAGAAAAAATCTTCCTCGTTCATAGCGAACCCCCATTGCTTAACCAAGAAAGTATCTCACTCCTATGCCCATCTAACTTAGGTGGTGCTGGCCATAGGTCGGGATCTTCATATCGATCATATTTCATTGGGTTCCCAGATATAAATACGCCATTCTTCTGATAAACCGGATCATTGAAGCCTTTCATCAGCTTACGTTTTACAGCAATATCGCTTTTGATAAGCTCTTCAACATTTTGCAAAGGCCCACAAGCCACTCCAGCATCATTTAGAGCCTGCTCCAAGTCTGAGGATTTCCACTGAGAAATTTTCTGCTGCAAAATTTTATCAAGTACAACCCGGTTTTCGACACGATCATGCATGGTTGCAAAGCGTGAATCTTGAATCAAAGGAGTCAAATCAAGCACTAGACAAAGACTGGAAAATTCACTATCCGTGATTGCGGCCAAGGCAATAAAACCGTTCATTGCCCGGTAGAGTCCCAAAGGTGAGAAAGTTGGATGTGCAGCCCCCAAGGGGATTGGATCAATTTTAGTGACCGAATAGTGGGCAATGAAACTTTCCATAACCGCCATTTGGCAATCCAGCATTGAAATATCAACTTTACTGCCTTTACCACTTTTCTCTCGGTCAATCAGTGCCGCATTTACTCCCAGCGTACACATTAGCCCCCCGTAGATATCACTGAAAGAAGTACCTGGACGAACAGGTCTTTCAGGCTCCTCGGGGCCAGTTACACTGACTATTCCACACATACATTGCACAATCAGGTCATAAGCGGGATGACTTGCTAATGGCCCGGTATGACCGAATCCAGAGATACAGGCGTAAATCAACGAAGGATATTTTTTATGTAAATCCTCCCACCCAAAACCCAGTCTTTCCATCACTCCAGGACGAAAGTTTTCCAGAACAACGTCAGCCTTTTGTAGGAGTTTAACGAACACATCAATATCATCAGGGTCCTTAAGATTCAGCGCTATGCTCTTCTTACCGTAATTAATCGAATCGAAATACCCCGGTTTACCCTCAACAAAGGGAGGAAATGCCCGGGAATCATCACCAGTATTGGGGCGTTCAATCTTTATTACGGTTGCCCCCAGATTGAAGAGAGCTGCTCCACAAAATGGCCCCGCCAACACTCGGCTCATATCGAGAACTAGAACTCCTGATAATGGGCCACGAGATTTTTCACCTTCATCTTTCATTTCTGATTACCCCGCCATGCTGCAGGACGTTTCTCAAAGAAAGCGCTCAAACCTTCCTGCCCCTCTTTGGAAACTCGTATATCAGCGATAGCCTCTATCGTATATTTACGTGTTTTCTCACAATAGGGGTCAACCTCTATGGTATCTATTAGATCCTTGGCTGCTCGCAACGCAGCCGGACTATTATTTAGTATATGATGGCTAATTCGCTCAGCTTCTGCATGCAGATCATCTTGCTGAACGACAGCATGTACAAGTCCTATACGCCTCGCTTCATAGGCATCAATCATTTCTGCAGTAATAAAATACCTGCGCATATTACCAGCGCCAATTCTTTTCCAAATATAAGGACTGATAACGGCAGGAATAAGACCTAACTTAACCTCTGAGAAACAGAATGTTACCGCGGGAGAAGCCACCGACACATCACAACACGCCACCAATCCACAGCCTCCTCCGTAAACCGGCCCCTGCACCAATGCAAGAGTGGGGATACGACTTTTACGAACGGCCTCCATTAAGCGTGATAGATGTGTGGACTCCTCAACATTTTCCTCTTTGGTAAACTTCACCATCCTTTTCATATCGTTAAGGTCAGCACCTGCACAAAATGACCTGCCTTTAGCCTTTACAATTATTAAGCGTACGTCTTTATTACTTTGCACCTTCTTGAAGGCATCCTCTAACTCCAATACCATTTTGTCATTTAAGCAATTATGAACTTCTGGACGATTGAGAGTTATCGTTAAAGTTGACTCCTCAACATCCCATAAAATGGTTTCATACGTCATGTTATGTCCCTGGCGATTGATAGTAGGTTAACTACTTCCCTTTTTGCTGACGTCGCTTTTCTATCTGCGCAACGATTTCAGCTACTGCATCACGGTGCTCCTGGGTAAAATGCAGCCCAGCTTGTATTGAAGCGGCCAAATCCAGACCTCCCTCAAGTGAGGAGTTGGCCCCTTCACGGATCAACCTTTTAGTTGCTCGAATAGCTGCGGGAGGGTTCACCGCAATACGACCGGCATATTCCATGGCTTTTTCAAGCAACTTATCTTCGGGGACAACCTCTACAACCATCCCCATGGCCAAAGCATCCTCTGCCTTTATCCAATCACCCGTCAGTGCCATCATATAGAAATTTTGCAGCCCCATTATTCTGGGCCAGAGCCAGCAACCACCATCACCAGAAATAATCCCCAATTTTATGAAACGTTCAGAAAAAACTGCAGTATCTGCCGCTAGGCGTATGTCGCAGGAAGCTGCCAAATCCGCACCTCCACCCACGGCATAACCCTGTACTGCAGCGATGAAAGGAACTTCTACTTGGGCCATTACTCTCGGCAGCCGTTGAATCCCATAGCGATAATTGTGTCGAATTTGTGACGGGTCTCCGCCAAACATACCCGTCCTTTCATGCATACTTTTTACGTCACCACCGGCAGAAAATGCCTTTCCATTTCCAGACAAAACAGCGACTTTTACTTGAGGATTATTATTGGCATCTATAATTGCTGCCGTTAACTCAGTCACCATCGCGTCATCAAGTGCATTGAGTTTCTGGGGGTTATTCATAGATATGTGGATTACACCCGAGCCATCAAGTTTACTTTCTACTAAAGTCATAATGAGTCCATTGAGTTATAAGTCGAAATTACCTCGAGTGAGCAATACGCCTCGCGCCCCATGGTACGGCTTACGACATTGTAGGCAACCTAATATTTATCTTCATTACCCAACAGAAGACATATACGCCTTTCCAATTTATCTTTACTCAGCTAGAATTTCTTCGCTTACCCCATAAACCCTCCAACTTCTTCAGCATAAACATCTAACACCAAACCACTCATCACTGAATATCATCTGTAAATTCTAGAATTAACCAATCGGCAACCATAGCTGGTTTTTCCTCCCCCTCAATATCCATGGTTGCTCTCAGAGTAAACAGAAACTGGCCAGGTCTTTTCTCTAAAATATCAAGGATTTTTATTCGCATCCGAACTCGACTGCCACAGCTAACGGGATAAATAAACCTCACCTTATTCACCCCATAATTTACTGCCATCTTAAGCCCTTCGATTTTGAACTCTAACTTCTCCAAAAAGTGGTGGACAAGTGACAGCGTTAGAAAGCCATGGGCAATAGTGCCGCCAAACCGCGTTTTCTTTGCTTTCTCAGGATTTACATGTATAAAATTCTCATCCATTGTGCATTTAGCAAAGGCATCTATACGCCACTGGTCAACTTCCATCCACTCTGTAGGCCCAGCATCAAAACCAATAAAATCCTGTATTTTATCTCTGGGAATTATGTTTGGCACCAGACTCTCCTCTCCGACACTCTCAGAATGCAATAGTGATATTTACATTGACGGCATGAAGCTTCAGAAAAAACTACGCAGCTAAAACTTCCCTTATAAAACAGCACTCCACTAATAGCCCACCCCTCAACTAAAACCTCTTAATTTTTTCTTAAGCTTTGCTAACTCCGGACTTAAGCACCCTCTCTGTCATCAACGACCACCAAGCTATAAAGTGACAACTCACAGCCCTAGTGAGCCATTCACGATGCTATAAGCAACAAGGCACTTCAATGATTGGAAATGCAAGCAAAATACACATCAACCAACATAAAAGGCGCAAAACACACCCAAACGACATTATAAACCCCCAGTTAGGGACACCATTACTTACCTACCGAAACTATCAAAAATAATTGCGTCACTCTCTACCAAAGTATTTCCATTGAAGAAGTTGGCCCCAATTTTCGATTAACCATAAATGCACCAGGATTATCTTATTACTAAATTTGAGTAGAAGATTCTGGGCATTCCTGTAGACCCATCCCCAAAGAAACTGCCCCCTTAAGACTCTTTATTACCGCTCTGCCATCGGCGCGGCCGATTTCCAGTGTCTCCATAACTGCTTCTGGGTTGGTGAAATCCCACACTTTAATCGGCAGAGGTTTAGAGGGCTGAACATAAGTCCAGAGCTGGGTGCCCCGGCGTTGGGTGAAACAATCGGGAAAATTGCGGAAACGATTAGTGAGCAGAATCAGTACCCTGCCCTCTACAGTATCCAGGCCACCAACCGGAACATTGTCCACGATCCCCCCATCGAGAATTTCCCTGCCATTAAGTTGGAGCCTTGGTGTAAAAGGGGGAGTGCAGGAGGAACTTAGTATCAGGTGTTCCAGTTCATCCATATTGCTGCAATCCTGGGCGCGGTAAAAAGTCTGGCGAAACCCAAGCTTGGTCGCTGCCATGGAATGAAGATTGCGGGGGAAGCCTTTGTCGGCATAATAAATTACCGCGCCAAAAGTCAAAGCCAGGGGGCCGTACATCCAGGCGGGCGGATGACTAACTGCCAGGCGCAGTTCCGCCACCCCCTGCAAGGCCTGTGGGCCATTCTCGAACAGCTGCCGAATCCCATTACGGCAAATAGCATATTGAGGAAAAACTGCTTCCTGCCTGAATAAGTTGCTCCAATAAATATTTTTGCGATTGGTGCTAAATACCGAGCGGACGTAATCTACCGCCTGCTGTTCCCTACCGATCAACAGCAGGCCAGCCACAAGGCCACCCGCCGATACGGCGCTCACTACTCGGGGAGATAGCTGGATTTCATCAACCACAGATTCCCAAAAACCAATCTGCCAGATACAACGGCCGCCGCCGCCGGCAAAGACTACCTGATCAAACATGAACAAACTCCCTTTCAAAACCAAGCCACCCTTCCCGAGCTGGCCCTAATCCAATTCCCCCATTTAAAAATATTGTCAGTAGTAACCCTGTATTCCAGAGGATATTGATGCAGAAGCGCAAAACTACTTCTCTTGCATCCCAGTGTAAAAACCGCGCTCCGCTAGCATATTTTGTAAAAATAAGCGGCCATCTCGGCGTCCAATTTCATAGGTGCGGACAATCCCTTCAGGGTTAGTAAAATCCCAAACGCTGATGGGTGGCGGCTCTGAGGGCTGCACATAAGTCCAGAGCTGCTTGCCCATAGGCTGGGTAAACCAGTCGGGAAATCCCCGGTAGCGGCGGGTCAGCAAAATAAGTACCCGCCCCTCCCCCGGATCGATCCCCTCAACCGGCACATTGTCCACCACCCCACCATCCAAAGCCTGTCTCCCGTCTAGGCTAAGCCTTGGAGTGAAGGGTGGAGTGCAAGATGAGCTCAAAATCAGCCGCTCAAATTCACCAACATCAGCACAGTCCTGCGCCCGAAAAAAATCTTGTTTGTAACCCAGGCGCCGCGCAGTTTTAGAGTGCAATTTGTGCAGCAAATATTTGTTGGAGTAATAAATTGCCCCGCCAACGGCCAGTCCCAGTGACGCCGGCAGCCAAGTGGGCGGTCGGGATACGGCAACCCTGAGTTCGGCTGAAGATTTCAAGTTTTTAAAGCGGTCACTAAAAAGCTCTCTAATGCCCTTCTTGTAGATTTCATACTGAGGAAAAACCGGCTCCTTACCCAAGAGGTTTCTCCAATACACATTGCGGCGATTTGCACTGAAAACTGAGGAGAAATAGTCCACCGAAGTGGTTGCCCTGCCAATCAATATCAGGCCCGCTATCATGGCTCCTGCGGAAACCCCGGTGAGCACTCTCGGCTCGAGCTTTATCTGATCCGCGATCGCTTCCCAAAATCCTATTTGCCAGGTACAGCGGCCACCCCCACCGGCAAACACCACCTGGTCAAACATGCCCTAATTTCCCCGCCCGGCGACTATCCAACTTTTCATTTGGCACTTCCCTCAGGGGAGTGTGCTGCCAGGAACGCCTCTCCATCGGCAAAACCCGCATCAAAGGCCTGCCACAATCTCTGCGGATTGGAGAAATCCCAAACACTGACCGGTAGGGGCCGGCTGGGTTGCACATAAGTCCACAACTGCTCGCCCTTCTGACAGGTGAAGCAGCTCGGGTATTGCGGATACCTGCGAGTGAGTAAGATCAATACCCGGCTTGGCCCCGGATCGAGTCCGGCAACCGGTACGCTATCCACAATGCCGCCATCCAGTACTTCTGCTCCCCGATGCTGTTGACGGGGAGTAAAAGGCGGTGTGCAGGAGGAAGAGAGAATCAGCCTTTGTAGATCCCCGACATTGCTACAGTCCCGCACCGAGTAAAATGACTGCTGATAACCAAGGCGTCTCGCCGTATTGGGATGAAGCTCACGGGTTAGGAAGGTATCCGAGTAATCAATACCCGCCCCAATGATCAGGGCCAGGCGGCCGTTCAGCCACTGGGGGGAGTGGCTGACAGCTATACGCAGCTCGGTAGCGGCTCTCAGGCGCTCAAAGCCGCCTTCAAACAGTCTGCGCATGCCATTGCGATAAATATGATGGTGAGGAAAAAGCGGACCTTTGCGAAAAAGATTCCCCCAGTGGATATTACTGCCGTTCTCCTCGAATGCTTCAGCGAAGTACTCCACCGCATCCAGGGACTTACCCATCAATATCAAGCTGGAAACCATGGCACCGGCTGAGACGGCACTTACGATCTTGGGCCTGAGCCGGACCCTATTC
This sequence comes from Microbulbifer sp. THAF38, assembly GCF_009363535.1. NCBI lineage: Bacteria > Pseudomonadati > Pseudomonadota > Gammaproteobacteria > Cellvibrionales > Microbulbiferaceae > Microbulbifer > Microbulbifer sp. THAF38. Next base: position 2,620,355 of record NZ_CP045369.1, read on the forward strand.
GCGACAGACTCCCAAAACCCGATCTGCCAGGTACAACGCACTCCACCACCGGCAAATACCACTTGATCGAACATAGAACCTTTTCCCGGCCTACCCGCTGCAACCTGTGGTGCCAGAGCACCCATAGAGCGCCAACCACCTCCACTGAGGCGGGATACCCAACCCAGCGATACATCTTAGGGGGTCTTTAAAATATATACGGGATGGGCAAGGTTCGGGGCGGCTAATGCGCCTTCAGAAGCTCACTAGGAAGTTGGGTGACAATGACTGGCCAGTAACTTAAAGAAGCGGGATAGCAAGAAAAAAGGCGAAGAGATACTTCGCCTTTTAATCCACTCAATAAGAGAATGAAGAAGAGAAAAGAGCTATTTTTTAGTAATAAGCCTGAGACTTATCCGTGTGATCGGTAATATCTTTAACGCCGGCTAGCTCGGGGATTTTCTCTTTCAGGGTTTTCTCAACGCCCTCTTTCAAAGTCATATCCACCATGCCGCAGCCCTGACAGCCACCACCAAATTTCAAAATGGCAAACTTGTCCTCCGTGACCTCCACCAGGCTCACTTGGCCACCGTGAGCCGCTAGACTGGGGTTCACCTCATTGAAGAGCACATAGTTGATACGGTCTTCAATGGGGCTGTCATCGGTGATCTTGGGCATGCGCGAGTTGGGCGCGCGGATAGTGAGCTGGCCACCCATTTTATCGGAGGAGTAGTCAACTCGGGCATCATCCAGGTATGGCACGCTGCGGCCTTCGAAATAGGCCTTGAGACCGTTCATCTCTATCATCACATCCTCTGGCTCTTCCTCTCCAGGACGGCAGTAGGCGATGCAGGTTTCGGCACTGGGTGTACCGGGGTTGGAGACAAACATACGAATCGCGATTCCCTCGCAGTCCTGCTTGGCTAGCAGCTCTTTCAGGTACTCCTGCGCGGATTCGGTGATGGTGACATTCAGTTCTGACATAAGCCTTCTCAAATAACCGAGCTTCTTTGTCGGGTATTTTACTCTCAGAAGCGCTTGAGTGAAACCGGTGTGTTTTTCGGGAGGTGACAGCCCTTGGCAACCCCCTCCCGAGGACGCCTCAAACGGGAATCATTCCCATCAGGGTTTGCGCCACATCTTCCGAGGATGCGGGGTTCTGGCCGGTGACCAACTTGCCATCTACAACCACATAGGGTGCCCAATCCTCTTCGCTGGAATAGTTGCCGCCGCGATCTTTGAGCATATCCTCCACCAGGAAAGGCACCACATCCACTAGCCCCACCGCTTCCTCCTCGGAGTTGCTAAAACCGGTGACACTCTTGCCGGAAACCAGGGGATGTCCATCTTTGCGCCGGGTATGGCGAAACACGGCAGGGGCATGACACACGGCGCCTACCGGCTTTCCGTCCCCGTAAAACGCTTCAATCAGGGCGATGGAGTCCTTGTCCTCTGCAAGATCCCACAGGGGACCATGACCTCCGGGATAGAAAACCGCATCAAAGTCCGACGCTTTCACATCCGCAAGCTTACCGGTATTGGCCAGCGCCTGCTGGGCTTCAGGGTCCTGGCGGAAACGCAGCGTGGCGTCGGTCTGGGAGTCTGGCTCGTCACTTTTGGGGTCTAGTGGCGGTTGCCCTCCCTTGGGAGAGACCAGGGTAACTTCCGCCCCGGCATCCTTGAAGGTGTAGTAAGGCGCGGCAAACTCCTCCAACCAAAAACCGGTTTTCTTGCCGGTATCGCCCAACTTATCGTGTGATGTCAGAACCACTAATATTTTCATCGGCGACCTCCCTGGTGCCCTTTGATTTATAAAAGCCCGCAATCAGTCATCGGTGCCCAAGCGCACCACGACCTTGCCAAAATTCTCTCCCTTTAACAGCCCCATCAAGGCTCGGGGTGCTTTTTCCAACCCCTCGACCAAATCTTCGCGGTATTTGATCTTGCCTTCATTAACCCATCGACTCAAACCGGTAATAAAATCACCGAAACGCTCGTATTGATCAAAAATAATGAACCCTTGAATTTTCAGACGTTTCGTCAGGACTTCACGCATTAACAGGCTCAGGCGATCCGGGCCTTCAGGCAGGGAAGTGGCGTTGTAATGTGCAACCAGTCCACACACCGGAATCCGAGCAAAGTCGTTGAGAAGCGGTAAAACCGCATCAAATACATCTCCCCCCACATTCTCGAAATACACATCCACACCATCCGGACAAGCCTCCTCCAGTTGCTCGGGAAACTCTTCGGCGCGATGATTGAGGCAAATATCAAAACCCAACTCCTCCACCGCGTAGCGGCATTTTTCTGCTCCGCCGGCAATACCAACCACCCGGCATCCTTTTATTTTGCCGATCTGCCCCACGGTGGAACCCACCGGGCCGGTGGCTGCGGCGACAACCAAGGTGTCCCCTGCCTGGGGCTGGCCAATTTCCAGCAGCCCGAAATAGGCGGTGATACCCGGCATGCCCAAAACGCCAAGGGCATAGGAAGGATGACTGGGATTTTTACCCAAGTTGACCAACCCCTCGCCATCGGAGACCGCATAGTCCTGCCAGCCGCAGTAACCCAGCACCCAGTCGCCCTCTTCGAAACCTTCCAGGTGTGACTCAAGCACCCGACTCACGGTACCCCCCACCATAACGCCGCCCAGGGGTACCGGCTCTGCATAAGACTTGGCATCACTCATACGGCCGCGCATATAGGGGTCCAGAGAGAGGAATACGGTACGCAACAACACTTCGCCACGAGCAGGCTCAGGCAGCCCCACTTCCTCAATACTGAAGTTATCTTCGCTCGGCGCCCCTTCGGGCCGGGCTGCCAATACTACCCGGCGATTCTTATCCTTTGATTGCACGATTTTTTCTCCTTCCTGGAGCCAACCTTTCAATTGGTACAGCCTTCTGTACCATTAGCGAAGCAGGCTCTCCCCTGGGTTTTTATGTCTGCTGAAGGCCAAACTATAGATAGAAATTGCACACCCTTAGTAAAAAATTACCGGTTATTGTGTCGCAGCAGTTTTTATCCATAAATTTAGCCCCTGTTGGCAAGCATCCCTGTGCTAAGATTGATGCCTTTCCCGCCATCGACAAATAAGGATTGGTCAATGTCTGCGCTGTCCCGCAATCAACGTCTGCAGCAACTCAAAGTCGCGCTCACTCAGCGCATCCTGATACTGGACGGCGCTATGGGGACCATGATCCAGCGGGAAAAATTGCAGGAGGAAGATTACCGCGGCGCTCGCTTCGCCGACTTCCACCGGGACCTGAAAGGCAATAACGATCTGTTAAGCATTACCCGCCCAGAGTTAATCGAACAGATCCACCGGCAGTACCTGGAAGCCGGCGCCGATATTATCGAAACCAATACTTTTAATGCGACCGAGCTGTCCCAGTCTGACTACGACATGGAACATTTGGTGGTGGAGCTGAACCGCACCTCAGCGGAACTGGCCCGCCTTGCGGCAGACGCCCTCTCCACTCCAGAGCGCCCCCGCTGGGTGGCCGGCGTGATCGGCCCTACCTCGCGCACCGCGAGTATTTCCCCGGACGTCAACGACCCGGGCGCGCGCAATGTGACTTTCAACGAGCTGGTCCACAACTATGTGGAAGCCGGCCGCGCCCTGGTCGAGGGCGGCAGTGACCTGATCCTGATCGAAACTATCTTCGACACCCTCAATGCCAAGGCAGCTATCTACGCCATGCAGCAGCTGTTTGAGGAACTGGGCTTCGAATTGCCGGTTATGATCTCCGGCACCATTACCGATGCTTCCGGGCGTACCCTCTCCGGGCAGACCACCGAGGCGTTTTACTATTCCATCGCCCACGCCAAACCCATTTCCGTTGGTCTTAACTGTGCCCTGGGCGCCACCGAACTGCGCCCCTATGTAGAGGCTTTATCTGGCGCCTGCGCCACTTATGTTTCCGCACACCCCAATGCCGGCCTGCCCAATGAATTTGGCGAGTACGACGAAACCCCGGAGCAAACCGCGGCGATTGTGGCAGAGTTTGCCCGCAGTGGTTTTATCAATATTCTCGGCGGTTGCTGCGGCACCACGCCAGAACACATCCGCGCCATTGCAGAAGCGGTATCCGATATCCCTCCGCGCCAACTGCCCGAGATCAAGCCGGCTTTGCGCCTGTCCGGCCTGGAGCCGTTTGTCGCCGATGAGACCGCCCTCTTCGTCAATGTGGGTGAACGCTGTAATGTCACCGGTTCCGCCCGCTTCAAGCGACTGATTCTGGAAGAGGACTACGATACCGCCCTGCAGGTCGCCGCCGCCCAGGTGGAAGATGGTGCGCAGGTAATTGATTTCAATATGGATGAGGCGATGCTCGATGCACACGCCGCCATGCGCCGCTTTCTCAACCTCGCTGCCACCGAACCCGATATCGCCAAAGTGCCCTTTATGGTGGACTCCTCCAAGTGGGAGGTGATTGAGGCCGGCCTGCAGTGTATTCAGGGTAAACCCATCGTGAACTCCATCAGCCTCAAGGAAGGCAAAGAGGAGTTTATCGAGAAAGCGCAACTATGCCTGCGCTACGGCGCCGCCGTAGTGGTGATGGCCTTTGATGAGCAGGGCCAGGCAGATACTTTTGAGCGCAAGATCGAAATCTGTAAGCGCAGCTACGACGTTCTGGTGAAGGAAGTCGGTTTTAACCCCAGCGACATTATTTTCGACCCCAATATTTTTGCCGTCGCCACTGGCATTGAGGAACACAACAATTACGCGGTGGACTTTATCCAAGCCTGCCGCTGGATTCGTGAAAATCTACCGGGTGCCCAAATCAGTGGGGGCGTCTCTAACGTCTCCTTCTCCTTCCGCGGTAACAACCCGGTGCGCGAGGCCATCCACTCGGTATTCCTATTCCACGCCATCAAGGCCGGCCTGAATATGGGCATCGTCAACGCCGGTCAGCTGGCGGTCTATGACGAGCTGCCTGAAGAGCTGCGGGAAAAGGTGGAAGACGTCATTCTCAACCGCAATGCTGAATCCACCGAAGCCCTGCTGGATATCGCCCCCAAATATATGGGTGAAGGCGGCGGCACAACGCGCAAGGAAGACCTAAGCTGGCGTGAGCTGCCGGTCAAAGAGCGCCTGGCGCACTCCCTGGTAAAAGGCATCAACAACTATATCGAGGAAGATACTGAAGAGGCCCGCGCCAATAGCACTCGCCCCCTGGATGTGATCGAAGGTCCGCTGATGGACGGCATGAATATCGTTGGCGACCTGTTTGGCGAGGGCAAAATGTTCCTGCCCCAGGTGGTGAAATCCGCGCGGGTTATGAAGCAGGCGGTCGCCTATCTGCAACCATTTATCGAAGCGGAAAAAACCGAGGACAGCCGGCCCAACGGACGTATCCTGATGGCTACGGTTAAAGGCGATGTACACGATATCGGCAAGAATATCGTCGGAGTGGTGCTGGCCTGCAACAATTACGAGGTGATCGACCTCGGCGTGATGGTGGCCGCAGAAACTATTTTGCAAACCGCCCGGGAAAAGAACTGCGACATTATCGGCCTATCCGGTTTGATCACCCCCTCCCTCGATGAGATGGTGCATGTCGCCGCAGAAATGGAACGCCAGAAGTTTGATATTCCACTGCTGATTGGTGGTGCCACCACTTCCAAGGCACACACCGCAGTGAAAATTGATCCCCAGTTCAATCGCAACCAGGTGGTCTATGTAGCGGATGCCTCCCGCGCCGTGGGGGTGGCCAGCAGCTTAATTTCCGATGAACTGCGCCCGGCCTTTGTTGAAAAGGTCCGCGCCGAATACGAAAAGGTGCGCACCCGCACCGCCAATAGAAAGCGTAACGACACCCGCCTTACCTATGCGGAAGCCCGCGATAGCGCACCACAATTCGACTGGCAGAATTACCAACCCGTAAAGCCCAAAAAACTGGGCATCACCGTGATCGATGACTTTCCCCTGGAAAACCTGCTCGACACTCTGGATTGGACACCGTTCTTTTTATCCTGGGACCTGGCGGGTAAATACCCGGCAATCCTCAAGGACAAAGTGGTCGGTGAGGCTGCCAGCGATCTCTATCACAATGCCCTGCGCCTGCTGAAAGAGATGATTGCCAAGAAGCAGCTGCGCGCCCGCGCCGTGTTCGGCCTGTGGCCCGCCAACAGTGTCGGCGACGATATTATCGTGTACAAAGATGAAGAGCGCAGCGACGAGCTGGCGCGTCTGCACCATATTCGCCAGCAGGTACACAAGCTAGGCGGCGATGGCCTGTGCCGCTCCCTGGCGGACTTTGTCGCCCCGCTGGATTCCGGCTATCTCGATTATGTCGGCGGCTTCGCGGTAACCACCGGCATCGGTGCCGACGAATTGGCGCAGAGTTACGAAGCCAAACACGACGACTACAACGCGATTATGGTGAAAGCCCTGGCGGACCGACTGGCGGAATCTTTTGCCGAAACCCTGCATCGCCAGGTACGCAAGGAGTACTGGGGCTATGCGGCGGATGAAGAATTGAGCAATGAACAGCTGATCAAAGAAGCCTACCAGGGTATCCGCCCCGCGCCCGGCTATCCCGCCTGTCCGGACCATTCGGAAAAAGCTACGCTGTTCAAACTATTGAGTGCCGAAGAAAATGCCGGGGTCAGCCTGACCGAGCATTTCGCCATGATGCCGGCGGCCGCAGTCAGCGGCTGGTACTTCGCCCACCCGCAGGCCAAATACTTTAATGTCGGTAAAATCGGTCGGGACCAGCTGCAAAGTCTGGCCAAGCGCAAAGGAATTGGTGAACAGGAACTGGAGCGCTGGCTGCGCCCAAATCTCGAAGAGTGAGGATCCCCCCATGCAGGAAAATAATAAGAAACGAGCAAGGAAGCCCGGACTTGGCCAGATTGTACTGAGCACTCTAGCGGGGGCCATTGGAGTTCAGAGCAACAAGAACCGAGAGAAGGACTTTCAAAGCGGCAGCATGACCCACTATGTTGTCGCTGGAATTGTCTTCACCATTTTGTTTGTCTTGACTCTGATACTGATCGTAAAGACTGTACTGGGCAATATGGGTTGAATCCTTGCCCTTTCCGAATGCGGGCATCCAGCCCGCTACATCACGCACTCTTCGCACAAATACCTATCGACCCGGGTGGCTAGCCCCATAGGGTAGTATTGCTTAGAAAATTTATAAGCTTTAAGGGGGGATTGACCCGGTACGGCTCAGCTCCGGGCCTGGGCTATTCATTAGCGGACGAATAGCGGATCAGCGGGTGGAAACCCAGAAAATACAGGTGACAACAAAGATAGCGACGAGAGCCACGGCGGCGATGGCATCTACAAAATTGTCTTCTTCAGGGGTAACAGCTACTTCTTCATTCATCGAATTTCTCCGATTACCATTATTGTTATTCAAAGTAGGTGAGCCGCAAGTAGCGACATATCAAGTAGAGCAAATTGAGTCTTCAGTTGCAAGGCGAGCAAGAATCGGAGCGTAGACCCATCCATTCATATGGATCAGGCACACCTGCAATCTATTTCCAGCTCAGGCATTGCGGCGCTTAGCCCAGGCACCAAAGCTGTAAACCAGCTGGTTGCCTATAGATATGCCGACAATATCCATGCTAAATCGAACATCATTTAGGTCGACATTGCTACACGTAGCTTAAATTGCAGAATGAAACCAAAGTGGGCTTAAACTGTTATGAATGGGTGTTCTTTTGTTACAGCTCTTAAGAGTCTGCATGCCCAAGCACGGTAGATTTACCAGTTTAGAAGGCCGCTTCATAAATGGATCGGCCATTAGCAAAAATGGAGGATAAAAATTCCTACACAGCCATGATGATATGAAGTTTGACAACTATTATTATTTAGCTCAAATGTAAAAATCCGGAATCCATATTAGGAATTCCGGATTTCTTTTAACCAGATCAACAAACCAAAGGGTTCAATTGAGCGGATTTAAACATACCTAGTAAAAATTAACGTTTACAAAGAGCATGGGGCACTTGTATCGGGGTAGGAGCAAAGAGGCGCCTCGTTTACTACCTTAACACTACAGCAGGCACTCGCACCACCTGGCAAGGCTCCGCAACCACTTCCACCGCAGGAACCACAGGAGTTCTTACAGCAGGCACCATTAGTTGTATATATTCCGCCTTCTTTATATTCACACCTCCAAGCATCCTTACCGGCGATACGTTTACCATTTTTTACAGTAAAGTTATCGAAGTATGCCTTAACGGTCTTGGTTGGTGCCCACTCCTTAGTTGAGCCTCCATGAAAAGTACTGAACAAAAAGGTATCTACCAGTGCATTCATGCTGCCTGTTAGACGTAGCCCATGCTTCTCGCTAATTTTTTTACCATCCACATAAAGCTCGGCGTAGCCATCCGCATTATTGGCAGCAGTATTCATTTGTACAAAAAGTTCTACTCGATACCATTTGTGTAAATCAAATTTAAAGTCTGTTAAGTTGGCAAAGCTATCACCGCAGGCTCTCTGTCTATCCTGGTGATAAACATATAACTTTGGACTACCCTCACCATCAAACATGACGCGAACACTCCAGCCTTTAGGATCTATAGGTTTACACCCTGTCGTACCTGTTCCTCCACCTAAACCGTGAAGCTTGCCTCCCCTAACGAACTGGAAATCACTATGAAACTTCACGTCATAACTTAGGGTTGCTGAACTAACAGAATCGGTCAGCGGTAATCTGCCTGTGATACGCTCAGAACCTTCGCTATAAGGCACATAGCTAGCCTCAAGTAATCTGTTGGGGCCTGTAGTAGGAAAAGTAATCACTTTTAAGTGATTATTTTTTATTTTGAGCGGTGAGTTATACTCAAAATTCATTCTAAATAAAGCATGGTCTGTATATTCACTTGCAATTGAAGCGTTTGAAACCATTAAAACAGTTGCAATCGTTAAAAAGGTAAAAAGTTTCTTCATAATCCTTACCACTCAGAAAAGTCCCTAAGGCTAGCCAACTTCGCACAAGAAGCTAACGCCTCACTCCATGATTGATAATCGAGCAACCGATTATCACGTTCTGAATTTTAACAGCTTCAAGGCCTTCCTTCGACAACAACCTTAAAACAAGGAAATATCTTCTCGACCAATTTCAATATGCTTCAAACCCACCCATATTTTCACTTCAGATTCAACTACAGAAGGAATAATATTTGGCAAGACAACTAGTGCAATCTAATTTGCGCGACCTTAGTCACATTTTAATAATATTAATCTGCAAGGTGTTCACTGTGCTTTTGCCATTGTCGCCCACCCACTTAAGGCGGCTGCGGTTCGGGCCGTAGGTAAAGCGTGTATCGTGACTGCCCTTAGTGACCAGACTAGGTTTATCAAAGACGGTGTAGTCCAGCGTACGGCCGCCCGAGTCGCTACCCACGTTGCCGTTGTTGTCGCTGTTGTCGTAGTGATAGCTGGTATTACCGGCTTTGGTTACCGCATGGGAGCGTGGACCATTGTATTCATAGCTACCAACGCCCGTTTTATAGGTGATATTACCAGCATCATCATAGCGAACCTCCTGGGTAGCCGTTTGGCTGCCGGCCTGATAGAGGCGGGCATAGCGCAGGCGATTGAGGCCGTCGTACTCAAGATTTTCCTGTAGGTCCTTACTGTAGTTACCATCACCACTGAGGTCGGCTTTGGACAGTATTATAAAGTTTAATTAAAAGACCTGACGCCGAACTCGGTCAGGGAGAGATACACTAAAAACAACCCCCCGGCAGATTACTCTGCCGGAGTTCTTGAAGAATTACTCAGCTAGATAGAAAGTTTATTTTGGAGTCAATAATTTACTCTGACCCTAATTATTAGTATTGCTCAGTCAACTTTTTAAGAACCTTACTTCGAATCAACCCTCTCGTTCACCTGCCCTTATTAAAATTTAATGTTCACAAATACCTAAAGTAATGATTGAAAATTTTCAATCTTAAACTTCTTTGGGCGACCATCTTCAGCCCCATAAATAACCACGATAAAAACTTGCTTTAGATTCTTTTTCTCTACTCTAAACCCTGAAATATATTTAGCATCATCGCCAGAAACGTACCCCTCAATAGGCACCCTTAAAACCTCAATATTTCCAACTTCTTGCCCAACATATATACGGTTTAATTTCCCAATACTCTCCAACTTCACAGGAAAGAAGGACTCAACCCACATATATGAACCTTGCATATCACCAGGAGAAGTACGAAACAAGCAATTAATTTTCTGACAATTCGATACTTCCAACCTCTCATATTTATCACCCCAAGGTAATATCTCCCCTACGCATGAAAAAGGAATTGAGATTATTCCAAGCAACATTGAAAACCTAATCTTTCGCAAGCTCATTCAGCTTACCCCCCAATCCAAACTGACCACCAAAATGATTTAATTTCTTGTAGTTGAAATCTGTCACAGTAAAGGGCTCATATATTACCTCTATTTGACCCAGAGAAACCCTTACATTTCTTTAGCCGTGAAAGCAAGGTACCTGAGTCACCGCTCTGCACAGATTCATTCTCATCTTGAGACAATAGCTAAGCAAACTTAAGGAGCCTCTGAATTATTCAGAGGCCCCTTTATTCTTACCGAATCAAATAACCCTCGCACCTTTTCCCCAAGGTGTTGGGACAATCTTTGATCTATAGGTATTCTTAATTGCTGTCATCTTAAATTTTTATTTTAAATTTTTTGTCACCCACCCGGCTTGGCTCAACAAAGGGAGCATCAACGCAGCCAGAAGCACCTGTTTCCTTAGACAAGTCAATCTTCGACTCAATGTCTGCAACATTATAGTAAAGGGTGAGCTCCTCTATGTTCTCAACCAATGGTATAAAGGGAAATCTAACAAAAATATTACCATCTCCGACCACCAACTCACTATTAAAAAACACTTCATAAGACCAGTATTTTTTATCGCTATCCTTCCCAACCAGCGAAACCTGAATATCTTTTCTTAGCTCGCTACCATAACTCATAAGCGGCGGGTCCAATCTATACTTCTTGAAATATGATTTTGGAATACAGAATGAAACAACCTTTCGAGGCCCATCGATAGTACCCATCCCGATTCGCAAACCCTGATATATATCACTATCAGCCAGACTTGCAATACTTATTGCTTGAAAAACAAGCAACATGAAGAAACTTGACAACACCATTTTCATTTTAACACCTATTATAAGCCCATTTATTTTTTTGAATTTCGGTAAACTCTGGATTCTTAACATGGCCTATTTCATGAATAACAAAAAAGCGAGCAGACTGATAAGCATTAAAGTCTACTGCTAGCCAGAAAGAATGAGAAAGCCGTATCTCCGTTATAGTACTAGAGAAAGCCTGCCTATAAAGCATCGGGACTCCATCTACTTTCTCGGCAGCAACTGTGCCACCCAGCTAACTACCCCAAAGCTCTTCTTTAAACATAAAGGAACAGTTCTTTCCGGTCGCTGTGGCGCCATTCAAATCTCTAGCATACGCATTTACAGACTGAAGCTTATTTGCTTCATTAGCTCCTTTTTTAACCAGGTCAGCCTTTAAAGCAACAAATTTTCTCTGTGCCTCCTCAGCAGATATTTCACTAATAGAATCGTCTCTGACATACTCATCATCAGCGGCCAGTCTTTTTACTTCTTTTTCTCCATTAACGTCTGTACGGCGCACTTAGTGAGCATCTCTGTAAAGGCTGCAGTCGTAGACCCGTCCATTCATATGGATCAGGCCCACCTCATCCAGCATTTCATGGCCGGTATAACCTCGATTGCTACTCAGGTGATTAAAGGCTCCCACACTGAGGGCGCTAACCGTATTTGCAGGCGCGCCGGCAATCTGTTCCCAGCTCAGGGCGTTGCGGCGTTTGCCTCAGGCATCAAAGCTGTAAACCGGCTTGTTGCCAGCAGTATCTTTGGCAACCTGACCGGTGCTATCGGTAATAACATCCAGGGAGCCCTGTAAGTCTTTGTGTAAGTACTGGGTGTTGGTACTGGCAATTTCATCGGATGCATTCAGCTCGACATGTAGTGGTCTAATACTTCCGGACACTTCGCTAAGATGGTAAAAACACCAAGCGAGGTGATGTATGACAACGAAAGGTACACGCCGGCAATTCAAGCCGGAGTTCAAGAAAGACGCCGTAGCCCTGGTCTCTGAGCAGGGATATTCTATTTCTAAAGCCGCAGAGGCTGTAGGAACCACTGCCAACAATCTGCGACGCTGGATAAAAGAGCTGAAGCAGGAAGAGAGCGGAGAAAGGCTGGATGTCGGCGAGCGCGCAGAATTGGACCGGTTACGACGCGAAAACAAGCAGTTGCGGATGGAGAAAGAAATCCTAAAAAAGGCCAGCGCTTTCTTTGCGAAAGAAATGAAGTAAAGTACAACTTTATTAAAGAACAGCAAGGCAGCTTTCCAGTTAGGACACTCTGCCGAGTGATGCAGGTAAATAAGAGTAGCTATTACGGGTGGTATCAGCGTAGTAATAGCTCAATAGATAGCCAGACATGGAAACTATGCCATCGTTTGAAGGCCTTATTTTCTGAATCTCGACAGAGTCTCGGAAGCCGTCGGTTAATGAAACTGTTACGCAAAGAAGGCTTTAAAATTGGTCGCTATCGTGTCCGCAAACTAATGAAAAAGCTAGGTTTGAGAGTAAAACGCAAGAAGCGATTTACACTGACGACAGACAGCAAACACCAACTACCTACCGCGGAAAACCTTTTGAATAGGGAGTTCTCACCAAGTGTTAAAAATCAAGTTTGGACTACTGATATCACGTACATCTGGACTGCACAGGGCTGGCTGTATTTGGCGGTAGTGATTGATCTCTATTCACGTAGGATTGTTGGTTGGCATCTAGATCGCCAGATGGAAACGGCCCTGGTAAGTCGTGCATTGATGATGGCTGTTAATTTGCGTACACCGCCAAAGGGTCTTCTACACCACTCTGATCGAGGCAGTCAGAGTGCCAGCCATACCTACCAAGCGCAGTTGAAACAGCATGGTATGGTGTGCTCAATGAGCCGCAAGGGAAATTGTTGGGACAATGCACCGACTGAACGCTTTTTTAGCAGCCTAAAACGAGAATGGCTGACGGGAAATATCTATCCGACAAGGGAAGATGCGATAGCCGATGTGAGGGCCTATATTGCTTATTACAACTCACGCAGGATACATTCATCACTGGAGTATATAACCCCTATCGAATTTGAAAAATGTGCTTAAAGAGGTGTCCGGTTAGACTTGACCACAACAACACGCTCGATAGCGACGCCTGCGATATTGCGGCGATAGAAGCTCTTGATATGAGCTCCGGAGCTGCTGCGCCCAATCACTTTCTCAACGCTGTCAATCTGCAAGGTGATCACAGTGCCTTTGCCATTATCGTCCACCCACTTGAAGCGGCCGCGGTCCGGGCCGTAGGTGAAGCGCGTATCGTGGCTGCCCTAAGAAACCAGGCAGGATTTATCAAAGACGGTGTACCGCTTACGGCTGCCCAGGTCTCCACTCATGCTGCCGTTGTTATCGCACTGATAGCTGGTATTGCCGGCATCATAGTAGTGCATCTCTTGAATAACAGTTTGAATACAAGCCTGATAGAGGCATGCTTGGCACAGGCAATTGAAGCCATTCTATTCAGTGCTCTTTAGCAAGTCCTAGCTATAGCTGTGATCGCCACAAAGATCGGTTTTTGGCAAGATTATGGAACTCAAAACTTATTACTGAGTTCGAAAAGGGGATATATCTTAAAAGCAGAGCCCCAGCGAGTACTTTGCCGAGGCTATTTAGTAGTGGTTCCGTTAGATAGAAAGTGTTATTTAAGCGCCGGGAATTCAATCTACTCTTTATCACTAGGGACAAAATAAAGATCTAGCTTTCCTTTCTATCCTTTATATCTTGGGTGCTCTTCACCTAACTCAAAAATTAATAGAAAGTAATAACCCTTAAGGATAGAGGCCTTACCTTTCTGCTTATAGGGTTCAAACTGTGAGTCCCTTAGATATCTTATTGCAGCTAAATTAAATACAGCGCTCGGACTGAAATCTACCACATTAAGATTATTCGCTATTCCTTGCTTACTTATATCTCCTCGAACAAGCACCCAACCTTCTTGGCCTTTATCAAACTCAGTTTTAGGGTAAAGCATTTTCGGTGAAATAGTTCTTCGAATCTTCCACTCAACCCCCCTATTCAGCATTTGTATATTTGGCTTTTCGCTGACAGGCATCACATTTAGTGACATGCAGGAAGCTAGAAATAGGTAGCACAAGAGAATTAATTTAGTTTTCGATAGTGACACAATCTTAGTTCTCCACTGGTATTACCGGCTTTGGTTACCGCATGGGGGCGTGGGCCACTGTACTCATAGCTACCAACGCCCGTTTTATAGGTGATATTACCGGCATCATCATAGCGATCCTCCTGGGTGGCAGTTTGGCTGCCGGCTTGATAGAGGGGCGTGCTGTACAGGCGGTTAATACCCTCATGCTCAAGGCTTTGCTGGAGATCTTTATAATACTGCTTGAATTGTTTATCGATAGAATTATTAAGCTCCCCAATATGGCCTGATAATAAACTTAACCTGAGTGAAATACAGGTTAAAACAGAACTCTATCAGATGACCCTGCCAAAGCTCTACCAATAGTCAAATAAGTTAGTTTCCCAGATATCGATACTCTATTTCTCTATCAACAATTCTGAAACCCAGGCTAAGACTTCCTTTTAAAGCCAACTAAAAACCCAATAAAACACACAATAAGGATTAATACTACCGGAAATACAAAGCCCACAATAATGTCATTCAAGAAGTACGTCCAACTATAAAACCAAACCCACAATATTGAAGAAACACTAACCCTAAAGTAAATCCCCAGACCAAAAAACCCATAAAAAAAGTAAGAAAAATAGAACATAATAAGAGCAAGACCTATCAACTTGATCACATCTTGAATTGACAATCCTAAATACCAAATAACAAAAGCACCTAAAAATGCGGCGACATACTCAGGTAAAGGTGCTATTAACTCTTCTTTCCAATCCATACTACTATACCCAAAAATTAACTTTATCACCCTTTTGTGTGATGACATCAGAGAATCTACCCATTAAAAATTTCTTCACCAATAGTTCACTCAACAAGAGAGAAAGAAGATCTTGCCAAAGAAATCAATATGCTGGCCATCGCATCCTCGGTTTTAAGACTCTTGAAGCTGAATAAACGTGACCTGCTGCCCCACCAGATGTAGCCCAGATATACTCATATTTCAGCATCTGATACCCTACTGAGGTCACCTCTCCACTTAAGAGTTCTACAGCAAGAAAAGCATTTCTCCCACTTTTCAGAGCATGCGGCGCAGCCATTCTAAGCCCATGCGCGCCCAGTCCCGCACCTATTAAATAGCTTGGCAACTCCGCCCCAACGAAATTAGCCGCATTTGCAAACCTTACCCAGGATTGGTGTTGAGCGAAGGCCCTTGAATACCTTGCTATCATAGCATTTTGCATTCTTCTTGCCGCTAGCCTTTGATAATAAATGGCTACCGGCCCAGAAAAATCATACTTGATAGGGTTAGCAACAACACTCACCTCCTCCATAACTCGTCTTTCTGGGGGAGAATACAAATGAGGCACGTATTCAGGGGTTTCTGGAGGTACAACTTCCAAATCCACTGACACCTCCCCTTGGAACTCAAACTCTATCTCAACCTCAATACTTGGCGTAGGGAATGAGGGATTTGGTGAACTCCCCCCTCGCTTTACAGCCCCCGCAAGTGCCGTAAAGGCAGCGGCCGCCGCTCCATTTACAAACTTCCCACCAGTAGCCTCCGAAACCAGTCCAGAAGCCAGCATCCTCACTGCAATATGAGTATCGTTCGCAAAACCACCACCGACTCCCGCCGAGATAAAACCGTGCGCAAATTTTCCACCACCCAGTTTTGCCAATATGCCTCCGGTTACTCCACGGATTGCAATATTGGTCGGACTCCATCCACCCGGCATACCGGAGAAGGCCGCCGCTGAAGCGGCTGCGAGTACACCATTGGCAAAAGCCAGGCCGATCTCACCGGTAATATGGTAAGTCTGCGCCGCATTGTAAGCTGCCAGCGCGCCAGGACAGCCGGGACCAGAAGAGATGCAAAGTGCGATCTGGGCAACTGCATTTAGCACCGGCTTTCCGCCGAGATAGCGCATCACATCTCGACCATTGACGAAAGCGTCCCGGTACTTATTCCAAGAACTGTACCCAGATGGATCCGTATAAGTCAGCGGGTTATTGTGCACATAGGCATAGCGGTTGTAGCCCTGGACCGAGGTGACCCCATCAATCATTGGATCCGCAGAGACAAAACGGGCCAGGGTCGGATCGTAGACCCGTCCATTCATATGGATCAGGCCCACCTCATCCAGCATTTCATGGCCGGTATAACCGCGGTTGCTACTCAGGTGATTAAAGGCTCCCACACTGAGGGCGCTAACCGTATTTGCGGGTGCGCCGGCAATCTGTTTCCAGCTCAGGGCGTTGCGGCGTTTGCCCCAGGCATCAAAGCTGTAAACCAGCTTGTTGCCATCAGTATCTTTGGCAACCTGACCGGTGCTATCGGTAATCACATCCAGGGAACCCTGCAGGTCTTTGTGTAAATACTGGGTACTGGTACCGGCGATTTCATCCGATGCATTCAGCTCGACACGCTCGATAGCAATGCCTGCGATATTGCGGCGATAGAAGCTCTTGATATGAGCACCGGAGGTGCTGCGCTCGATCACTTTCTCAACGCTGCCGATTTGCAGGGTGGTCACTGTGCCTTTGCCGTTGTCATCCACCCGCTTGAAGCGGCTGCGGTCCGGGCCGTAGGTGAAGCGTGTATCGTGGCTGCCCTTAGTGACCAGGCTGGGTTTATCGAAGACGGTGTAATCCAGCGTACGGCAGCCCGAGTCGCTACTCATGTTGCCGTTGTTATCGTAGTAATAGCTGGTATTACCGGCTTTGGTTACCGCATGGGGGCGTGGGCCATTGTATTTATAGCTACCAACGCCAGTTTTATAGGTGTTATTACCGGCATCATCATAGCGAACCTCCTGGGTGGCAGTTTGACTGCCGGCTTGATAGAGGCGCGCATAGCGAAGGCGGTTGAGGCCGTCATACTCAAAACGTTCCTGCAGGTCCTTGCTGTAACTACCATCACCACTGAGGTCGGTTTTCAAAAGTATTATGATGTTCCTCAAGTACAAGACCTGGCGCTGAATTCGGTCAGGGTGATATACACTAAAAACAACCCCCCGGCAGATTACTCTGCCAGAGTTCTTGAAGAATTACTCAGCTAGATGGAAAGTTTATTTTGGAGTCAATAATTTACTCTGACCCTAATTTTTCTCAATCAACTCAATACCCTTTTGACGGCATAGGTCTCGAAATATCGCTCCGATCTCCCTTCTCAATGCTCCAAATAATGCTTTCTTTCGATACTTAGGCACAAATACCACATGGTACCTGCAATAATGCTTCACGTGAGCTTGCCACTGCCAATCTCGCATATGGCCTCCTTTATAGAACTTGCCGGTTCATGGAGGCCATATTTTTCATTCTGCACGCCGGAACGGCAGAGCCCTGTCAAGTCTCACCGCCAGAGGCGGTGGTTTACCTATGTATTAATTATATTTAGCCTACCTTAGCGCTCAAACTTCACATCCAACTGAAATAGTTGCTCATCCTTTTCACCGGAGGAATAAGAAAACCCATATAAAACCACCAAAGACTTTGTTTCATCTGGAATGTTATAGCGATATAAATCATACTCCCCACCCTTCTGAAGCTCCCCAAAAACAAAATCTAAATAATTCACATTAAAAATATAATTTCCATGTGATATATCCACTTTTTTTAGGTTTAAATCATCATAGAATTCAAAAGTAGGCTTTGGCTCTAATAGAACACCATCCGCATAAACCCTCTCCACGTTTAATGTCCATTTTGCATCCATATAGACGCTACCTTTTGAATCTGCTGCGATCAAAAAAGGGACTTCTCTGCTACCCAGGTTAACATTAGCTCCTACCTTAACAATTTTCTTTAAGCTCACATTTCCACCTACACTATACCCAAAGCAAAAAAATGAACTAAAAAGAAAGAATAATATACAAAAAATTTTCTCTCTCAACATACAACTCTTAGTACGTTGGCACTTCCCATTCACCATAATGTGTCCTCTGAGGTAGATTCATTACTTTTCGATGTCTATTTTCGAAGGCTGTAGCTGAAATTTCAGCAAGCTTGCGAGTATCAGTTCTTGAAATGGAGCCCTGCTGAAATTCATAAACATGATAAGCCTCATGAATAAGGGATGCTTCTGGGCTTCTTTCAATCCCCCCTGTAAGAAAACCCTTTTTCCATGGATTAAACCGAATAGTTCCTGAGGAGCCTATATCTGGATTAACCGCTCCAGAAGGTAAGCTAGGTGCTGCACTATTTCCTATATCACCAATTAGTATAATCGTCTCTAATTTACTAGTTTCTAAATCTATAATTAACCCCGTTGCCTCACCCACTCTACAACGGGCTGCCTCCCATAGTTTTTGGGCTTGAGCCAAGTCCTCACTCGTTGCACCCTCCTGCAGGCTCCAAGTCACTCCCTCTTTACCTCCCGCTTCCGCTCCTCCTTTAATGGGTCCATCGTCACCAAAAGCATTCTCCCCAAATGAGCCTGCAATATGGCTAAATGCAGCAGTCGCCGCCCCATTAATGAACTTCCCACCAGTAGCCTCAGATACCAGCCCTGAAACCACCATCTTAACGGCTATATGCGTATTTTTCCCAAATCCACCACCGACTCCCGCCGAGATAAAACCGTGGGCAAACTTTCCACCACCCAGTTTTGCCAATATACCTCCGGTCACTCCACGGATTGCAATATTGGTCGGACTCCATCCACCCGGCATACCGGAGAAGGCTGCCGCTGAAATTCCAGCGTGCACACCATTGGCAAAGGCCAGGCCAATCTCACCGGTAATATGGTAAGTCTGCGCCGCATTGTAAGCGGCTAGTGCCGCTGGACAGCCAGGACCAGAAGAGATGTAAAGTGCGATCTGGGCGACGGCATTTAGCACCGGCTTTCCGCCGAGATAGCGCATCACATCTCGACCATTGAAGAAAGCGTCCCTAAACTTATTCCAAAAACTATACCCAGAAGGATCCGTATAAGTCAGCGGATTATTGTGCACATAGGCGTAGCGGTTGTAGCCCTGGACCGAGGTGATCCCATCAATCATTGGATCCGCGGAGACAAAACGGGCCAGGGTCGGGTCATAGACCCGTCCATTCATATGGATTAGGCCTACCCCATCCAACATTTCATGGCCGGTATAACCGCGGTTGCTACTCAGGTGATTAAAGGCTCCCACACTGAGGGCGCTAACCGTATTTGCAGGCGCGCCGGCAATCTGCTCCCAGCTTAGGGCATTGCGACGCTTACCCCAGGCATCAAAACTGTAAACCAGTTTGTTACCTGCAGCATCTTTGGCAACCTGACCGGTGCTATCGGTAATAACATCCAGGGAGCCCTGCAAGTCTTTGTGTAAATACTGGGTGTTGGTACTGGCAATTTCATCCGATGCATTCAGCTCGACACGCTCGATAGCAACGCCTGCGATATTACGGCGATAGAAGCTCTTGATATGAGCACCGGAGGCACTGCGCTCAATCACTTTCTCAACGCTGCCGATTTGCAGGGTGGTCACAGTGCCTTTACCATTGTCGTCCACGCGCTTGTAACGGCTGCGGTCCGGGCCGTAGGTGAAGCGTGTATCGTGGCTGCCCTTAGTGACCAGGCTGGGTTTATCAAAGACGGTGTAGTCCAGCGTACGGCTGCCCGAGTCGCCACTCATATTGCCGTTGCTGTCGTACTGATAACTGGTATTACCGGCTTTGGTTACCGCATGGGGGCGTGGGCCATTGTACTCATAGCGACCAACACCAATTTAATAGGTGATAATGAAGATTACAAATCGATACAGTCAGGATCATCTTTATCGCGAGTAAAATAGCAAACTTTCAAAACTTTTCCATTATCTGCACGGTTAACTAAAAAACCTACCTCCTCACCCCTCTCATAATTTTGCTCAAGAACTACCACCCCTTTATCATTTACAATTTCTTGCTTTCCATGAGGAACATCTACTCCATCTATATTCATGAGACAAATTTTATATACATTACCACCTGCAGAGTAGTTATCACATTTTACCCCGCTGACATCTTCTGCAATAACTGAAATTGTATAAAAATAAAAAAGTAACGCAGTATAATTTATCGCTTTGATCATTTAGATTACTCATTCCGTTCTTTCGTCTTTCATTTTCATCCTAGATTCTCACAATAACCGACACACTTGGCGATAGCGAAGGAGGCCAGCTGGTTGTAGGCTAGTAAGCTTCCACACAAACAAGCCAGGAACCTCATGGGAACCCGTACCAACCAGCTGACCTTGAAAGAACGATACCAGATTGAGGTCCTTAATGGGCAGAACTATTCAGCCCGAGCCATTGGACTACGCCTCAATAGATCCAATAAGACTATCTCTCGTGAGCTTGGTCGTTACAGCCCTTACTGTGCCGAGAGTGCCCACCGTCAGGCACTGCAACGACGGCACGGAGCTATTAAACATACCAAGCTCGACTTTGCCATGCAGGTACAAATCGACCACCAGCTGAAAAATGCAAGTCCTGAACAAATCGCTGGGCGAATGCAGCTTGAGAGGTGTGCGAAAACGGTTAGTTGTTCAACAATTTACCGCTGGGTCAGTCGACTTAACTGGAGGTCACGTCTGCCAAGGAAAGCCAAACCTTATCAGAAACGGGCAGGTTCCGAGGCAGGCGTAAAGCTTATTCCAGAGCGCATAGATATTGATCAAAGACCTGCGATTGTCGATGAAAACACTGAGATCGGTCACTGGGAAGGCGATACAGTTTATGGTCAAGATGGCTATCTGGTGACACTGGTTGAACGAGTTTCCAAATTATTGCTCACTCGCAGAGTCCCAAATAAGAGCAAGAAAACAGTGAGCCGGGCGATCAAGCAGATGTTGAAGCCATATCAGGCCATCTGTAAAACCATCACCTTCGATAATGGAGGAGAATTTGCAGGTCATCAATCGATTGCGCAGAAGCTAGGATGCAGAATATATTTTGCGAAACCTTACCACTCTTGGGAACGCGGGCTGAACGAAAACACTAATGGCCTTTTGAGGCGCTTCTTCCCAAAAGGAGTGGAAATTGGCAAGATACCAAAAAGCCGTATTGATGACGCAGTGTTTCGAATCAATACTCGACCTAGGAAAGTACTAAATTACTTGAGCCCGCTGGAATTTTTGGCGGGTAAACGTGTGTCACTTATGTTGGCAATCTAGGCATAATATCCATTTTCCTCAACTCATGATAGGAGCTCAAAATTTCATAAAGCTCTCCATGAATCGGCTGAACCTGAAACCTAGACATAATTTTTCCCGGTATCATCAGAGATGTTCCAGGTTGTGTCACACGACCTCTTACTTGACCAAAACATCCTAATGAATTACTCCCAACTTCCGTTGATGCTACGCCACAAGCATTCACGTTTGGTAAACCCGGTAATGTAATGGATATCTCTTGATCATACGCAAAAGTTCCGACGTCAGTTATTATAGTTTTGGAATCCTTAAATGTAATAGCACATCTATATTCACATCGCTTTACAACTTCTCCTTTGTACTCATAGCGTTTCCCTCCCCCAGTGACAGTGCAAAAAGCTATTAAACTTCCACCAGCCGGTATTGAGCAATCATCGCTCTCTCTTTTTCCTTCACCTCCATGCTCATCATTAAAAGCCCGAGCAAAAGCAGCTGTTATGGCCCCATTGGCAAATTTCCCTCTGGATACAACTGAAGTTGTTCCTCCTAAAAGTGCTGCTGCAACAACTCTAGCAGGACTAAAACCAGTATTTCCTGCATCAATCAAGTCAACAGCCCCTGAGAATGCCTGAGCCACACCCGCTGCAGCAAAGCCATGCTTAAGCTTTCCTCCCTGGGCTTCAGATAACAGACCACCGGCTACCGAGTGGGCGAATACTTTTGCAGCATTACCATACCCATTTAAGCCGGTACCCATAATACCTTTACCAACCACGCCTTTTGTTGCCCAGCCAGCTCCCTGAAAGGCATTGCCAATTCCCATAAATGCCACTGCGCTGAAGGCACCAAAAAAGGCTCCCTCAACTTAGCCGGTTTGAGATGACGGAAGACGATCAACTATTTTTTAAGCAACTCGGCCAGCGTACCGCCGGCCTGCGCAAAGAACTGCGCATGACCCAGGTGCAGCTTGCAGAGTACTTAGGGATTTCCCAACAACATATGCAGTCCTTCGAGGCCGGGCGGCGCAAGGTGTCCGCTTCCATGCTGCCGAAGCTGGCGCAGCTGTTTGGGATCAGTGTGGATGAGTTGGTAGGTATGGAAGATAAACCAGCCAAGCGTGGGTTGGTGCCGAAGCTTCTGCGGGAGATCGAGCAAGTGGCCTTGCTCCCCAAGGCCAATCAGAAGTTTGTTAGTGAGATGTTGGAGACTGTGATTCAGCAGGCTAGTCACTGACAAACACCGTCAGATATGGCAAAGCCCCAGCAGATTGCTCTGCCGGGGCTTTGATCGTTTACTGGGACTCTCGTTACTCTTTTATATTGGAAATATATTTTTCTATATCATACTGCTTATATTTTCTTGCTGTTTCCATGGCTGAGAGCCCATAAGAATCCTTTAAGCTGGGCTTAGCTCCTTGCTTAATCAAAAACTTAACTACTTCAAAATTTCCATTTGCTACAGCTGCATTTAAAGGAGTATCCCCTTTAATACTGACAAAGTTAACAGTACCCAATCTGTTGCTATACAGCTCAGCCTCACTTAACGATCCATTGGTGCATGCAATAATCAAATTTATCTCATCATTAATTCTTTTCATTTCAGCACTTTCATCATTTTTAAAGCATCCTACAGCAACAAGAGACATGCCTAGCAACACTACTAGCAAATTGAAACACCTATAAAAGCAATTAAAAATCATAAATAACCTCAGGGATTACTGCGTTTTCATCTCGAGTATTATAAAGGCGGTAAGAAGAGTCAGCCCTGAATCGAGCAGCGTTATCCAGCGCAGCAGGGGTATTAACCTTTTCAAGCAAATTAAAAGGGAAACCATAGCCACCGTTTTTCATTGCGACAAAACATGCCGTTGCACAATTATTATTAAGAAGATCATAACCGGCAGAACTCACCTGCTTAAATGAAGAAATCATCTTCTGAATGTTGTCAGCAGATATTCCCTCGAAAATATAAACATTAACAGGGCTTAATTTAAGCCTATCATTAATATATTCCGCGGTAGAGGAACCGAAAGCATGCTTAGTACCATATGAATAAACACCTTCACCTTCTGCAGCAAATGCTGAATGTCCAAAAGGGTTACCTTTATGGCCAGTATCAATTATCAGCGCGACAGATTTTCCCTTTTGTGCAGAAGGGTGAAGATCATCATTAAAAGCCCTAGCAAAAGCAGCTGTTATAGCCCCATTGGCAAACTTACCACCCGATACCACAGAGGCTGTGCCACCTACGATCGCGGCTGCGATCACCCTCGCCACACTAAAACCAGTATTTCCTGCATCAATCAAGTCGATAGCTCCTGAAAATGCTTGAGCCACACCCGCTGCAGCAAAGCCGTGCTTAAACTTTCCTCCCTGGGCTTCAGACAACAGGCCACCGGCCACTGAGTGGGCAAATACTTTTGCGGCATAACCATACCCATTTAAGCCAGTACCCATAATACCTTTACCAACTACGCCTTTAGTTGCCCAGCTCGCTCCTTGAAAGGCATTACCAATTCCCATAAATGCTACTGCGCTGAAGGCACCAAAGAAGGCCCCCTTAACTGTACCGCTTTGGACTGCTCCAGCGGCAGCACCGCCGGCAGCGGCCCAACCCACGGCTGCAGCACTGTTTCCAGCTTGTAGCGCGGCAAAAGCCTGCCCCCCGGTATAAACGGCAATTACTACCGCAACTACCGGTTTTACTACCGAATCTCTCCACTTATTCCAGGAGCTATACCCTGAAGGATCCGTATAGATCAGCGGATTATTGTGCACATAGGCGTAGCGGTTGTAGCCATGGACCGAGGTGATCCCATCAATCATTGGATCCGCGGAGACAAAACGGGCCAGGGTCGGGTCATAGACCCGTCCATTCATATGGATTAGGCCTACCCCATCCAACATTTCATGGCCGGTATAACCGCGGTTGCTACTCAGGTGATTAAAGGCTCCCACACTGAGGGCGCTAACCGTATTTGCAGGCGCGCCGGCAATCTGCTCCCAGCTTAGGGCATTGCGACGCTTACCCCAGGCATCAAAACTGTAAACCAGTTTGTTACCTGCAGCATCTTTGGCAACCTGACCGGTGCTATCGGTAATAACATCCAGGGAGCCCTGCAAGTCTTTGTGTAAATACTGGGTGTTGGTACTGGCAATTTCATCCGATGCATTCAGCTCGACACGCTCGATAGCAACGCCTGCGATATTACGGCGATAGAAGCTCTTGATATGAGCACCGGAGGCACTGCGCTCAATCACTTTCTCAACGCTGCCAATCTGCAGGGTGGTCACAGTGCCTTTGCCATTGTCGTCCACTCGCTTGTAACGGCTGCGGTCCGGGCCGTAGGTGAAGCGTGTATCGTGGCTGCCCTTAGTGACCAGGCTGGGTTTATCAAAGACGGTATAGTCCAGCGTACGGCTGCTTGAGTCGCTACTCATGTTGCCGTTGTTGTCGTAGTGATAGCTGGTATTACCGGCTTTGGTTACGGCATGAGGGCGTGGGCCATTGTATTCATAGCTACCAACGCCTGTTTTATAGGTGATATTACCGGCATCATCATAGCGAACCTCCTGGGTGGCAGCTTGACTGCCGACTTGATAGAGGCGCGCGTAGCGAAGGCGGTTGAGGCCGTCGTACTCAAAACGTTCCTGAAGGTCCTTACGGTAGCTACCATCACCACTGAGGTCGGTTTTAGAAAGCAGATTGCCGATGGCATTCCAGTCGTAATGCAGATTCTGCACTTGACCCACACCGGGATTGATATCGGTGAGGATACTGGTGAGGCGGTGATGTTGTGGATCGTAGGCATAGGTGGTGGTGAGGCCATTGCCGAGCAATACTTCTTCCACCTGGCCGCGCAGGTTCATGCGCTTAACCCGGTAATAATAACCACTATCTGCGGGGGCGGTTACATCACGCACACCCACTTTAAAACCAAATGGGTTGTAAACCGTTTCTACACCGCGCAAATAGTCCTCATCATTACCCACCTGCTGATTACTGGCATCAAAGCTTCGCTTAGCACGGCTGTATTGGTCGTAGGTGACTTTTTCATAAAAGTCCCCTTCGCCATCCAGTACGCCAAGCACGGTGGTGGTCTCGCCCAGACGACCGTAGATATCGTAGTGCAGCAACTTGAAGTAGCTGACATCCTCCATATTGGCATTGCAGCCTGCAGCAATAGCGACAGGGGCCTGGGCTACAGCGACCAACTTTCCATCGAAACGGTATTTGGAATCACAGCCGGGGTCCTGGTCATAGTACCAGCGGCTGAAGTTCTGCAGAGTGCCCGTTTGGCTGTTACTGTCGAAGCTGGTGTAGTCTGCGCGAGTCACCATGCGGCCGAGGGCATCATAGCTCATGGCGGTGCCCTGCCCCTTGGCGTCCTTCTGCCAGGCCAGCTCACCAAATCCTGTGTAACCGTAAGTCCAGGTGCCCTTATCCGGATCTACCATACGGGTCTTGCGGCCGAGATTATCGTACTCAACAAAAGTTGCTGATGTTTCACCGCCGCCGCTGTTTAGGGTGCGCACCTGTTTGAGATTGCCATCGGCGTAGTAGCTGTATTGCAGTTTACCGCCGATATTATCGGTAACCTGAGCCAACTCACCGAGGACATTCTTCTGGGTAACCTTGGCTTGCTGAGCACAGTTCTTAATAGTTTCCGTCAGACCATTAAAGGTAATCGTACTATCGCACTGGCCACTGGGGGCATCCACTTTGGTGGTGCGCCCGAGAATATCGTAGGAGTATGTAGTCCAGCGTGGAGAGCCGCCACTACTATAAGGTTCGGAGACCCTTTTAACGCGGGACTGTTCATCGTACTGGGTATCGACAAATACCCAATTACCGTGGAAGTCCTGAGTTTGCTTGCGAAGCTCACGGCCCAGGCGATCGTGGTACGTCACGCTCTTGGCCTGCTCTATCCCGCTAGTGGTCACTTTAAAGTGAGACGGCACTCCGGCTATTGTGGGGCAGCCGCCGCTATCAGCGCAGAGTGTGCTCAAGGTAGTAGCATAGCTGCCAGTCTCGTGGTGTTCAAAATAGCGATTGCCGAATGGGGAATAGGCGTAATGCGTTTCCACACCGCCGATATCCAGTACGCGCTGCGGCTGGCCGAAAGGGTCCATCTCCAGAGCTTGTTCGGCGGTCTGTTTAAGTCCGTTCACCCGATTTAATGCGTAGCGGCCATAGCCGTCAAAACCCGTGCGACTGGTACGGTTTTCGCCCTGCGCATTGGTTACCGTGGATGCAACGCGATTGCCGAAGCGGTCGTGCTCATAATGGGTATGTAACTCTTGTGCGCTACCTTTAGCTACCCATTCATCGGTTAACAGGCCAGTCAGGTTATCGTAATCGAAATGCGCGGTTCGCTGGATTTGCGGTGCCGCTAGGGCTCCATACCTCTGAGTACTAACACTACTCTCACGCAAGCGCGCCAAGTGCCAGCGATCACTGTTCACCACATTGTCGTAGGTATTACTTGTGGTTTTGCTCTGCACTAATTTATTAGAAGCATCATAGTGCTTCACCGTTACCGAGCTGACATTGCCATATTTAATATCATTGGCTGCGGTGTAGTTGGTGGTTGTTACCACCTTACCCAGATAACTCCCGCTCAGGCTGTAGGATTTATCCTCTGCCTGACTGATATAGGGCATTACCGTTTTGCCCGATACCGGTACTATGGATTCCAAGGTGTTAATAGAGCAGCTGATCAGGGTGAGCCCACTACCCTCACAGGTAGCCGGGGTTTTGATATTACTGGCATTGGACTCAATCACCTTGGCCGTCTGTGAGGGCATACCAATAAAAGGATAATCCTGGCGGTAGTGGGTAGTGGTCTTCACCTCATTTTGCGGGTCATAAGTAGTGACCGACTCAAAACCGAGGAAACCTCGCCCACCACTCTGCATACGCGCGCCGGCGTAGTGGTAATGGGCCTCGACCGTATTGTTATTGTCATTGGCCGCCGGTGCATCGGAGATTACTTTTTGCACCACGTACATCGGTGAGTACAAATCAAATACCGGCGAGCCGCGTCCGTAGTTCAGCTTAAAGGAGCCCTTCTTACGGGTGTAAACATTCACACTGTCATCATTCAGGCGCGCGTAACGGATTTCTGTTTTTACCCCGAAGCCATTCTCTACAGACTCAAGCACATCCACCGGTTTATCAGTATGCTTGGGCTTGAACACACGTACATACTTGTCTGTAAGGCCCGAACCACTAAAGAAGCCTGAGCGGGTGCGCATATCATCGCAGTGGTTTTCTTGCTCATCGCGGTTCGCACAGTTCTCAACAATTTCAGGGCGACCATCACCAGTCACATCCATCACCAAGTGACTGTGATCATTCGCATCGGCGCCGAACAACAGGCCAGTATCGATAGGACTACCAAAGCCATTGGATTGATTGGGCAGTACATAGAGATACTGGTATTCATTGTTTTCTTTGTCGTTGGCATTGGGGTAGAGAATGTCCACCAGGCCATCCATATCCCAGTCATACAACTGGATATCTTCATCTACTTGCTTAGGCAGGAAACCTGCGGAGACAAATTTTTCTCCGTTAAAGTGCAGCACCCCCCAATCCCAGTTTGCATTGGGGCGGAACAAAAGGTCGGGTAAGCCATCGCCATTTAGATCTGTGATCCGGTGTTCGGCGTCAACCACCTCTCCATTGAGTTCACGCTTGAATACCGCCTCGTGGCGGTTATCACTCTCGGACATCAGCACAACAAAGTGATTGTCAGTTACATGGCTAAGGTTGTTACAATCACTCGCCGCCTCTGTACAAACCCAATCCGTTTGCATAATCGCGGTGAGATCGGCAATACCGTCCCCATTGAAATCGGCCACCATATCCGTATCGCGTAATTTTACCAAGGTAGTGCGCTTAAATAATCCCAAGGGTAAGCCCCCCGGGGCACTAACAGAAGGCAGCGATAGGGTGCGAGTAACCTCAGAGTTTTTGAAAGAAAGCGTTCCATTGTTACTGCGCTGTAGCTCGCGGATTTTCATGGTGGGCGAGTCGCTAACTGAGTGGAGACCGACGGCCGAAGTAAATTTAAGAAAATCCGGCAAACCATCAGCATTAAAGTCGTGCATCTGGCCCAGCTGATCCTTTTGATAGCTGATTGTCGTGGGGCTATCGGTGCTACTAAACCCGCTACCATTAGACAAATTCACGGCCCAATGTGTGCCTACATCATCTATCGGCGCATGCAGTAGGTCGTCCTTGCCATCATTGTTGTAATCCAGCAAGTGCCATTCCCTACGCTCATTGGCACGGATTCGCATTTGTCCCGATTGCAGTGACAATTCACCCCCGGCTGTGCCCAAGGCAACACGAATATAGCGTTTTCCATGACTGCCGTCGTAACGGATAAATACCAGGTCTGTGAGCCCATCGCCATTGACATCCCCGTATTTACCGCCCTCATAACCTGAATGGAAAATATTAGGATTAGCAGCAGTACTCACCATGCCTGATCCAGCCGATTGAGCATAGATAAATACCGTGGGTCTGCGACAGTTACCCTGGACACACTCCTCAACTTCTTCGAGGAGCAAACGTCCTGTAGCGCTTTTTTGGTAGCTGAAGTTGTAGCGGCGCAATTCCACCGAGTCCGCACTGGAAGTAATGGCGGTGAGACGGCGGGTTGCGGCGGTCTTCTGACCGAAGAGGTAGCCATAGCGTTTATCGCTGCGGTTCGTATCGTAGTAGAATTGAATCCGATTCAGCGCTGCATCGTGACCGTTCGCGGAGTAATCGACCGTTTCAATCAGGTGTTCACCGAGTGCGGTGTCTTTCAGGTAATTGTATTCAATACGGTTACCAACACTGTCTTCTTGGGTATTTAAATACCAGCTCTTCTCCTGCTGCGCATCTGCGTTCATACCGTAATAAGAGACAGAGCCATCCTTACGGTACACTTCAAAGCCCTGACCGCTGCCAGTGGCACTCGAGACCAAGCGTACACGCACGAAGCTATCCACACTTGTACGGTACTCACTGCCGAGACTGCCATACTGACCAGACACGAGTTTCAAACGTTGGCCATCCAAACAGAACCGATCAAAGGCACTGCCATTGGTACCGTCTTCTTCAAGCGTTCTACGACAGGCAGTAATGACGGACAGCCCACTGATACCCCAGCCAACCCCTAGAGGGCCGTTATTACCGGAACTGCTGTATGTCACACTGAGCGCCGGTGTACTGCCACCGGATGAAGGACCCACCTGGAGCGGAATGGTATAAGTCGCCGCGCCAGATTCAGTCACGCGGAATTCCCCCGGCAATATGCCGACACGATCGGAGGCCAACACTCGAGGGTCGGTAGTAGACAGTACCGTGGCCTTATAGGGAGGCACCTCCACCGTTACCGGTGGCGGAGTTTGGTCAACCTGAACAATATCTGTTGCAACCGTATTTGAGCAGCTACTGAAACTCGATACCTGGTTGCAGGCACGGACCTGATAGGCGAAGAAGCCGTTATCCAGCGACAGTGATTTGCTCAAATGCTTGAGATCTGTGTGCTTAATTGGGGCGGCTTTACTCCAACTTACTGACCCCTCCGCCGAAGATGCGCTACCGGCAATAATTTCATAGCGCACGATCGCGCCACTGGCACTACCCCAAGTGAGATCAACCTCACCGGAACGCGAGAAACTTGCCGATAGGTTGGGAGATTTGGGCGCACTTGGGGTTTTGGCGACGATGACAGATTGGGCACTGCCGGCCGTGGAACAGGTACGTAAATTACAAGCTATCAAATGGTAGCTGTAGCTGCCGTCATCGCGCTTGAGCGTGGTACCGGTGAGGGGCGCGGGCTTGGTAGAGCTGGTGGTCAACTCTTTAAGGAGCTTGCCGTTCTCGTAAAGTTTGTACTTGTAAACCTGCTGGCTGGAGCGATCGCTCCAGTTCAAATTAAGAGAACCTATAGCACTATTCCCTATGGCATCCAGCGTCGGGGCCGTGGGTACCGGTTGGTTCCGGACAGAAACCCCAACAGGTGTGCTCCAGCTTGCGCTGCAGCCGGAAGAATTACAGTTTTTAGTGCGAAGTTCCCAGCTGCCATCGGCGAGACCGGTGACAGTAAAGGTACTGCTAGTTGCTGTGCTGTAGCTATTATCCGCAGGCCAGCTACTATTTGCTTTACGCTTCTGCCAGTGCACCGAATCTATTGGGCCGGAGCTATTGGAACTCAAACTGACAGAACCGGTGTACGATTTTGCGCTGACGCTAGTAAGAGCAGGTTTATCAGGTGCAATAATGACTGTGGCTAATACCGATACTTTTGCAACAGGATTTGGCTCTGAGCACTTCGGAAAATTACCTTGTAAGCATTCATCGCAGGCGTAATGGTAGTCATAAGTACCACTTTTAGAAAGTGTCTCTGTAAAGGTAGCGCCAGGGTCGAACATTTTACTGCTAACATTAGTATTTCCACGCTTTAATGTGCAACGCTCTGCATCTTGCCAGTTTCCATTAAACAGCAGGGTAACCCTTCCACTCTTAGTAACCGACTGTACCATCAGGTCAGGAAATTTTACACTGACACTCTTCTTTCCTGTCCAGCTACTACAAGACTCAACACCGCTATAAGTTTTACAGGCCCTTACGCGATATGAGTAACTGCTGTTCTTACTTTGACTAAAGGACTTGCTAGTGCCAGCCAAGCTCCAGCTACCAGAGGCGTCACCTGACTGCTCCAATATATACCTGGCCGCCCCAGAAACCGCACTCCAGCTCACAGCATAGTTACCACTGCTACTGGCTGGTACGGCTAGGTTTCCAGGTATACCCGGAGCTCTGGATACTGTGACAGTAGAGGAGGTTTTAAAAGATCCTACTGAAGTGCCTTCGACAGCGGCAACTCGATAGCGATAAGTTCCCGTCCCTCTCCCACTAAAATTACGGCTGATCGAAGTTCCGCTGTAAATCTCGTTCCAGGAACCATTATTCTTTTGTTCCTGCAAAACATACTTATCAGCCCCCGAAACAGAGTTCCAAGAAATATTGACACTACCATTGGTGCTTGAGGCGGGAACCGAAATTGAACCTGGAGTGCGGATAACAGTAATTTTTTTAACTGGGTTAAAGTTAAAACATGCCGTTTTAGAGCTGTAGGCGCTACGATTACAAGCTCTAACTCGATATTCATAGTCTGCAGTCAATTTACCGCTTAAATTCTTACTTTTGGAAGAGGAACTGTGAATAGAGGACCAAGAACCCGAGTCTTTTCGTTCTTGCAGTTCGTAATAATCTACGCTCCCACTGGCTGTACCCCAGCTGATGGAATAGCTACCATCAGTGTCTCTACTCGCAAGACTAATGCCTCCGGGAACGCCGGGGTTCCTGAGCATCTCCACCTCTACCGAACCTAAATATTTAGCGGCATATGCAGAGGGTGCCAGGAAAAACAAGGGGTTTCTTTTGATTTTTTCTAAAAAAGCAAATGGACAGATGGGGTTACATCCACCACCTCCTGGACCTCCTACATTCTCACCAGAGACAACATATTTCCACATGCCATCGGTTCGCCCGGTAACTCGGTAGTTGCCCTTTATCCCTGTGACCTTGATCGATCTTTGCCAAACACCGTTCTTATACTCAATGATTGATACATCTGCATATGAACCCGGCCAATCTATATTGATCGATCCATCACCATATGCATAGGCATTAACACTTGCGTCAGCATTACTGGAAGCCACCATACCCAATAAAAGTATTGGGAAAAGGTTAAAAATTGATATCAAACCTTTTATCGACGAGCTCATCAGAAGAAATAACCCCGTCAGCCTGGTATGAGACAGCGAACCACAACCCTTGAACACAGCGGAAATTCCCTTTTCGTTTTTATGGCTAAACCCTCCCCCCAGTTATACAGCCAGGAATAGGGCGCGCCAGTATACTTACGCGTCAACATTAATCCAAGAATGATTATTAATGTGAACATTTATGTCATAAACGTCAGATAAGGGAGGTGAATATATCCAACTATTAGGTTACTTTTTCAAGTGCCAGACTCCCCTCGCCATCCTTGCTAGGCTACGAATGATTCGAGGCTTAATACAAACACACAAAACGTATCTGCATAGCTTATTCATCAGGGCTTACCCGGTTGACTACAAGCTATTTAGATAACCATCCAGCCCCACTGCAAAAAAGTTTTAAATAGCACGAAGACAAATTGTCTAATTATGGGTACCTCCACACTTTCTATGTGTCTCCGCCATACTCCAGCTAAAAAACATCCCCCAAGGAAAGCCTGCCCCTTCCCACACCTGTAGAACTTTTTGCCTCTAATGACAGTGAAAGGTTTTTTCAGTTAAAGACCTCAACGCCAGCGACTCAAAACTATTGTTGATTTCATAAAATGAAAATAAATGAAAACAGTAAAAAGAATTCTTCAACGAAAAACACTGATGAAAACTTGATATGGAGGGCTCTTTAAGCTGGACTGACAAAACGACCAACCGGGTAAAACCCCAATATTGTAACAATAGTGGATTAGCGGAAACCGCGATTAAAACGTAGGTGCTAATAACACAAGCAAGAATTGGAAAGAAATACTGAAGGAAGTAAAGACTGACGTGTTATGGAGAAGCCAGACCGAGAGGGCTCGGGCGAGTTCTTCACAACCTTTCCTTTCCGGCCGAATGCCAGGAGGGGCCTCAATGGCAGCTTCGAGACTTTTTAAGAATTCTCTAAACTGAATTTCTTTGGTAACAACGGTGAGCCTGTAAGGGCCCCACCTAATCAGAGTCAGTACCAACTGCGGTTGAACCCACTCCGCCATATATACAGCCAACACAGGCTTCCCCCTCCGCTAAAGCCCTCACCAAATACTGATCAGCCAACGCTTTGAACATGGCAAGGGAAATAGGGAGCACTAACGAGAGCGTAGGAATGAAGGGCTAGCATTATCAGCATACCACCCTGCAAGAATCCCATGAGTGGCCCTCATACAACACCCCGGTTTGGCATGCATTATTAAGGGGCCCGCATGTGCTGGAAACTCAAATCAGGGGCGAAGATGCACTCATAATCTATGCTCTTACAAGCGCAGAACAGCTGCGTCAATTTCATACCAATTCTCTCCCTGCCAGTGAGGATGGAATTACTTTCACAGTGAATACGCCGGGGAACCACTTGTAATGCGATCCCCAGTGAGGCGCCATCTTAGCTTCCTGGCCAACAAGATCAGATTCACAGAAATCCCAAACCGGCATATGTGAGTGAACTACTCCCCATAGAAACTTATTGTCAACGGCTTCTATAGCAAATGCCCATTAACAAAGACTATCAGGTGGGTATCCCGGCACACTCACCCCCAGCGGTATCCCTGAGTTCAACGCGAGATAGCCTAGCCACCTTCCAGAAAAGTGATGTCTCTATACTCAACAGAGACGGCCGCAATCAAATGTGATCAGTGGAAAGGGAAAGCACTTCCCTGCAGCTCAGCAAGCCAACAACTCAACAGCGAACTGCTTATAACTGTTGGTTACAGACATAGCGAAAAATATTGTTATTTATTGCATAAGCGTGCTGGTATGTTAGGCGCCAGCGGAGAACCATCCGGGGCTTGCCCATTTCTCCACCATCCGCGCACAAAGGCAATGGAATCAAGCTGTTATGTATCGATACGACGACCGGGATCGCGCCATCATTAACGATCGCGTTGCCCAGTTCCGCGGCCAGACGGAACGTTACCTCGCCGGCGAGTTGAGTGAGGAACAATTCCTGCCACTGCGCCTGCAAAATGGCCTCTATATTCAGCGACTGGCCCCCATGTTGCGCATCGCCGTGCCCTACGGCCTGCTCAACAGCAGCCAGCTGCGCCGTCTCGCGCGCGTCAGCCGGGACTACGACAAAGGATACGCGCACTTCACCACGCGTCAGAACCTGCAGTACAACTGGCCCCAACTGGAAGATGTACCCGCTATTCTGGCCGAGCTGGCCGAAGTGGAAATGCACGCAGTTCAAACCAGCGGCAACTGTATCCGCAACACCACCTCTGACCCCTATGCGGGCATCGCTCTCGACGAGATTGCCGATCCCCGCCCCTACTGCGAACTGATTCGCCAGTGGTCCACCTTCCACCCGGAATTCGCCTTCCTGCCGCGCAAGTTCAAGATCGCGGTGAGTGGCTCCGAGCAGGACCGCGCCGCGATTCGTGTACACGATATCGGCGTGCAGATTGTGAAGCGCGGCGAGGAAATTGGATTCCAGGTGCTGGTTGGCGGCGGCCAGGGCCGCACACCGGTTATTGCCGAGACGATCCGCGACTTCCTGCCGGAAGAAGATCTGCTCTCCTACCTGGAAGCGATTGTGCGCGTGTACAACCAGCTGGGCCGCCGCGACAACAAGTACAAGGCGCGTATCAAGATTCTGGTGAAAGCCCTCGGCCCCGAAGAATTTGGTCGCCGTGTGGAAGAGGAATGGCAGCACATTAAAGACGGGGTAGAGAAATTGACCCCAGAAGCTCTGCAGTGGGCCAAATCCTTCTTCACCGCGCCCGACTACAAGACCTTTGATGGCGCCGCCAGTGAAGCTGCCCTACAGCAACAGGCCGATAGCGACAAGGCTTTCGCGCGCTGGTTGGATCGCAACACCTACCCTCACCGGGTACCGGGTTACCGCGCCATCAAGCTCTCCACCAAACCTACCGGTGTGCCCCCCGGTGATGTCACCGACCGACAGCTGGAGGCCATTGCCGATCTCGCCGATGCCTTTAGTTTCGGCGAAGCCCGCGCTACCCACGATCAAAACGTGGTTCTGGCCGATGTGGAGCAAGGCGAGCTTTACGAGCTGTGGCAACAGGCGCGCAAACACGGCTTTGCCACGCCGAATATTGGCACCCTTACCGATATGATCTGCTGTCCCGGTGGCGATTACTGCTCCCTGGCCAATGCTAAGTCGATCCCTGTTGCCGAGGCGATCCAGCGTCGATTCGACGACATGGATTACCTCTACGACCTTGGCGACCTGAACCTGAATATTTCCGGCTGTATGAATGCCTGTGGCCACCACCATGTGGGCCATATCGGCATCCTCGGTGTGGACAAGAAGGGCGAGGAGTTCTACCAGATCCAATTGGGCGGCAGCGCCTCCAACGAAGCCAGCCTGGCCAAGGTACTGGGCCCCAGTTTCTCACGGGCTGAAGTTCCCGAAGTAATCGGCAAGATCCTCGATCTCTACGTCGAACAACGCCAGGCCGAAGAGCCCTTTATCGACACCTACAACCGCATCGGCCTGCAGCCCTTCAAGGAGAGAGTCTATGCCAAAGCCAGTTAAGCTGGGCCCACAGCCGGGCAACCCCACCGAGTTGATTCTCAATGGTGAAGTGGTCACTAATGAGTGGAAGATACTGCCGCAGCTGGAAGAAGGGGAAACGTTTGATATAAACGCTTTGCCCTCCGGCAAAGTGATTCTGCCGTTGCATCAGTGGCAGGCACACCGGGAGGCCCTGACCAAGCGCGGTGCTGAAGTGGGCGTCTGGCTAGACAGTGACGAAGGTGCAGAGCTTATCGGCAGCGAAGCCGCAAATTTACCCTTGATTGCGATTCACTTCCCCGCCTTCGCCGATGGCCGCGGATTTTCTGCCGGTCGTTTGCTTCGCGAACGCTTTGGCTTCAAAGGAGAGCTCCGCGCGGTGGGCGGCTTTATGCGTGACCAGCTCACTTACCTTCAGCGCTGCGGCTTTAATGCCTACGCTTTCGAAGGCGAGCAGCCTCTCACCAGCCTGAAAGAGTCCTTACACGATTTCGGGGATAGCTATCAATCTGGTGTGGACCAACCTCTGCCGATGTTCCGCAGACGCTTCTAAAGCCTACGCCACGTTAAGTGTGCCCTACCTTCATTGACTAGGGCACACTGTTCTCCCCTACCACTCTTCTATGCCAATACCCGACGTCAAAGCCCCACGTCAACCCGCTCTCAAACTAGCACCTTCTCCTCTCAAAGAAACTACTGCCCTCAATTATTTAAACCGCCGCATCCAGAAGCGCCAACCCATTCCCATAAACAACATCGGGCCCCGCCCCCGATACACGAAATGGTATCTGATTCAAATCCCCACCGAGCGTGCTAATAGCAAGCGCCACCCGCTTTAATTCCCGAGCACCTGGCCGGTAGTGGCCACTGTGGTTGTTGACCTCGAGTATTTGATAACCGGCGCCCAGCACAATGGTTCCTGCACCCAAGACCGGCCCACCTGCCATAAATGAGGAATGATGAAAATGACCTAAATTTTTTCTTCCGACATAGAAATTTCGCTGTGAATCCACAACATAAATAATATTGCCCGCCGTATTTTGCATGATACCCAGCTCAAACCTTCTTTGCGGAGGAATAACCAGCGTGTTTCCTGTAAATGTTGCGCGGTGTTTCAGCCTGTCCCGGTCAGAGAGATAACGGACATTGCCATTGCGGCCATGGGTCGCCTGATGGTTGGGATGATGCACTTCCGGCCAATAAGGAGTGGCTACCATTTTTGCCCCTCTTGAGCGGCCTAAAAGCCCTAGCGTTGCCAAAGTGGAACGCAGGTGCCTCCAGCGTCTTCTA
Source organism: Microbulbifer sp. THAF38 (assembly GCF_009363535.1). NCBI lineage: Bacteria > Pseudomonadati > Pseudomonadota > Gammaproteobacteria > Cellvibrionales > Microbulbiferaceae > Microbulbifer > Microbulbifer sp. THAF38. The sequence continues at coordinate 2,657,258 of NZ_CP045369.1, forward strand.
GCTCTCTCCCTTTTTTCTTCCTCAGTCATTAGATGCTTCCTTCCATGAAGTGATTAAGATTAATAGGGGCACCCTAGCCCCAAACATCACTCAAAAGAATATTGAAAGCAGCATGAACAGCTAATGAATAATAAGAGTTAAAAAATGCCTCGTAAGGGTTTTTCTATGACTTGGCAAAGTTCTGGATAGAGATAGGCAATGAGCGCTCGACGAAAAGTCCAATATTTTAGACACTTTCACCGAGCACAAACTATGGATCAATATTTAACGTTAGATACGTCACCCAATATTAAATGCCTAACACCCGATGAAAAAGCCTATCAAAATCCGCTATATCCAGCTTAGGTCGCTCCTCAATTGAGTTGGCTACCCCGCGGTCCAAATTTTCTTGAATCCAGTTATCAAGGCGGGCATCCAGAACGACAAGACTGCCTTCGTCCAGCCCTTTCTTCTTCTCAATCAAACTGGATATCAACTGCAGCAACCATTCCTCTTGTGCATTCACCAGCAGCTCTTTGCACATCTGCATAAAATCGACCGGGGGAATAGCCATAAATCTTTTTATATAAAGTGCATTTAGGATAGAACGCATTACATAAAGCAGTTTTTTGACTTGAATTTCTTTGGAACCCTCATCATTTTTTCGAGCAAATTTGGAGTAACAATTAAACCCCATACTTATATAATGGTGCGCCAAGGCTCTTGGCTGCCAGCATTTTTTGGCAAGGCTGCGAAGCTCATCCAAAACCTCTTGCTGACTGAGATAAACTTTTGGAGAGAACAACCATTCAATCAATGTCGGGTTACTTCCCCGCAACAAACCCAATGCTTTGCTGATATCCCAACCGACCAGATCAAGCTCATCACCTAGCGCTTTATCAAAGGGCACCTCCACAACATCTCTTGGGTTTCCAAGAGTCAGATAGTGGTTAAGATCTCGCTTGTAAATAAAACGCACATCCCAGTCACTATCTGGTGACTCAAAGCCCCATGCACGGCTTCCAGATTCACAGGCATACAAAGTTTCTATGCCCTTCTCAGCCTCAAGTGTTTTTAATCTATCCTGTATCACCAATTCCATAGAATGCTATCTACCAATTTGCCACTTTAGAGAAGTAAAACCTAAACTGCTCACTGGAGGCTCCTTCCCTTTACTTTATAGCCACCAACCAAGTATCCCAGCAATGACCCAATAAGAACTGGAATAGAGATCAAACCCATTAACAACCAGCGATCCTGTTTAAAATGCACATCGAAGTGAATCAATGAAACATAAGCTACTGCGCACATCGCGACAACAATGGCAATCAGCACTCCCCAAGTCACAAGATTCGCCGACAGGACCGCACCACAACTTTTACAAATGCACTGTATCGAGTTGAAACCACTACACCAGCCAATCAAAGCTATGGGCTTCTCATTACAACCAGGGCAATTTTTCATTTTTACACCAACCTCTAAATCTAAGCTAAAACCAGCTATAGCCTCGCACCTTCGGCCTGAAATTATATTTAATATTCTTCTATGCAGAAACGTCCCCTCTACATTAGCCAGAGCTTTGGAAGAGAGGGAGTAACCAGGAGGAAAACTGCTTATCACGCCCCTCCAATCCCTATAACACTGCTACCAATCCCCAAAACGTCCCATAGAAACCCAAGCTCGAAGGTTAAGAGTGCCTTCTTCCCATAATGAGTGAAACATCTGCTATCATCGCGCCCGCAAAAACCTAAGGGGTGGCCAAGGCCTGAGATGCTGCGAGATCAAGAAGATCTTTTGCAGCAAACCCTTGAACCTGATCCGGTTAATACCGGCGTAGGAATAGGTAGGCATGCCAAAGCCCTTCCCTCGTCGCGCTCCGGGTCTCTTTCATTAGTGTTGATCCGAGAGAGAACCATGAAGAAACTGTTCACAATCCACCCGATTGCTTTATCCATCGGCCTTATTGCGGGCTCGCCTAGTGGATTGGCTTTAGCTGCAGAGCCCATGGACAGGGGGCTTGAAGAGGTGGTAGTGACGGCTCAACTGCGCGATACCAACCTGCTGGACCTACCAGGCAGCGTCAGTGTAATGGACGCTAGCAGTATTGAGGCGCGAGGTGCTGGCAACTTGGACCAGCTGTTGAATATGGCACCAAATGTCAACTTCTCTACTGGCGCTTCACGGGGACGCTTTATTCAAATTCGCGGTATTGGTGAGCGCAGCCAGTTTATCGACCCAGTAAATCCTTCCGTAGGTTTGGTCATAGATGGGATCGACTTCACTGGTCTTGGCCTGGCTGCCAGCACCCTGGATATCGAACAGGTAGAGATCCTCCGAGGCCCTCAAGGCACCCTGTATGGTGCTAATGCCCTGGCGGGCCTCGTCAACATGCGCAGCGCGGCACCCACTTCAGAAACTACAGGCAAGGTCTCTGCCGAACTGAGTGAATATGGTGGCCGCAGCCTCTCAGCCATTGGCAGCGGCAGCCTGACCGAGCAGCTTGGCTTCCGTATTGCTGCCAGCGAGCGAAAGTCCGATGGCTATATGGAAAACCAGTACCTGGGCCGCGATGACACCAACAATATTGATGAGTCCGTGCTGCGTGGCAAACTGGCTTACTCACCTATTGATGACTTACATCTCGGCCTGACACTCTTCTACCTTGATGCCGATAACGGCTACGATGCCTTCTCTTTATACAATACCCGCGAAACCCTCTCCGACAAGCCCGGTCGGGACCAGCAGGAAAGCTGGGCAGGCGCTTTAACTGGGCAGTGGTCGGGTAACGAAAAATTCACTCTTGAATCCACCCTAAGCCTCGCCAACTCCGATACCGAATACGGATACGATGAGGACTGGAGTTATATAGATTTTCATCCCTGGGGTTACAGTCAAACCGATAATTACAAGCGGGACAAAGACAATACCAGCCTGGATTTACGCCTGCTTTCCACCGAGACCTCCAAACTCTTTGCAGGACACACTAGCTGGGTACTGGGGGTTTATCATCGCCATGAACAAGAAGACCTCTTACAGGTTTCAGGAGCAACTGAAGGCACAACCACTGAATACAGCTTTTTTAGCAGTGAATTTGATACCAAAAACAGCGCAGTTTATGGGCAACTGAGCACCACACTGAGCGACACCCTCAGCCTGATTAGCGGGCTTCGCCTGGAAAGGCGTAGTGCGGATTATTCTGATTCCTATACCACCAAGGCAGATAGCAGTGAGGACTTGTGGGGTGGAAATATAACTTTAGAATATCATTATTCCGAAGGCACTTTACTGTACGCCACTGTTTCACGTGGCTATAAGGCAGGGGGGGTGAACGGGGCGATCATCGCAGAGTTTGCGGATAATGTAGAAGCTTACCGTGAGATGTTCGAGTTCGATACAGAGCATTTGCTTAACTACGAACTTGGAGCCAAAGGCAATTGGCTAGATAACCGCCTACAGGCCCAGCTAGCGGCCTTCTACCAGGACCGCAACGACGTCCAAGCCAAACAATCACTTTTCAACCCTGAGAGTAAAAAGTTTAGAGAGTATCTGGGCAACGCAGCAGGTGGTAAAACTTTCGGCTTTGAGGCAGAAATAAATTTCCAGGCTACGGAAACTGTACGCCTCTTCGCTTCTGCAGGCTGGCTGAACGCCGAGTTTGAAAACTTTATTAGTAGCACCCACGTAGATACGAAGAAGGACAAAGAAACCGGTATAGTGCTACCGGTAAATCTGGATGGCCGTGATGTAGCTCATGCACCAAGCTATCAATTCTTCACTGGCACCGAGATTGATCTCAGTGCCCACTGGGTACTGCGTCTGGAATTGGAGGGCAAAGATGAGTTTTACTTCTCCAATAGTCACAATGAGAAATCCACTGCCTACGAATTGCTCAACGCCCGCCTCACTTATCGGGCTGACAACTGGGAAGTCTCGCTGTGGGGCAGAAACCTGACCGACGAGGACTACTACACCAGGGGTTTCTATTTCAGCAATGAGTATGGTAACAATCCAGCCAATTTCTATGCTCCTGAACCTTACTATCAGCAGGGTGAGCCTCGTATTGCTGGGGTAACCGGTACTTATACTTTCTAACAGGGCACCTTGTAATTTAGCGAATATCCAATGGTTAATGCCCGTGAAACACTGTTTCAGATACATAACCTATCTGACTTTTCATGGGCTCAATCTGGTTGGATAGCTAAGGAGTCAAGGATGGTTACCTCCTGAATCTCGGCGAATAATGGGAAAAACTATGCAGCTCTCAGCAGAAATCAGCATGTACCCACTAAAAGATGAATACATCCCCAGTATTCAAGCTTTTATTGAGCGCCTGAATAGTCATTCAGACCTAAGAGTGATCACCAATACCATGAGCACTCAGATATTTGGTGAGTATGATTTACTAATGGATATCCTAAAAATAGAAATGCGTAAATCCTACGAGCAGTTTGGACGCGCCATTTTTGTTTGTAAATTTATCGATGGCGACCTAGCCCCGGCAGAACCCCATGCTTGACCCCGAGTTTCTTGAAATTATTCGCACCTCAATTGCGGCCATGTCCCTGTGGGAAGTTGCAGCAGTTATTCTGGCCCTCGCCTACCTGCTACTGGCGATGCGCGAGAAAATCAGCTGCTGGTATGCCGCATTCGCCAGTACCACAATCTATTTGGTTTTATTCTGGGATGTCAGCCTGCTGATGGAGTCCGCACTTCAGATTTTCTATCTAGTCATGGCTGTTTATGGCTGGTGGCAATGGCGCCACCACAGGGACAAAAACAAAGATCTGAAGATTCACCGGTGGGAACTACAAACCCACTTAATGGTGTTCAGTGGTGTTGGTATACTAACCGTATTATTCGGTTATCTGCTAGATAACTTTACCAGCGCCGCGCTACCCTATCTCGATTCCTTCACCACCCTGGGAGCCGTGGTGACCACCTATATGGTGACACGTAAGGTCTTGGAAAACTGGATCTACTGGATTGTGGTGGATGGAGCCTCCATCTATCTCTACCTGGATAGAGGGCTCTACCTCACCGCGCTGTTGTTTTTGCTCTACGTGGTGTTGGTTGTTATTGGTTTTTTCCAATGGAAATCCATCTATAACAGGCAGAATCAAGCTGAGCAAACCCGGTTTACCCCTGCAAAAAGCGGCCAAGTTTCCAGCGCTTAACAGCGATGCAATCTAGCCCCCAGTGCCTATGAGCGATACTCAGAATGACATTATTCCCTGCGACTGGCATCAGTGGAGCCAGTCCAGGCCAATTTTTATACGGGCTTTGGCAGGCGGGCAAACCAATAGAACCTATCTAGTCTCATCAGGGGAAAAGCTTCTAGTTGTACGCCATAACTCTCCTCTCAGCCAGGCGATGGACCTGAACCGGGCAGCTGAAGCCCAAGTCCTCAGCAGAGCCAGTCATGCCGGGCTCTGTGCGCCTCTTGTTTACAGTGATCCTCAATACCAATATTTGGTAACAGAATTTATTCAGGGCCAGCCCTGGTACAAAGAGACCGCCGGTGCCTTGGAACGACTTGCCAAACTGCTCCGTAATATTCACGCTCTCCCGGCAATAGACAGTCAACTCGATATTGAACTGAAGATTGACCACTACTGGTCATCAATTGATACTCAAGCCGATTTCTATCAACTTCTGGAACAGTTAAGCGATGAAGTATCAACCAGTATTAACGCAACAAAGGCTATTCATGATAACCCCTGCCTTTGCCACAACGACCTGACCAAAGAAAACCTAATTGCAAGCAGTAGCGGGCAGCTTATCGCGATCGACTGGGAATATGCCTCCATGGGGGATCGGTTTTATGACCTTGCCGCACTGGTCGAAGAACACCATCTATTAACAGCACAGCAGCAACAATTACTGGCTACTTATCTTCAAAGAACACCAGACAGTAATGACTGGTGGCGGCTGCACCACTGGCGGTTAATTTACAAGTACCTATGTGTACTTTGGTATGCTCTGCAATGGAGCGCCAAAAAAGACTCCTGTGATTCAAGCGCCATTATCACTCAGTGCCAAGCTTTATTAACATTAGCTGCGTCCACTCCCGATCGCTAATTAAGAAATACCCTTTACAAACCAACATTGACTGGTTATTGCCCTAATCGGGTAGCCGGTAGTTTCTAGCTACCGGCCCCCACACCACCCATCGTGCGGGTCCGCAATGGGCGGTTCCCTATCCGTAATGAATCTCTACCCAACGATCTCGCAATGAAATCAACCCCATCTCTTCGAAGAACTCATTATTGAGCGCAATATGAATACCCTCAGTTTTTGCGCTTCGCCAGTAACTTTTACCGGTCGAGCCGCAGGTAACTGCCAGCGATTCACTCACACCCATACGCAGTAAATTTCGAACTTTCGTTCTCACTCTGCGCCAATTCTTCCAATAGCTCATTCTTAATCGCCGCCGTATCCAGCAGTCTAGATCAATACATTTTTGATAGCCTTGCGCTATTCCAAAATAGTTGATCCAGCCACGGAGGTATACGGTAAGTTCCTTCAGTTTCTTTTCCATCGAAATGCCACGGGACCGTCCTGTAATCTGACGGACGTGGTATTTAAATTGGCGCAGTGACTTATCATGCCAGACAAGCTTTGCTCCACGAAAAGAAAAACCCAGAAACTTACAACGACTAACGGGGGCTACTTGGCTTTTAGCATCGTTAACTTTGAGTTTAAGCTTGCGCTCAACAAAGCGTTTAATGCTCGCCATAAGCCGTTCGCCGGCACGTTTAGAGGAAACGACAATCACAAAATCATCCGCATAGCGGACAAAATCGTGCTGGCGTTTTTCCAGCTCTTTGTCGAGCAGGTCGAGTACAATATTGGAGAGCAGCGGCGATAAAGGGCCCCCTTGTGGCACCCCCTCATGACAGGCTTTCCAGCATCCATCTTCTACACTTCCTACACGCAAGTAACTTGCGATCAACTTGAGTAAACGCTTATCGCTGATTCTTTGGCCAAGTAAACTCATGAGGAAGTCATGGTTGACCCGGTCGAAGAACTTAGATAAATCGACATCTACGGCTATCCGCTTCCCGCCTTCGATATACTTCTGTAGCTTTTTCACCGCATGATGCTGTGATCGCTTTGGGCGGAACCCATAGCTGAACTCCGAAAAGGTTTTATCGAAACTGGGACCGATGATTTGGGCGATAGCCTGCTGTATAACACGATCAAAGATCGTAGGTATCCCGAGACCACGCTGGCCGCCATCTGGCTTGCGAATGTAGACGCGCCTGACGGGAAGCGGCTGGTAATGACCCTGTCGAATAGTCTCGATGAGGTCGTCGCCAACTGCCTTGAAGTGCTGCATAAAATTATCGACAGTAATCTCGTCAATGCCTGCGGCACCTTTGTTGCTTCGCACGTGTTTCCATGCAGCATTAAGATTTTCTTTGCTGAGGATGGTTTCAAGCAGATTTTCATTTGAGTTGAGTGTCATGGCAGTGCGCTACGTCAATTTTATATCCGGCTGGCAACATATCGGCAGGCTAGCCCTGTCTTTTAACTCGTGGATTTTGGGTTCAGGCCTTCACCGTATCCAAGGTATTAATCTTGGTATTAGGCTACTATGCCGTCGGCTGACTTCTGTTCAATCACCTTGGCCATTACTGGCCGAGGCGCCGCTGTGTTCCACCAATTTTGTTTACCCCCGCGATGGTGGCTAACGGGCTGGGCCTACTTATGAGTCAGCGGCCACGCTGACAGCTTTACAGCAGCAGGTTGAACAGATCTCCCCAGATAAGAACGTGAACTTTCACTACACAACTGCATCATTTACTCTACCCGTTAGACCACATGGCTTTGGTATCCTTGGCTACCTCGCCTCCAGGCTAAGCCTTATATGATGTTTCTGTCCGTCAGCTCGTAGTTTTGCTAGCGGCTTCCTCCCCACAAGACCTCGCGGTATTGCAGTTGCCATTCGCTAGTAGTTAGCATTTAATGGGAACCATTAAATGGTGATCCTCCTACAGGGGACTTTCACCCCATTAGTTCACGCCCATGCTGGGCGTACCAAATATATAATCGTTGCAATCCTGCACGGATTACCATCAACACCAACGAGTATAGGGAGATACCTGTTATGGCCAGAACGTTCTTTATCTTATTACTACTATTTGCGACAGCCAGTAGCCATGCCGAGAAGAGACCGGAAGCATTCAACACTATCGACAAGCTTTTCGCCGCTATGTCGAAGTTTGATCATCAGGTAATGAGAAGTACAGTTACCGATTCCTTTATTCTATTGGAGCACGGCGAAGTCTGGACCATAGAGGATCTGGTTAAAGTGGTTAAGCCTTCTAGCTATACCAGAACGAATTACTTCAGCATCATCAACTACGAGCAGCAAGGTGATTTACTCACTGTGAATTACTGGAACAAAGCCAACTTTACCCAGAAAAACAACAGCGAGGAGGTTATCTGGCTTGAGAGTGCAGTACTGGCGAAGGTAGATGGGAACTGGTTGCTCACCCAAATGCATTCCACTCGGCTGCCAGCGGGTAAAACTCCCGATAAGGTTACTTTTATCCAGCAAAAGCTCTAAGACAAAGCAAAAGCCAGTTCGAGTGGGCAGGCCTTACGGGCAGACATAAAGGCCTGCCCATTATCCATTGTAAGGATCACCGCCAGTACCACCACAACGTCTTCCCCTCCCCCCCATGGCATCATGTAAAATACGCAGCAACTATACGATGCAAAGTATTAATTACCCTAGGAGGCGGCTTTATGAAGCTAAGAGTGTACCTTTCCGGTGAAATTCATTCTGACTGGAGAACCCAAATCATCGAGGGTTGCAAGAAGCAAGGATTGGACATCACCTTCTCATCCGCAGTTACCGATCACGATGCCAGTGACGCTGCCGGAGATGGTCTTGGCCAGGAGTCCAACTCCTTCTGGCGGGATCATAAGTCGGCCAAAGTCAATGCCATTCGCATCAAACACTCGATTGAGAGCTGTGACCTGGCCATTATTCGCTTTGGTGAGAAGTACAAGCAATGGAACGCTGCATTTGATGCAGGCTACTGCGCGGCCCTGGGAAAACCATATATTACCCTGCATGATGAATCCCTGGTACACGCCTTAAAAGAGGTCGATGGTTCAGCGCAGGCCTGGGCCCGGAACCCTGCACAGATAGTCGATATCCTGCAATACCTCACTACCCAAGCCTAGACTCCAGTATTGCCACCGCCAGCCAATGACGGCGGTGGCTCGTTTATTATCAGTAGCCTATCCTATTTGTACCGATATTTAATGGAAAAATCCTTAATGGAAAAGAATATACCCGGCTCTTTCCGCAGAACCGTGTTTTCTTCCGGTTCCACTTTCATCCACTTTTAATGAAAGCGAACCCGTTGGGCTCCCAGGGCCTCCATTCAACACTAGCCAACCACCATCACGACCATCAACGCCCATAATTGAGGCAATGGCATGGCTACCCACTGCCGTGGGATACAAAGACTCTCCGCTATTACGCATGCCTTCTATGAGATCCGGCCCTACCGCTGCGGTGAACTGCACACCGGAAACCACATAGGTACCTGCTTCAACGACAATCATGCCAAGCTGCTCATTTAAACGGCTTCCGGAATTGATACTGATCCCCTTCCCCGCAACAAATGCCGTTTCAACCGGCAATCCCAGATCTTTTATGCCTGACTCACTGGCGCTCCAGAAATGAGAAAAATTGCTATCGTTATAGGTCATAACCTGCCCTATAACCACCGGTTCTACATAATCCTCCGCATTAAGCATTTGCCGATCCTCGGCTTCCCAGTTCCCCTTTTGCCCTGTAAGGCTGGAAGTCACTCGCTGTGCTTCCATTTTAACGCCATGCGCCTGCTCTGTATAAACCCCTTGCTCCACCACAATATAAGTTAAAGACACCGATACCGTACTGCCATTACCCATGACATCCTGAGCCATTACCTGAAACGTATTACCTTGTGCATTACGTATTCGTGGTACCGTCGCCACATGGGCAGAGGTATAAACTGGTGTTGCGACTACGACCATATTGTCATAGTGGTTTTCAAGCGTAACCGTTTGCCAGTTGCTGGTGACATTCGTTAAAACGCCATGCTCCATTTTTAAGCCGCACTGGGCTCCCTCAACCACCATCGAAAATACTTTGGAGTTATTCGTGGCAATGCCATCCGATATTTCAAAATGTATGCCGTTAGTGGCCCCCAAGTCCGAACAAGTGGGCGTACCAGAAATTTCTCCCGTTCTGCTATCAATCACCAACCATTCTGGCGCATTAACAATTGAAAAGACCATATTGACCGTATCCTGCTCGTCCCCGTCATGCCAGGAAGGAAAGAAGGAGAATGAATCGCCCACCTGTACTGTATGATCTTTTATGGAGGCATCTATAAAAACTGGAGCTTGATTGGCAACTAAAGCATCTTCAACATCCACATACCAAATGCCCGAACCAACAAGCCCTCCTCTCTCTCCCCGATGAGAGGCCATTAATAAATCCCCATTGTTATCAGAAAATATAGCAAGTATTCCATTTAAAAACTTGGTGCTTTGGGGTTGATGTGGGCCTGAGGAAATTAATTGATCCAATGCCCAGGTACCACCTGTTTGATTTAAAAGAAATACCGCATTTTGTTCACTCCAGCTCCCCATAACTACACTCTGAAAATAGCTTCCAGCCGCCGTCACAAAATCAATTCCACTGGGAGGTATCTTTTCTCCATTATATTCGAGCATCAAAACAGGCCTCCCCTGTTGAGAGGGATCTGGCTCTATCAGTCCCAACGATTGAGCCACAATCACATTCGGCTCCGCACTTTGTTCATCACGCCAGTCACCCACGGTACTATTCCGCTTAGGGCAACCATAATCGGTTCCCCGTATCAGCTGATAAAATTGATCCCTTGGGGTCCCATCCTCGGCAGTAGGGTTAGGACAGCGAAAATTGATTGAAGAAGCATCATTTACTGCATGCATTGTGGTATACAAGCTTCCTTGAGAATCTGCAGCCAATCCAAATGGATTGCGTAATCCCTGGGCGTAGCTACGTATCTTCCCGGTATCCTCGCTGGTAAACACCTGAATATCACGGTCATGCTCCTGACGCAGTGCCGATAGATATTCAGCATGACTACCAAAACTGTCAGGGGCCAAATCACCTCCAATATCGAACCAAGCAATATTTGAACTTGCGGTATCTTCCAGCTTCAGTAGATTTTCAATAAATAAAACGGCTGCCGTATAAGCATGCTCATTGGTTTGCGTATCACCTCTTGACCCCAGAGAAATAAAGAGAGAGTTACCACTGACATGCAAGTGTTGGATTTGGTGATGGGCGACACTTAAGGATTCGGCAATTACCTGGCGCACCTCATCGACCGCATTCCCCTCGGCCTGGGTTTCTCCCCAGATACGATCCCCATCATCATCACTGAGCCGGATAATATTCTGAAAGAAGTCACTACCACCACTATTGTGTAAGACCACGGTAGGGGCTAGGTACATAAAGACCTTTCCAGGAAGGCCCGTTTGTGAATTGATCGCATTGGGGTCATAGTGGAACGCCATACCAATCGCACCATGGCAACTATCTCCTGGAGACCGGCCTGGATTGCCCTCATTACACTTCCCGTTAAGGGGATTTCGGGTGCTCTCAAACACAGATCCAGATACGGCAGTCAAGAAATCATCCTCAAACCCTCCTTCCACTTTGTCTGCTACCTGGTAACGATAGGCAATAACCCCATGAGTTAATGTGGCGACGTAAACATACTCCGTATCTCCAGGCGCCATGGAAATTTGTGTATAGCTCGGCTGACTAAAAGACTCATCGGAAGTTGGGTATTCAATCAAAGTAAAGGTCTGCTCACCAAATACAGACTGCTTATCTTCATCTATAACAAAATACCTTGCATACAGCGGAGGACTCAAAAAAGAAAAAGTAGCCACTAGGACAAGACAAATACATCCAACATAAGATCTAAGTAAAATCATCTTTTCCTCAACAATTCATAAAATTTGAAAATTACAGTTAAACGCACTAGCAAACTGACAGCTAGGTACTGAGCATTAACCAGTAATGCAGATAAAAACCAGCCCTAGATATGAAAGTAAAAAAAGTGGAACTCAAATCTAAGAGGTAAAGAGATAAGCAATTTTTGCTGGACCGTTGCAAATAGGAACTAAATCCATCGAAAATCAACAGCCATCCGCCAGACTACATGCAGGCAATTACTGAATAGTAACTTTTTAGGTTTATAAACCTCACGCTTATCGATACTTACCGTTCAAACACCATCTTTTTAACTTTGGCAGAAATATTCACTGGGTCGGCGACCCCTAGAAGGTGGAAGCGTCTACAATGCATTCCTCTGGTACACGCTATGCCAATAGGCTTATCTTTCTTGATCTCATGATTCTATTTATGCTCACCCCGGATCAGAAGATTATCGCTATCTAGAGCAATATCACTTGGATCGAATCCAGGCACAGTTGCCTTTACAAGTAGGCGAGCATATTCTTCAACCACATCAATCGATGGCGCTCGCTCACGGGGCGCTACCCCCTCTTCTTCAAAAAAGGGCGGCTAGCGTACTGATCTCTTCATATATTGCATTCTCGAATTGGAGTTAACTAATCTATCAAGGGTTGGTACAGACGCAAGCTAGTATAGCCATGAGGATGTAAACCGAACAAAAATGGCGCTGAATTCAGGCTATAGATACTGTCATTAAAGAATACAAAGGCATAACGTTGATGAGTAAACTCAAAGAACCTACTCAGGAGAAGTCGAGATAACTTTAACGCCACTCTGACCCTACCTGATAGAAACGTTAAGGTTTAAAGATAAAAATTAGGCCAGAGTGAACACTGACCCAATTAATGATGAGCCCATCACAAATTATCTAATTAAATATCTTGGAGGGCATCGTGACAATTAGCAAAGAGGTCTGGCAAGGCCAAGCCGTATATTCCAAGACACATTTATGGCTCTATGATTTTTGGGTGCTTTATTTGTCAAATCGTTATATCTGGCACTGTCCAACCCCAATAATTCTTAAGCAATTCGATCAATGCGCCAGTGCAAACCATTTGGATGTGGGTGTTGGTACCGGCTACTTTATGGATAAATGTCGCTTCCCATCTTCTCAGGTTAGGCTGGGACTTATGGATTTGAACCAGAACTGTTTAGATGTTTCCGCCAAACGAGTGGAAAGATATAAGCCTATAAAGTTTCGCACAAATGTTCTCGATGAAATGCCTAGCAAAGTAGAGCCTTTTGACTCCATTTCTCTCAACTACTTGTTCCACTGCTTGCCGGGCAGACTTTCAGAAAAGCTTATAGCGATCGACCACCTTAATACACTACTTTCAGATCACGGCATCGTCTTCGGCTCTACACTATTACATGAGGGGGTACACAAAAGTGCTATCGCCAAAAAATTGATGGCCTTTTACAATAAGAAGGGAATATTCTCTAACACCCAAGACTGCAAGGAAGATTTAGAAGAATTTTTACAAAGTAGGTTTTCTGAACACTCTATTAGAATTCAGGGCTGTGTTGCACTTTTTATGGCAAAGAATAAAAAGTAATCACAGCCCTAATTATTGGCGATTAACTATTATATTATTTTTTAGAGCCTCGCTGCCATACACCTTCCTTGTTTTGGTCATGGTAAGCCAACCAAACCACAGAAACTCCGGCTGCTCTCTTGGCTTTCATAAGGCGTGCATTGTCATAACCATTGTAGGGAACATCAAAAACAGATCCTGGATACTCATAAGTACAGGCTGCCTCTCCTTGGGACCAGTCCGCCTCAGTGAAAGTAACTTTCCAATCGTTTCCATCACGACACGCAAAATGATAACTATTTAGGCAAGGGACATCATTAAAACGGCCATTAGCCTTAGAAACAGCACAATTCTCATTGCCACGCCAGTTATTAGGCTCTGTGCTCTCCCAAGACCAGAGCAAATCGTCAGGCTCAAGGTGCCCCGCACTACCATCTCCATTGAACCAGAACATCTCAAAAATGTTAAGGGCACAGGAGAGGTAGCCACTCACATTGGATTCGGTAATTTCTTTGTCTTGCGGCCCTTTACCACCGCTACCAATACCATAGAGGGTGCTTGGATCATGCAGCCGGGTCATTTGCTTCCTAACATCAGATGTTATCAGCTCACAGGCGTTAGAATCAGACGGCTTGCTAAATTTATCCTTATAGAAATTCCTATATTGCAGGCCCAAATGAACCACAGATCTAAACCTTCCAGACTGCGGGCATACGGAGTCCGTATTAATAGCAATTACATTCTTTCCGGCATCCAACACATCCTGCTTACTTATAGAATCCACCGGCAAACCCACACAGCTATTCGAGCCCCCACCTGAGCGATTAGCTTCATAAAGATAGTTGCCCAACTCACCACGTAACTGGTCTGCTATCTGGCCATAATGATCGGAGTTAATTTCAAGCTTTAGCATTATCACTGACTGAAGATTCCCCTCCTCCAACCACCGAACAATGCTTTCCAACCCCCTGCGAAATTTCTTTTCACCACCAGCACAGATACCATGACATAACCGTAATTGATTTTCCCCAAGGAATGTTCCGTAATCACCGACATCTAAGGTAAGCTCTCGCACACCGGAGTTTAGCTGGTCATAGATCGATATATCCTGATTGGGATCAGCCCAATAAGCACTATCCCACTCACGCGCATTGTAGGAGTTGTGGGTACCCACCCATTGGGAATGATTGAAAGGGACATCTTTATCCAACTGTTCTTGCAGGGATAATTGCATAACACCCTGAGTGGTAGTCGATTTAACAACTGAGGCCAGAAGCAGGCCTGTTATGAAAATCACTAACCGCCCAAAAGATGACACTTGGGCCATTTGGTTTTTTCTTATCATAATAGACCTGTGTCACTATCGTGACATTATTGTTAATATTTATTTTTATTTTGCCCTATAAAAGACCGCGGCCCCCAAGTCAGAGCTATTAGATATTAACCAAACCGACAATCAATTCATAGAGCCAAATCAAACCTGACTGACCGGTTATGAACACCAAAAATAAAATCCCATAATTAATACCAAAAGAAAACAAACCTCCAATAGAATCTTCTCAATTAGACCATATGAGCGATACTTAAATGATAACAGTGGCAACTCCTGCAAGCCGAATAACTGATCTGCACGTAAATCCATATTTTGAATCGCACCGGCAAGCAGAAGAAAACTACCCTGCCCTTAACGGGCCAAACTAATTTATTATTTTATTAGAATCTCAAACTAACAAGCCAAACAAAAACAGAATCTACATCTCAACAGAAAAACAAACTTAAACCTCGGATTTGCAAACCAGCCAAAAAAATCAGGTCAACAACTTCACCGATGAGCACCATCTTAATATACACCCTCATATTTTCCATAAAACCAGCTATGGGAAAGAAATAGAACTTAGATGAAGTAGCAAGCAACTGTTTACAGTAGATTCTCTACACAAAAAAATAATAGCAAACCATTTTCAAAACAATAAACACGTACCGAAAAATTACAAAAACAAATTACCAAGAAGGCGAGAAATTAAGAGTTTAAAAAATAAGCACAAGCCAGTAAAGACACAGACACCCTCCTCACAAATAACTATGTCAAGGTTATTCTCAACAATAAAAATTACAGCCACTTACACCTAAATAAGGCATTCAACTTGCCACCCTTAATCCAAATATTACATGCGTACCAGATTTTCCCTGTGTGAAGCAAATCACACAAAAACACTCTTGGGCGACAGTAAAAGCTGGCGGATATAAGATCTTTCTATGATATGATCACGTAATAGATTTAGTGCCTAAGCACTAAGGTGAACAATTATCAGGGATGAGAATATATGGCTAACCCTCACAATACGGATTACACAAGTTTTATCTTTTTCCACGAAAAAACTAAAGGTCAAAATGGAAAGCCTGTCTTTATCGATCCAAAGCTGCTTCCCCGGTTTATTGATTTAATCGACCTCAATTCGGAGGCAGGCATAAAAACGGCAAATCAAATGAATCTGCTCAAGGGTCCCGCTGCTGGGATTACCTCTGACAGCAACCAAAGTAATGGCTTTGAACATCGCGAATATATAGGAGGTGTACAGGTTACCTATATCGTATATCAAGAGGGCAATAGTCATAATAGAGGTCCTGGTGTTTATATCACTGAGCTCAAGCGAGCCAATGGAGAATCGGGTAGAGAATCTCTACCGGCAGGTTTTTATCTATCAAATTTTAAGAATAATGAATGGAGGCTAAGCTCGATTAAAGATGACAATATTCCTACAGTAATTGGGGCAATTGGCGCTTTCTTTGATGGTACTAAATATGATGCATTGTCTACCGCGAATGTATATGGTGACTACTTAAAGACCACAGGAAATGCGAAACCAAGTCAACTCAACAACAGTTTCTTTCTCCACTATGCCCCTAGCTATCTCATCGATGAATTCGGGGTATGGAAAACAGGAGTTCAGAAACTTTCTGGACCAGACGCCGGACCTCAAGAGCTTGCCCGTTTGCTATATAAATCGCTACCCTGGGATGAGAGAGATGAAACCTTAAAGCATCATTGGTATGTTTTCGGAGAAGGTGCCAAGATGCTACACCGCACCTTGAAGGAGTTTAAACAGTTAGCTGGGGGGAAAAAGCTACTACAGCACTGTTTTTATTTTGTCAACCCACGAGAAAACCTTGGGCTTTTGATGCGGGATGTTGAAGCTGTAGGTGCACAAACGCAAAAGACCAGTTATAGGCATAGCCTAGATGATATAGCCAGTAAAGTGCATCAAGTGAAGGATGGTAATAGCGCTGTAATTGGTCTACAGAAAATGGACGCCTCCTGGACTAAGTTTGACAAAATGATACAGGGGGGCAGCAATTATTATCAAAACAAATATATTAATAGCATTGACAATAATCGTACTTTTGCAGATGCGGCTATAAAATTTGCAAAAAACTTCAAAGATGGATGGGGTTAAGTATGGCTAAAGTAGATTCACTGGACTTAAGCCGCCCTGTTATTGAGCAACTTGATGATATTTATTGGTTACCCTTTGATGCGCCCCCCGTACACCACTACGACTTAGGCGACTGGCACCTTTCTTTTACGGGAAAGTTAGTTAAGCATATCTATGGAGCCAACTATTATGCCCCATACACTACGCCTATCTACAATGAAGACAGCTATCCAAGATTTTATGGTGGACAGCCACTTTGGGGCAATAAAAGTCCCTATATTTGGTTTAAGCTAAATTCTGTTAGCGCTGATTGCAGCGTAGACGTGGGGCCAGAGGATGCCTGGATTGTAGGAACCGCTTCATTCAAGCTCTTGGTGATTCAAGTCCGAGAATCTTCCAAATCTGGAATCTTTGACCTCACTGATCAAAATCAGTTGAAGCAATTTATATTCAACAAGCATAAAAGTGACCTAGATCACTTACAAGGACTAGGAAGCGAAGATTTCTTCAGTGCCTGGAGTCCCGATGAGATCCAAAGATATAGAATCAGGGGAAGGAACTGGTACGAAATAATTGATGGAAACTTAGGCGTAAATTGGTGCTTCAATCTATATACCCACTTATCAGACAAGCATCTTCTACATATTGCATACATCCCCAGCCAATTCTGGCCTCCATATCATATTCCCAGTGAAAAAGCCTTACGCGTTAGCAAATCTCCTTTGTGGGACTTTATGGATAATCTGGAGCTTTCCAAAATGGAAGAAGGCAGCCAGGTTGTTACCGGTACTATAGAGCGGGAGGCTACTAGCTCCTGGGAAGAGGACACAGAAGATCTGAGCAGCTGGTGAAGTATTTAATTTAGCGGGCTTTCTTAGCGCAAATAGCCTATTTACGCATTATTCATTTAGAAAGCTATACTTTATAGATTCTTGATTTCTTCGAAGAGATCTTAACCAGCCGGCTAGGATGTAAAGTTTGGATAACCTAAAGTGTTAGAGCTACCGCCGAAATTCCTGTTGTATGGTGCCCCCAAAGGGCACCAACAGGTAAGAGGGCGCTTTTACGTCCAGACAAATGCTCGTGATTTAAACGCTCAGCGACTCACCAGTTAAAAGAACCTTGCCATTGCGCTCACCCGCCGCAGCGACTTTAACTGCTTCCTTCACATCACTAAGGGGGTAAGTAGCATGTACCGGTGCTGCCAATTTACCTTCAGCGACCAACTTGGTAATCGTTCCAAAAACTTCCTGCTGTCGCTCAGGGGAAGCATTAGCAAACCACTTGGCCAGCCAAAATCCGCGTACAGTAATATCTTTAAAGATGATCACTCCTGGCGCGAGGAGACAGGGTTCACCACTCAGGGCGCCATAGTTTACCAGCGTGGCGCCGTCACTAAGGGCCTCGCCCAATCTAGCAGTAGCCATTCCCCCGACGGCATCTATGCCCAGGCGAATCTCAGCACCTCCGGTTGCAGCTTTAACCCTTTTAGCAAGGCTCTCCCCTTCCTGCTCACCATCCACCAGTACTACATCGGCACCAGCTTCCAGCATAGGCTCGATCAGTGAGGATCTGCGAACAACATTAACTACCTTAAGGCCTCGAGTTTTTGCCAAGCTGGTCAGATAGGTTCCCACTGCAGAGTTTGCTGCGTTTTGAATCACCCAATCCCCTTCTTTCAGGTCGACAAACTCACTGAGCAAGAGGTAAGCCGTGGGGGGGTTAATAGTGATCATAGAGAGCTGTATGGGATCTACCTCATTTGGCAGAGGGATAAGCCCTTTGGCATCCGCCACCATATGACTAGCCCAGGTGCCACTGCCAACAGGTAACAAGACAGTTTGACCTATTTCTGGCCCCGTCACATTTGGACCATGCTTGACGACCTTGGCAACCCCCTCATTCCCACCGACGGCAGGCAAAGGCGGCAACATGCCGTATTCACCTGTCAGCGTGAGTACATCTGAGGGGTTAATGGGTGTGGCCAGCATTTCCAACAATACCTGCCCCTCTTTCAGCTCCGGCTCACTAAATGAAACCGCTTCAATCACATCTTGGGGCACTGGGCCGCGCTCATGATATTCTGCCTTTAGCATGTCACCTTATCCTTTAATAAGCCTTGTATTCACTTGACCGTAAACAATCTCGTTTCACGGCCAGTCGAAGCGGTTAAGTCTACTTAACATGTGAGAGAGTTCAAGAATATCAATCGAGCACAGATAACCTGAGGCAACGGCTCAAAGTTACCTGCAAGTTTCACTTCAGCCTAGACAAAGGCTACTTATATTCATAAACGTCTTGTTTTTGTTAATTACATGACGCCATTAATTCAGGGTCATTATGTAAGAGAAGGAGATGCCACAAGAGCATTTTGTAAACCTGGAACAATTACGTAAGGCAAGCTGATTAACAAACAATTATATAGAGTCAAATTATAACCAACTCCTCTTCGCCACTATATTTTTACTAGCCCCTCACATTTTAAATGAACAACTTTATCTACCTCTTTTATCAACCCGCCCAACATCACAAGCTTAGCTTCAATTAAAAATCACTACCAAGAAAGCGCACTCACCGAGAACCGAAAGAAACAGCTGGCAATACCACGATGCAGCACTTCACATAGAAATAAAATTTCTAATCAAAATTTATTGAACAAAGAGCCCACCCGTCCAGATCAAGTATTACGCCTACAGTATCGCCCCCCTTAACCGACCACCCTGCCCACAAAAACATCAACCAACAATAAGAAAACCCAGCACTAAGCAAATATTTTTTGAATAAAAATAAAATTTTACAAAAGTATGGCAACTTGTACCAAATGTTAGTAAGGTTTGAATAAGTGCCAAATAAGTCTTGCTCTTGGTCAATTATCAATGGATGTACTGGCTAAGCTGTATTTTCTGCTCCAGAAGCAGAATCGTTTCTCCGCTCAGAGTGGTGGGATAACTGGGCATATAGAGCTCTCAATCCCCTTCCCGCCTTCGGCCCTCTGCTCTAAAACGGACACCCCTCACTCCCTCAGAAAATTCACAATGGGAATTTGTATTCCCAATTTTTCCACACCAAAAAGCTCTTATTTCAAGATCTGCCATGAAGTATAAGGAGAATAAAAATGGGACTCTGTATTGATTCAAATAACATCGTCTTTATTACCCAGGTGAGAACGGCGCTTAACACCCTGTTAGGCGGAGTTGGCACTGCTCTTGCCTACACCTCCGAGAAATATCGTACCGGTGGTCGCAATGTGTTACGGGTGAGTGAAGGCGCGGGCATTCTGACCGCTGCTGGTCTCAGGGCCAACAGCACAACACTGGTAAGACGCCTGATTGCCAGCCGCCACGATACACGAATTACCGAACATCATGCGCTGGGATTCAGGCCCGATAAATGGCTGAAAGACCAGATCTGGAGTGGATTCAAGAGTTATATTCCCTTGATAAGTGCCGACCAGGGCTTTATGGCGAAAGTGATGAGCACCGGCGCCAGTGGCGTAGTTATGTGGAATAACAATGTTTTTCAAACAGCCAATCTTACCAATAACGGAACTGTAGTTATGGGCAACTGCCCAAGCTATATTACGCTGGCCCATGAGCTGGTGCACGCCGACCGCTGTAACCGTGGCCTACATCTTTCAGGCGCTACCAATTCCACCTACCTTGCCGACCAAAGGCAAAATCCCATGAATAGTGTATTCCGTCAGCAAGGTAATGGACTGCTTATGGCCAGGGTTACCAATGGTGGCAACAACCTCGTATATAACAATACGACAGTGTCCAATCTCAATAATATGATCACAACCAGAACCGCAGGCTGGATTTGGGTTGGAGGGTCTATGGAGCCGAAAGAAGAGATAGCCACAGTAGGCCTGAGTGATGACCAGAATAATGTCCCCAATGACCTTTTAGCCATCAATGAGAATATGATACGTGCCGAGCACAATGTTCCCCGTAGGATGAAGTATGGGCGCATCGGCAACTTGAACTAACCCTGCCGTTAACATTAAAAGAATGGATCAGGCTAGCCCGGCACAAGGATGTGCAAATTTTTCCAGCTTTCGCTTTTAAACTTCCGCTGAATCAGTCATCCCCACCAAAAAAATCAGAGCGATGGGTTCGCCCTCTTAACTCACTATTGCATAGCATTGCGAAGGGCCGTTATCATCGGCAACGACTTGAACTGCGCTCTTAGCAAACCCAGTGATCTTTACACCGTTTCCAAGAACTGCATTTATTAGAATTTACTCATTAGCCGTATATAATGTTTACCTACACACTAATTAAGCATACCCATATCACCGCTGCAGTGCTTAGCATCTCCCTTTTTCTGTTGCGGATGGGAATGGAATTCTCTGGTAAGACGCATTGGCGAAAGACCTTCCTGCGATGGATGCCTCACGCCAATGATACTCTGCTGTTATCTGCTGCTATAGCTCTGGTTATTATTGGTAGCTGGAACCCGGCTGTTTTTCACTGGCTCGCAGTGAAGATCGGACTGGTTTTCGGTTATGTGATTGCCGGTTTCTTCGCACTTCGCCAGTCTGCGTCTCAGCGCACCCGTATGATTGCATCGGTTTTGGCAATAGTACAAGTTGGTTTTATCCTCTATCTAGCAATTCAAAAGCCTGCTCTCTAATATTAACTTTTTTTATTCAACCTGCCCGTGAGACCAGTACTCTGCGGGCAGTGCACTTAATCTCGATCCCACACTTCGTGGTCTATCCCCTTAATGTCGCATTTCCGGGCATCAAATATCGGCTCTTTCACCCCCCTGTTAAGTTGTGCCTCATAATCCCCCAATACTTTGAAGGCGACACCGGAAAGCAGGGTAATAGCCAATATATTGGTCGAAGCCATAAATCCCATAGCGACATCTGCCATCCGCCAAAGCAGGGTGAAATTCTCGGTGCTTCCACTGTAGGAAACCCAGGCTCCAAACAAGATAAACAATAAAAAAATTATCCGATAACAAAAGATAGAAACGGGGGTGTGGTAAAGATAAAAAATATTGGTCTCGCCGTAATAGTAGTTACCAATAATCGAGGTAAAGGCAAAGAACAGCAGTGCAAAGGCCACAAAACCAGTTCCCCAGGAACCCACCTCGCTCGCGAGGGAATCCTGAGCCAGCTTAACCCCCTCCACATTACCCACCATATAGACATCAGCAACTAAAATAATCGCCGCGGTACAGGTGCAGATAACAATGGTATCCAAAAAAACTGAGGCCATTTGCACATAGCCCTGCACCAAAGGATGCTTAACATCTGCTGCCGCGCCAACATTCGGTGAAGACCCAAGCCCAGCTTCATTGGCAAAGAGACCACGCTTAATCCCATTGGACACCACCGCCCCCAGGGCCCCCGCTCCGGCTTGCTCTAGGCCGAATGCATTTTTCAGGATCGCACCTAGAATCTTGGGCAAATCTCCCAGATTCATCAGTAAAACCACCATTGCCACAGTTAAGTAAGCGATGGCCATAAAAGGCACTACCACTCCAGCAAAGCGAGCGATGGAACGGATACCTCCAAATACAATAATGGCCGCGGTTACGGCCACTACAACCCCCACCAACATGGGGTTGATTTCCCAGGCGTCATTGAGGGCCGTAGCCATGGTATTCGACTGGATGGAGTTGAAAATAAAGCCGTAGCACAACAGCAAAAAGAGGGAAAAACTCACCGAGAGCCATTTCCAGTTAGGGCCTAGGCCTTTATTGATGTAGTACGCCGGCCCTCCTCGAAAGGTTCCCGGCTGCTCCCCTTTCTCTTTGTAAACCTGTGCAAGGGTGTTTTCGACCATACTGGTGGCCATGCCGAGCCAAGCCACCATCCACATCCAAAAAACCGACCCAGGCCCTCCAGCAGTAATGGCCACAGCAACGCCCGCCAGGCTGCCGGTGCCAATTCGAGCGGCGGCACTGGTGGCAAATGCCTGGAAAGCGGAAATTGAGCCCGGATGATCTTTGTGGATACCGCGCACCATTACCATGGTCATATGGCCAAAGTGACGGAATTGGATAAAACGGCTGCGGATAGAGAAGTAAAGGCCAATGGGCAGCAGCGCTATAATCAGGACACCGAGCCACCACTCCCCTTCAATCCCCCCCCACAAAAGCCGGTTGGCCCAATCAATCGCCCTGATTATTCGGTCCAACAACTCTTGCATCCACTGCTCCCTGCTTCAGACTGTTTTTTATTGATCGGCCAACGGCTGGAAACGGCTTTTCCCACTAAAGACTAGCAGCCACTGCCGTGCTAACTGGCGGATAACCATGCAGGCCAAGTACAGACATCGAGGAAAAAAAACGCCTTCTTTGCTAGCACCTGAGAAATCCAGGCAGGCTTAGAAGACTAAAGAAAAAAAGGCGCTCAAAACTCACTTTGAGCCCTAGAAAGCGATGGAGAACCGGAAGGAAAACAATTCCCGAGGGATAATTAGGCGACACCGATAGCGCCGCTCTAATTTGTGTACGGAATAATGCGCTAGCAGAAGATTTCCCGCACCCGCTCTGGAGAGACCACCTTGCGGCCACACTCTTCGGCGACCACAGCCAAAGCCTCAATCAGCTGGCCATTGCCAGAGGCGCGCTCGCCACCGGGCAAATAGAAAGTATCCTCCACCCCAGTGCGTAAATGGCCCCCCAATTCAGCGGTCTTGCGATGCACCGGCCAGATATCCTCACGCCCAATCACTGTGCTCTGCCACAAGCTGTCCGCATGCATATATTTAGGCAGCAATGCCAACAACTCCGGATCGGCAGGCATACCGGAAGCCACCCCCATCACCAGGTTGTAGTTGGGCTTATCCACCATCCCTACATCGGCATACATACCTACGGAACGGACGATACCCACATCAAAGCACTCGAACTCAGGCCTGGTACCCGTTTCGCGGCAGACCGCCAGCAGCTCCTCTACTTTGTCCACCGGATTATCAAATACCATCGGCGGCCAGGCCCAGCTGCCGTTGGAGCGGGCTTTCAAGTAATTCAAACTGCCAGCGTTACAGGCGGCGATTTCCGGCTTACCGGCACGCAAGCACTCAAGCGGGCCGCACTGGTCCCGGCCAATAGTGCCCGTGGAGAAATTTAAAAGTACGCCGGGGCACTTATCACGGATGGCATCGGCTATCTCCAACGCCACTTGCGGGTCCCAGCTGGGTAGATGCCCCTTGCCCGGCTCCTGAACCCGAAAGTGCACATGCATTACCGAAGCCCCGGCATCAAAGGCCTCGCGAGCCGAGTTTGCCATTTCTTCCGGCGTTACCGGAACCGGGTGTTGTTGCGGATTGGTGAGCACCCCGGTTAGGGCGCAGGTGATTACCACTTCATCGGACATCGCAGGCTCTCCTGAATTATCTTTATTTGGGCCGCTTTAGATTCGGCGCACTAAGCTTTGCCGAATTCCGCTGATTGCCATGCTCTCAGTATCTGCGCTTCAACCCTGCGCGAGATACCCAGAGCCGCATCCATACTTTGGGTTTGTTGTGGGGTGGTATCAAACCCCAACACCAAGCGCTTGCTTGGTTCCCTAGAGACTAACATAGGCCTCTTCCTGTAAAAAGGCACCTTGTGTCGTCAAAACAGGCCCGGCAGAATGCGAAAAAATCTAATTAAGGAAACTGGCAGCCGATGAGTAATAACCCCAAGACAATCTCCACCCCTTATGGCAGCTGGAAGTCCGCGATCAACGCAGAACTATTAGTAGAAGGCAGTGTGCGCCTTGCGGAAGCCAGCCTGGTGGATGGGCGTTACTACTGGCTAGAGTCGCGCCCCTCAGAAAAGGGGCGCAATGTTCTGGTGCAATATTGTCCGCAAAATGGACGGCGCGACCTCACGCCCGCCCCACTGAGTATTCGCTCTAAGGCGCACGAATACGGCGGTGGTAGCTACCTGGTTCACGGCGACACCCTGTATTTTGTGCTGGCGGAAGATCAGCGTATTTACCGTATGGAGATCGGCAGTAACTTGCCCGAAGCCATCACCCCAGTAAACGAATCCCGCTATGCGGATCTGCACCTCGATATAAAAAGAAATCGCCTCATTGGTATTGAAGAAGACGACAGTGGTCACGCTCAGGGTACGGAGGCACGAGCACGGATTATCTCTATCGACTTGCAGGCGCCTCTGTCTACAGCGCCCAAGGTATTGGTTGAGGGAGCAGACTTCTACTCAAACCCCACCCTGAACAGCAACGGGGATCAATTGGCTTTCTTACGCTGGCATCACCCCAACCTCCCCTGGGACGGCACCGAGCTGTGCCAGGCCAGTTTGAATGAACAGGGAGAAATCACCGAGATTACGCAAGTGGCTGGCGGAGATAACGAATCCATCTTCCAGCCCCAGTGGTCGCCGCAGGGAGAGCTTTACTATGTCTCCGACCGCAACAACTGGTGGAATTTATATAAGCTGGGACAAGATACGCCTCTGTGGAAAAAGGATGCTGAATTTGCCACCCCGCAGTGGGTGTTTGGCATGTCCACTTATGGCTTTATCAGTGCCGAGGAAATTCTCTGTACCTACACCGAGAATGGTCTTTGGTACCTAGCCATCCTGAATACCCGTACTGGCGAACACCAGCTGATCGAGCACGCCTACTGCGATATCGAGAGTCTGCGCTGTGAAAGTGGCAAAGCGATAATGATCGCCGCCGCAAGTGACAGCTTCCCTGCAATCGTCTCTTTTAACCAAGCAAGTGAGACGCTTGAGGTTATCGCCAGCAGTAACCACCGTGAATTGCCCGCTGAACTTTTCTCCCGTGCCCAAGCAATCAATTTCGATGTCAATGGGCGGGAGGTACACGGCTTTTACTATCCACCGCAGAACCCAGACTTCAAGGCACCTGAGGGAGAAAAACCCCCGCTTATTGTTTTTAGCCACGGCGGTCCTACAGGAGCCACCTCCGCCGGCCTCAATTTGAAAGTACAGTATTGGACCAGCCGAGGCTTCGCCATTCTGGATGTGAACTATTCCGGCAGCACTGGTTATGGCCGCAAATACCGCGATCGCCTTACCGATAAGTGGGGCATCTATGATGTGGAAGATGTCTGTGCCGGTGCCGAATACCTGGTCAATCAGGGCCTGGCAGATCCTGAGCGACTGCTGATCAAAGGTGGCAGCGCAGGCGGTTATACCGTATTAGCGGCGCTGACTTTTCACAACACTTTCAAAGCCGGAGCCAGCCATTATGGAATCGGTGAATTGAGTAGCCTCGCCAAAGACACCCACAAGTTTGAATCCCGCTACCTGGACAAGCTGGTAGGCCCCTGGCCATCTGCTGAGGAGATCTATCAGCAACGCTCTCCTATTCATCATGTAGAGCAGCTGAACTGCCCGGTGATTTTTTTCCAGGGCATGGAAGACAAGGTGGTACCACCAAACCAAGCGGAAACCATGGTTAAAGCCCTTAAAGAGCGCAGTATCCCGGTTGCCTATATCACCTTTGCCAATGAAGGGCACGGCTTCCGCAGTGGAGACAGCATTAAAATGGCCCTGGAGGGAGAACTGGAATTTTACAGCCGTATTTTCGGCTTTCCCCTGGCAGAAACCGGCCCCGGTATTACCATTGAAAACCTGTAATCAATCATCCCAGACCTTGAGAGGAAGCCAATAACACCATGGGAAGATGGAGACCGCCGCGCCCGCGCGGCTCCCGCTATATCACTGCGGAGGGCGCGCGTCGTATGCGCGCCGAAGTAAAGTTCCTTTGGGAGGAAGAGCGCCCCAGAGTCACCCAGGCGGTCAGTGACGCCGCCAAGCTGGGGGATCGATCAGAAAATGCCGACTATATCTACGGCAAGAAACGCCTGCGGGAAATTGACAGCCGTGTGCGGTTTTTGACCAAGCGCTTGGAAGAAATCACCGTAGTTGACCAGATCCCGGAAGACCGCGAAAAAGTCTTCTTCGGTGCCTGGGTCACGTTGGAAGATGAAGAAGGGGTAGTCGTAAGCTATAGAATCGTTGGGCCAGATGAGTTTGATGTAAAGGCCGGCCTGATTTCCATGGACTCTCCTGTGGCTCGTTCACTGCTAGGGCGCAGGCTTGATGATGAGATAGATATTCGTCTGGGAGAAAAGTGGCAGACTTATTTTATTACTGAAATCCGTTACGAGGAGTGAGGGATAGTGGTAAAGCTACGTTGCCAATACAAGTGGTAGTGCTATCTGACAAAAATCTCTAGAGACTTTGGTTATTTGGTTATTTGGTTATTTGGTTATTTGGTTATTTATCACTTTACCGTAGCCTGATGTTGCATTAGAGCATCGCCTCCTCAATAGGTATTTGAGGTAATTTGCCAAACTCCTTTATCCTCGGGAGGAAGTGTTGTAGTGGCACTCTGCGATCAATCAACAACTTGGAGGCTCGCCTAACCAGTGTCACCAGATGGCTCTGCGACCCTTAAACTGTAGCGTCTTCCCACCAATTAAGCCATCTGATCCAAGAATATATAGCAAAAGCTATTTCATAATTTAAATCGCATAATAACTACTGATGTTATTTACACTGCAATTCAGTGCGCAAAAAACATTTAAACCCATGAAACACACTCCTTCCTTACCAGAGAAGGTGAAATACGATATTTTGACTTATATAATTGTGTAAAATACGACTGACTAGAAAAACCACTCTCCAACGCAATATCCACTAACCGTTTACTTGTAGTGCGCAATTGAACATCCGCGTATCGGAGGCGCCTTTCGTTAACCCATGATTTTGGAGAGCCCCCCCTAAAAACCTGACTAAACATATTCTTAAATGAAGTCAGGCTCATACCAATCTGCTTAGCGTAATCAGCCAAAGACCAATTTTTAGTAACATTGACTTCCATAAACCTCCTAAAAGCTTCCTGCTCTGGGTTTACCTGATTAAGCAATTCATTAGCCAGTATCTTCCCATGATCACTATTCAATTTAAGCAGTAATAATTCCTCTAACTTCAGAGCATTTAATCCATCATTATCCAACTGACCAAACAATCTAAATGAATCTAACGTTAGCTTTGTCAACTTACAACTTGGGAAAATAATAGGTACTTCACCCCTAGGTTGAACTGATTTCATCATATTGGGTGCCTGTTTTTTATGAAGCAAGGCATTATCGTATCTTTCGTAGAATCTAGATAGCATTGCTGCACGAATACCAACACATATTACAACTGCATCCTGATCTTTGTGGATATTTCCTAACCGAAAACCTTCATCCGAACTTGATAGCCAAACTTGACCCATTTTCAATTCAAAATTCGATTGGTGATTCGTAATATTAGCAGTGCCGGACACCATCATAACTAAATTAACAAAAGGTGAAGATGTCAGAGCAATAGATTTACCGCATGGAATTGAGAATATCTTAAACTCAAACAGATCTCCACAATGCTGACACTCGATAACCACTTCTCCATTGGTGATATCATCTTGCCACTTGTAGGAGAGAATATTCATTTCTTTTATTACCCTTTATAGAATTACTATCCAATATTGAGAGACCGGAAGTTGTTCGCAATATCTTTAACATCATTTAATGCTTTCCCCACAACTTTTAAAATCCATTAATAGGTAACTGAATCAACCGGCCAAAACTTTTTGCTTATTATTACTAACTTCTAAGATAGCTCCACCTACTGCACATGACACCAAATAGGTAAACGCCACCTAAAATTAAAGTCCAGTTTGTTGGTGTTTCAATAAAAATTAATCAAAGGATGAGCGTTATATTTTTTACCTATAAACCACATAACAACAGAATATATTTTAAACAGAATGCCTTTATTACGGTTTAACTTGGAATACATATACTTAGGTTGAAAAATAAGGCTATCCATTGCCTTACTATTGTCGCTCTGAACTTCATACCCTCTGTCAACTCAGAATAATGTTATTAAAGCCTATTGCCGTTTGAACCATCGTTTGAACCACCGTTGTAATTGCCAGCTACCCTTACCCTTTCTTCATCACCTCGTCAGATTGGTGGTACTCCCGAGGGGCTTGGCCTACTGAGAGCGCTAGAAAACTGTCATTGAGTTGGTACTAAGGTCATAATGGATAAAGCTTATGAAGGAAATGACATACGGCAACTGGGGCTGAATCTAGGCATGATTCCGGTGGTTCCTCCTAAGGTTAACCGCTTGAGGCCGTGGGTGTATGATCGGGAGGTGTACAAGACGCAGAATGAGGCGGAGTGCTTATTTCGCCGATTAAAAGGAATCCGTAGAACTTCCATCGCTTTGTTAAATTGGATTTGACTTTTATATTATTTCGTAGCTTTTCACATATTGCAGGCAGATTTATTAGTGTAGACAGGCCCTAGTTAAAGCCGTGCAAAATATAAAGACGTCAGAAAAATGGCTTGGCGAAGCTTCTGTATACCCAGAACACTGGATATTATATGTAGGCAGCTATTCATCATCTTCCAGATTATAAGATAGTAATATACCGTTTATAGTTAGCTCTAATAATCCCCTTACACAAATCCCCTGACAACAACTCTTTCACACTGATCACACCTAATTTGAAACCTGGCCCGTTGAAGACAGGCCACATTTGGTTTCAATATAAGATTTTGGCCTCACTAGAGATCAAGAAGCCAGTAGCATTTCTAGCACTCAAAGCTCCGATAAAAAAGCCTTTTATCAAGTAGTCGAGATAAACTTACGCACTTCCTCAAGAAATTCTTTTGAAGCTGGTTCACGCCCCAATAACAAATGCCCATCACTATCTAGACCAACAAATCTAGCATTTGGAATGCTTGATGCGATATCGCATGCTGTTTTTACCGGAATCCGTTGATCTCCCAAAGAATGGATAACCAATGTAGGAACGGTGACTTTACTGAGTTTATCACGAACATCTATGCTGCTAAACACAGAAAGAAAGCGAACTGCATTTTCAGGAGAAGTTGTTAGGCGTTGAAATTCATTGAACCAAGCCAACTCACTAGTGTTAGCCCTTGGCATAAATGTTGAGGAGAATATCTGTCGGTATGCGGGGTTATCTTGCCCCCAGCCGGCTTTAGTTAGAGTCATTACCGCTTCTCTCTCTTTTATCACAGACTCCGTAGCCCCAATCCGCCAGCCCGCTGCGTAGCCACCAAACAAAATAAGTTGCTTTACCTTTTCCGGGTGTCTAACTGCATATTCGATAGAGACAGCCGCTCCTTGAGAAATACCAAGTAGCGTAAAGTTATCAACGTCGCAGGCATCAATAACAGTTTCAAGATCGGTTACGAATGATTCAAAAGAGATATTGTCAACATCCCAGTCGGAAAGACCATTTCCACGTTCATCATAGCGTATAAACCGATGGTCAATAGATAGTTCCCGGAACAAAGGGCTCCAAATTGGAGAGTCCCAATCATACTCCAAGTGACTCAACCAATTAGCGGCCTTTACGATTGGTGGGCCATCACCAATCGTTGCGTACGCGATGCGGGCGCCATCCGAGGCAGTACAAAATTCAATTTTCTGTTCGCTAAGAAGTTTTCTTTCGAGAAGTTGTTCATTGGTGTGAACATTGCAGGTCTCTACCTCCGCTGGCTTATACGGTGACCAAGCAATTCCAGCCTTTCTAAACCTTTCCACCAATTGTGGTCTAGTACTCGCCATTTCCCGTGTAAGCCCCAGCCTATCCATCTTTTCCAGTAGCTGAGTCGCCGCGAGGGGGTTGTAAGGCTCAAGACTTTCCCAGCAGCGCGCCCACCTCAATTGGTCAGGAGGTGAGATATCTGGGTGAGCTGAGAGGCGGGATAGTATTTTGCCACGCAAAAGCCCTACCTCCTCCCGCTCAGCAAGCAACCACTGCTGGAATAACTCTTGATCAGGCAAATCTATCCCTTCAAGAAACGGCTCCTGCAGGTCAGAATTGATAGTCTTGAGGTCATCTGCTGATAACTCAGATTCTTCGAGCCTAGACATAATTGACTTAATATCAATTTCAATGTCATCTGTCTTTAGGCTCACCCTCTCTCGATCCGCAATCAATCGTTCTGTCTCGGAGTGATTGACAATGGGGCGAATTTTACTTAATGACCACCTGAGGGATGCTCTAGGGTCATCAGGTAACTCCCAAAATATTTCACACAAACGATCACGACGATGCGGCCGGGCGGCCAAAACCAAGAACGCAAGAAGTGCACGTGTCCTTTTAGATCGGGGAAGACTAACTCGCTCTCCATCACGATAAACAGTCAGTTCTCCAAGCATTTGGATTGTAATACTCATAACCGAAATACTTACCCTTAAATACAGTAATGCTCTTAACCAAATGAATGAAGAAGATCTTGAGAAAAATCAATCAGACTCGTTTACAACTCTAATTACACTAACCAAAAATGACTATCGCAGTTCATCGGGCAGGAAAAATACCTATAATTTTCTCATTATCTGGATTACCTGCAAATAGACAGAAACATAGATGTTATGCAATGTATATTGAAGGACGAGGCATAATTTCAGCTATCAACCCATTAGAGTTGAGCCCATCTGGGACGGAAGTTTAGCACCTGCCTCGTTAACATGGTATTAACCGAAGAGATTAATATTTAACCAACCTTTAGGTCTAGCACAGACCACATCAGGATTCCTACTGAAGGGTGATGGAAAACCAGTAACCTACTTTCCATAATGGCCCCTCATAATTTAATGAAGGACCAATTAGGTAGGTTACTTCTACAACTCAACTAGCAAATAGACTCCTCTTGACATAGTTCAAAGTCTGCAGAGTGCGTTGAACCCTGCCGTAGATCAACCATGCGTGCGATAAACCAAATAAAAGGTTCTACTTGGCCATTTAATACACAGCTTCCAGTGGAAATACTACGGAGTAACCCCTGGACATTCGAAGAGTGCAGTGCAGAAACTGCCTCCTTATCTTTAAGCACCAGTGAACAGGAAGGCAAGCCAGAGATATTGTGATCACTCAGTGTGGCATGTCCGTCGTAACATAAAATTCTGACTGGCTCCGATGGCTCAGAGACATGTACGGCCAAGGTCAGATTTGGAGTTGGGCCAGAATGACTCACCATGAATTGTTTAAGATAGGCTGAGAAAATCGCTGCCCAGTCTTCCACTACAGACTGCGCCCAGCGTAAGTCCATAGGTTCTTTTTCCGTCTGCACCAACAGAGCATCTACTTCCCGCTCTGCCTCGATAAGCGCTTGAACGGTCTTATCGACATCCTCTTTCGTATGAGCCGCCGAGCAGATCAGCCTGAGGCGGCCACGCCCTGGCTCTACAATGGGATAAGTCACTGCCGATGTTTGAACACCGCGCTTGTATAGTTCCTGCACAATAGCAAACAGTTTATCTTTGTCGCCAAAATGCGGCGTGACAATGGGTCCATCTCCCGTGCCCAAATCATAGCCCGCCTCTTCAAACTTCTGGCGCATGTAGCGGGTGGTATCCCAAAGCCGCTCTCTCAATTGGTCGTCAGATCTCAAGCGGCGTAGTGCGGTGAGTGCTGCAGCAATATCGGCAGGGCTGACCGAAGCCTGGAAAATGTAGGCTCTGGATGATGATCGCAACAGATCGATATATTCCTGCTTCGCCGCCACAACACCTCCAAGGCTCCCAAGCGCCTTACTCAGGGTTGTCATAATGAAATCGACCTGATCCGTAATCCCCTGAGCGGCACAAATGCCAGCGCCTCCTTCGCCATAGAATCCGAACGAATGAGCCTCATCTACCAAAACGAGTGCATTATATTTCTTGGCCGTACGCACAATTTCAGCAACCGGTGCGGCGCCCTCCCCCATGCTGTAAACGCCTTCGAGAACCACAAGAACAGTACGGTAAGGAGACACTTCCGATTCGAGTACCGCTTCCAGGTCTGCGTCATTATTGTGTTGGAATGTTCTGATCGTTGCCCCGCAAAGGCGGGCACCGTCAACGATCGATGCGTGGCATAGCTGGTCGATAACTACCACATCATCTTTGCCAAGAAGCCCGGCAACCGCTCCGACATTTGCGGTATACCCAGTCGGGAAAAGGCAGGCACTGGGCTTTCCTACCAATTCAGCAAATTCCGTTTCGAACGCCAGGTGAAGATCCGTTAAACCTGACGCAGCGGCTGAGGTTCCCATGCCAGTACCAAAATGCTTCGCAGCAGCAATGGATTCCTCAATCACCTGCTGATCCCGATTCAGGCCAAGATATAAATTGGTCGTCCAGATAATGGCTTCCTGCTCTTCATCGTTATACACATCGCTAACCGTACCCCGAGTCGCACTGCCGGTACGCAACACTTTGCTGTAAGGGTTTCTGCGCTGGTCGTTAACCATGTGCATCACCTCCTGTACCAGCTTACTCTTATCCCTCGCAGACCAGGAAGGCGCTTTTGCGGCCTGGAATGTTGGGTGGCTGGACTGAATATGTGATTGGAAGTCGGCGAGAGAATCTGTTGCTACGGAGTGCGCTTTTTTTCTATGTCCCCTGCCAATACCACTACTCATCAAGTCAATAATATGACTCGCCAGAGCTTCAGGAGTGGCGTACTCGTTAACTGCCTGTGGAGGTAATGTAAGCCCAACATTGTTCGTCAAGCGACGCGCAAACTCCAATGTTGTTAGTGAATCGAGGCCCAGCCCCGTGAACGAGTGTTCTGACGATACCTGTTCGGCATCGCCGATATTAAGTAGAGCGGCTACTTCCCCCTGAATAATCGACAGTACCGTAGCTTCCTGCTCATGCCTTGAACCCATCAAACGCTGCATCAGGTTACTAGTGGAATCACTGCTATTATCGAGGCCTTGTTCCCGGTGGCTGCTCTTTTCCAACTCTATGAGCTGCTTTCGGTCGAGCTTGTCATTCGGTAAAAGTGGTAATTCCTCAAGATGCCTTACGATTTGAGGAACCATATATTTTGGCAGCCGCTCTGCCAAAAACTCTTTAATTGAAGTGTCTGTTGCTCTTTCATCCCGGCTCACAACAAAGACGGCGAGCATTTTCTGACCGATACCGCCCTCTACTGCCGCAGCTGCCGCTGCATCAATACCTGGCATAGATTCGAGTGTCGACTCGATCTCTTCAAGCTCTATCCGGTATCCTCTCACCTTCACCTGCTGATCGACCCGACCAAGAAATTCGATTTCTCCGTTCTCTGCCCACTGGCACAAATCCCCGGTTTTATATAAGCGTGAATCAGGGATTAAATCGGTAGGTTCCAGCTCAATAAAACGTTCTTTTGTTTTTTCCTCATCGTATAAGTACCCCCGTGCAAGCTTACTCCCTGCCAGATACAACTCTCCCGCGACGCCAGGAGAAACCGGCTGCATTTTGTCATCCAAAATATAAGCGCGGGAATTAGGTACGGACTTTCCGATTGTGACTATTTTTGAGCCAGGTGACACTTTAGCAATTGTGGAATACACCGTATCTTCTGTGGGTCCATAAGCATTGAAGACCTTTAATCCGGGAGCCATAGCCTGTACTTGCTCAACCAGTGATCGCTTCAGCGCCTCGCCACCAAAAACGAGACAACGCAGCCCCTCAGGTAATTTTTCTGTTGCCAGCAATGTCTGCATTGCCGAGGGCACGGTTACGCAGGTTCTCACTTGATTTGCTAAAGATAGCTTTGTCAGCTCAAGAATATTCTTGCCCAGTATTACCGTGCCCCCAAGTGACAGGGTGCCAAAAATTTCCATAACCGAAGTGTCAAAACAAACTGAAGCTCCAGCAAAAACACCCTTGAGCTCCTCCTCATTTAACAATTCGTCCATCGACTGGCACATAGCGACAATATTTTTATGTTCGACAGCAACACCTTTTGGCCGCCCGGTTGAGCCGGATGTGTAGATAACATAAGCCAAATCATTTTCGGACGGCTCTGCGCAGCGGATTGCCTTGGCACCCACTCTATCGATCCGTACCAACTCACGCACTCCCTCGCATAATTTTTCTGAAGTATCCCCATCCACAATGGCTGCCACCGCACCCGAATGTTCCAGCATATATCGAACCCGATCCCGCGGATATGCCGGATCTAAAGGCACATAGGCGCAACCTGCTCTCATCACACCAATTAAGGCAGCGACAAGTTCCCAGGAACGATTCATGCACACTCCGACCAAAGAGCCTGGTATTACACCACGAGCTTCAAGCTCACCCGCAATGACATTGGACCGGGTAAGTAATTGATTGAAATCAATTGTCGTATTGCCATCAACAATTGCCTTGCGACTGGGGTGATGTTGCATTTGCCTTTCGATCAAATGCCAAACTGTCTCTCCCGATGATGGAAGGTTTGAGCATAAAGTTACATCACACTGAGACTTTATCTGGGGGTTATCAGCAGAACTATTCACTAAATAATACCTTTTATTTTTATTCAAATATCTAAAGTTACTTATTATTTTAATCAGAAATATTTTAAACCTGGTTACAAACTCCTTACTTAACAGAATTGTAAAATGAAGGGCTTAAGCCAGATAGCGGGCGTAAACCGTTTATGGGGATTTCTCTCGATCTATACTTTAGCGATGCGGCGAGAAACACTCACCTCTATTATGCAGAAGAGACGCCTTCGTCGACTTTGAGACAATACCACCGATCGAAGTGGAACCGAATATTTTGGCCTCGACCTTCTTCAGGTTCAATACTGCATCTAGATAATTTATCCATCCCCCGCTAACCGAGTCGCAGGCAATCTTCAGCCTAGCCCCATCATGGTGTAGCACGCTAACCTAACCCCGCTGTTGATCGCAGGTAATATCAATACTGTCAAAGAACTGCCCTAGCACTAGCAACTACTCTTCCCCAACCTAGTCCACGATATTATCTCCGCAAGGAGTTGCGCAGAGTGTGATACATCCGCAATATCAATAATCCCAAGAGAAGCCGGATAGAAAAACACATCGTATTCCGTATCGTATCGCTGGCAGAGCAGCACTCAATCCAACAAATATCAGAACATCAGCCAGTGAAACCATAAGCGACAAAGATCATGCCGCAAAAGTTGGCAATTACCCCGCGCTATAGCGAGGGAATAGAGAGAGTAAAACGGGAAGAGTTGATGATTATATCATCTGAGTTAAAAAATATTATTCAGACTGCATCAATATTCATTTTTTGCTCACATTAACCATCCAATTCAGATATTGATTAAATCCATTGATAAAATCTATAACTGAACAAATAGAAACATAGGAAAGGTGAATAAATTGTTGAATCGGCGACAAGCCTTTCATTCGGTGCGTCATTGATTAATAGAGTCCTTTTCAAGAAGAACTACGTAATAACAAATGGTCTGCGAAGTGTACAGATAAGGATTTTCTTGATACTTTTGGTGAAAATTGAAAGTGAATTTGTCCAGCGTAAAAGCTAGTGGCCACCCGTTACGTGGCCACTCTCATTTCAAATCAATAATTGGCTAAGCATTGTACCATGGGGGGACGATCCACTGTCCGAAGTGCCAGTTACGAGGTACAAGCCCCCCGTAAGCCTGCCCTAAGCGGTCGGGCTTGTTATTGGTAGGGTTCATTGCCCACCCCTCAGCCAGAGTAACCTTGACACCATTGATTGTACACATCGCGATAAACTCTCTAAATCCCTGCAAACTTTGAATGACCACTTCACGGCGAGCAGGAGTAAATGCAATAAGA
The DNA here is from genome assembly GCF_009363535.1 of Microbulbifer sp. THAF38. Classification (NCBI taxonomy): domain Bacteria; kingdom Pseudomonadati; phylum Pseudomonadota; class Gammaproteobacteria; order Cellvibrionales; family Microbulbiferaceae; genus Microbulbifer; species Microbulbifer sp. THAF38. The sequence goes on from NZ_CP045369.1 coordinate 2,693,838, forward strand.
GGCAAATCGACATCGTTTACAAATGGGCGTGCGGCTTCGTCACTATGCCAGAGTACATTTCTTCTCGGGAATGGCCCCCAATGACCTCCCCCAGCTCTTGGAGTGTAGGCATTAGAGATTAAAGAGTTGACTGTCTGGCTTACTTCATAAATACGGTTAGTGATATTACCAAGTTTTGTACCCTGCCCTTGGGTTGTAAAATTTCTTTCTAGATGGGTTTCGATATGATGACGCTGCGACCAAGCTTGCACGGTACCAAGAACACGACGGTCATCTCTGTACCTATCATATTTTTTGGCACCCTGCTTAAATGGCCAAATAGCAAATAGATCATAGTCTCCCGTAATGGCATTAAGTGGGTGTTCATTTCGGAACTGTCGATGTTCGACGGGATTGGTCATTGCCAGCAGCGGTTCGTACATATCTTTGTATTTGGTGTCATATTGAACAACAATATTTCCTCGCTCCTGGATAAATCCTGACTGCCTACTCTTTTCCTTATCAACATAAACACCCCACATATCCCCTAAACATGTGTTAACTTTGATAAGTGAGTAATGGAAAGTAATACCGCTAGGATGACTGGCTACCCCTTCATAGCGATCATCCGTTTTTCTTCTAACATTAATTTTCCCATTGCGGATGAGCCAATCAACCCTGTCTTGATGTAAACGAAGAGGCGTTGTTGAGGCAGTCCAACCCGCAGCAGAGTGTGTGTCGGTAAAAGCCTCATGATGTTGATCTCGGTTATATCCTGCCTTTCCCATACCGTGTTTATTTAATCGGGGGTCGCGCAAAACAAAACCGGCCATAGGTCCCCAGTCACAAGACTTACCATGAATTCTAAAGCCTTTGGTGTCATATCCTTGCTCAAGCAACTGAGTACAGGTTGGCCCTGTTGCACGCACAATGATGACGCAACGATGCGATGCTGCAGTAACTTTAAAAGCCTCTGCATGAGTAGCTGGGCAGCCTATAAGATTTTCACGCAATATAGCATTGTTAAATATAAGTTCCATACGTCAGCTTCCTGCCTGTAGGCTACTAGTGATATATTTTGAATTGAAAAAATTGAGTCAAAAAATAGGAATGATCATACTCAGCATTAGTGCTTAGCGCATTTACACCACAGTATAAAATCCCAATCGCCAATAAGGCACCACTGAATCGCGTCATCATACCTTTACTGGACATTCGAAAATCTCACGGGTTACTCATAAACTCACCAACTGTAAATGTCAGAGAGAAGCAGGCAGGGCTCATCAGGGCTCTACCGATCATACCCCCGACGATATCGACTATTGGGGTGAAATATTTTGCAACCTTCCCTCTCCACTTCTCCAGCTTGAGGGCTATCCATTATCAGTCTCACACTGAAGACACCAGTATTTTATCCACCGTCAAGGAGGATTGCTTTAGATTTTCATCCACTCTTTTTAGAATTTGGCCATTATTTCATTTTTTTTTGGCTATTTGAGCCGCCGCGCTTTGAATAAGGACAAAAGAACACTCAATATCATGAGTGCCTGTTTGATAAGGAGGGAGGGATAGCCCAGAGTGGCAAAAATTCCGGCAGATCACTCTCTAGTCTGAGAGCGCGTCTAGAGACAGTGTAATCTACTGTTGACCAATCCTACCCCTCCATTTTACCACGAGCAAGGGAGTCGGTAACGCCCCTAGGAAGACCTTCGTCAATATCAACGGGGGCGCAAAAAAATAATTCACCAAACCCTATTTGTGTAAGCTTTAACCTCCCAACTATCCCTGAACTGAATCCACCCAGACATATAAGCATGCCGATAATATGCAGTAAAAAAGTCGAAGAAATCATCCCTCGTTGCAAATCGATATTCACCATAATTAGGATCAAAGAAAAGTGCACCAATATCTGAATTCACCCTGTCATCGGCTACCCAGGCAGCAACGGCATGCCCAGCCCGCGCTCCTGAAAAAGAAATATATGCATAAGCATCCTTCAAGCGACGCAATGCATTCACCAAGCTTACGTTAATCGGAGGAATGGCTCTAGGCGGCGGGGCCGGCTGTCCGGGCCGTATAACAACCATATTATTAACCGCCTCATCAATGGAGCTGTTACACCAACGTATCTCCTTATGCAATCCATGGTTTATAAGCCAATTTTCAATATTTATACACTGACGCCCATTTCCATGAGTCCACGTATGAAAATCTCTCCCCACCTTAATCAGCTCACCAACATTTAAGGATCGATAAGTACGTACAGAAAATGAACCCAACCGATGAATTCTGGGTGTCAGCCCTAATTTTGCCGGCAGACTTTCGTCATCTTTTGCATTTGTCTTTATCCAGTGAGCGGCTAATGCCGCACAAATCCCAAATGCACCAAACCTAAAGTAGAAAATATAGGTACGAGGCGATGACTGTGAAAATCCCCAGGTTTTCACACCATTATTCTGCCTGGCAATTCTATTAACACCCATGTCACTCTTACTCCCTATCTCAAATCACTTATTTTCAGAAAATCTAATACTGGAATCACATTCAAACCACGAAAGACTTAACTTAAATCAATCACGTATAAAGCTATGTACACACTTTACCCAAAATCTCAAATATCCACTTTCAATTTCAGGCATTTATTTTTAACTTTTTTATTAGTTGAGTAGTAAGTACTGGTGTACAGGGGGTGCAAAGACTCCACAGAAAGTAAACACAAAGCTATGAATTACCTTCTATAAAGTCCTCGAACATCAGTAAAAGAAAGCACTTTATTTGCCCTGATGCCTGAGCCAGATCAGAAAATGAAGAAGGTGTGACCGTAAGCCAATGAATTGTTATGCCCGTTGAGTTTCATAAAAGAGGAGGACTGATCCCCATGGACTCCCCCTTGGCTCGTTCGCTGCTAGGGTGCAGGCTTGATGATGAGATGGGTATTCGTCTGGGGAAAAATGGCAGACTTATATTATTACTGAAGTCCGTCACGAAGAGTAAGGATAAGTTCCTTCAACCCACATGAAAAGGGGCGGATCAAGTACAAGGAGGTTACTAACTTTAGAATCAAAAAAGGCTTATCTCCTTTGAAATAAGCCTTTGAAGTTTAAATGTTAGTCTATTTTCTAGAGGCTGTTGTAGTACTGAATCACACCAACCGTTTTTCCAGTGGCAAAGGCAGACTGAACCTGATCTGAACTCATGCCAATTGTTAGATCTGCATCGTTCACATTAAGATCAAGATACAAGCTTCCCGCCTGGGAGTAGGCATCATCCCATTCAGTAATCGCATCATTAAGATCATTGATTACCGCTGTGTAGTTAGCCCCTTCTTCATCTGCAATGGCTGTCTGAATATCACTAACAGCCGCTGCCACATCATTTTCAAGGGTTTGCCACTCTTGCAATACAGCCTGCAGATTTTCTTCAACTTGCTGAGTCTCGTCTGCTAGCTGCCCAAAGCTTTGCGACAACATCTGAAGAGTAGAGACATCCGCAGTAACCAGATCCATTTCTGCTTGCTTATCCTGGATACTCTTTTGGTCTGCAACAATTTTAGCGGCATCTAAAGCAATAAAGGTGGTTGCCACTGCAGCGACTGGCCCCATAACAAACCAGGTCAGTAGACCTTCTGGGAAGGCCACAATAGAGGCTACGGTTCCCAAAGAGATGGCTGTAGCATCTGCGATACCAAGCGCTACTATGCTAGCGGTTAGTGATTTGATATCTGCCTGTAGATTTTTGATGTCGTTTTTTAAATCAGCAATTTTTTGCTCATCAGCCTGTGCATCCTGAACAGACTTATCGGCAATGGACTGCAATTGCGACGCCATATCGGGCAGTTTATCTTGGAACCCCTGAATAGCCTGAATTGCTCCGCTAATAAAGGTCGAAACCAGACCCAATTGAGACGTTATCGAGTTCAGATCATTCTTCAGGATATTAAGAGCCGTTGTATTGCTGGGGTCGCTCTCGAGTGTATTCGCCTGGGTTAAGGCATCCTGCAATAGCTCACTGATAATCCCGTTGTAGCTCTGTACTTCACCGGGTACATCCAAGAGCCTGGCCAGTACATTATTCACCCAATCAAGTGCATCTGAATTGGCCTGAGTATAGGCCGCGACAAAGTCGCTCCAATCCGGCGGATTTTGATTTAAGGTAGGCAAGCTTGAGGACAAAACGCTGGTCACCAGAGTGTTTATCGCAACAACATTTTGCTTATAAGTATTCTGGGTATCGCGTATGGACTGAGCACTACGATTAAAAGCTTTAGCCAGTGAAAGTTTCACCACCACTGGATTAGAACCTTTTTCCGCCACCAAATCTACGTCATCACTTACCTGTGACATATTTATTTCTCTCTTAATGATTATTTAAGATGAAACCTGAGACCTCCAAGAAAAAAACCTTGACTTAGGCGCCACCCAATATAGCAAGGTTTTCTGGACATCAATATGCCACCACTTATAATGAATCGAAAATATAAAATTCTTTATATTCATATCGCGAATAAAGAGCACGACGCCAAGCAAGTCAACTTTAAAATAATCAACCAACTCGACAATAAGGAATAGATTCGCCTAAAGAAAGCTTTAAGAGTTTCACCCCTTATTCGATCCGATATAATCATGACTATTCACAGGATTAAGCTAATCTAATCAAAATTTTCTTCACACCAACAAAAGCAGGAGCCAAGAGCTATTGTAATTCTGGCTGTATTTCATAAATCGTCAGAAGTTTAAAACTTGATTAAACCGTTCCTAAATTTATATAAGGCTCTTTCCTCATCGTAACTGAGACGTCGACGTGAAACGGCTAAGCAACAAAGTACATTCAGCAGTGGCAACAAAAAAGTATATATAGAAATACCACCCAAACTGACCCAGAGAGAAACAATCAGCCCGCAGAACAACCCAGGAATAAGACGATACTTCACTGTCACCGGCCTTCCCATAAATTTCACTAAAATCCCTGCAACAAAACCAGGAATAACGTAAACGTACAAGGGAATAATCCCTCGCGCAAAAGATAGCGCGATCAAGGTCCCTAGGGCTCCCAGCAGAACGGCAAATAGTGAAAGCAACAGGCTTTGCTCTTTTAACAAGCGGCTGATCAGTGCGTGACTCGGACTGACCTCCAGATCACTTTTTGGGCTTTTATAATTTTCATTCATTTTTATTGATGCATCACTGTTAAAAAATCAGGCTGGATTATAAAGGACATTGTCGCTTTAACATACAGATAAGCCTTTATTTTACCAACAGCCTTAATACTGGCTTTAATCTTGGGCCGGATACGGTGCCCATATATCTAGTCCCATATATCCAGGGTTTTATATTGGCGGAATAAAAACCTGTGCCCACACAACCAATTAACCAAATATCCCTATAAACATACGACCTTGTGGCAATTTACTATCATTACTACCGTGCCATATAGAAAGGATTGCACTACCGCCAATAGTGAATATTGAGCCTACTCCCGCATCCAGGAGGCAAAGATGCCAATGGCCAATGATCGTCACAACACACTGACTGACTCTTTAAAGCGCGCCCGGTTTGACTGGCTGCCGGCCTATTCCACACAGCCGCTTGAGTTATTGCGACTCTATCGTGAGACCTTAGCGCTACAAAAGCCGATCCTGTCTCGCTCTTGGAGACAACTGGAGGGGCAGGCGCGCTTGTGTATGGGATTGGGCTATGCAGAGTATCGCAACCTCCAGAGCCAACTGGAAAGTTCAGCCCATATTAACAAGCTACATCACCGTATGGGTTCAGAGTTCCTTTTTGTGCTTCGAAGTATTGCTATTAGTGATGACCGGGATCAGTGGGCTAAAAATCTTAAGGACAGGCTTCGCAACAAAAACCCCGCTGAACGCTTGAACAAACTACTCGCAAAGGCGGAAGAACTGACCGGGAATAAACTCTCTGAACAAACGCTCACACGTTTGCACAAAAAAATCACCGGGCTGGAAGAAAGGCTAAACCCACAGGAATCAATGGTTGGCTTAGCCAATGGCGAGACAAAAAACATCGACCTGTTGAAGCCTTTCCTTCCTGAAAACGAGGCCTCAATGGCCATCAGGGTAAACAGCACAGCGGATGCCGTCATTATGTGTCTGTGCCGAGGAATGCAGGCCCTGGCACAGGCTCAATTCAATATTGCCCTTAATACAGACATCTCCGGTACCGAATTTTCCAAGCAGAGCATTTCCACGATTAAGGCAATTACAGAGAACTTTGCCAATCAGCTCACAATGGGACAAAAACGTATTTATAGCGCCCTGCTTTTAAATGAACCCAAAAGAATTACCCAGGCATGCCTGATATTTGCCGGCGATATTGAAAGACAGCTCCCCCAATTTGTGGGAGCCCAAGCTGTCATACACAATGCCATCGAAGAATTATTGCAACGCGGCAGTGGTGGCTTGGCGGAAAAGCTTGGAGATCTCGCAGTTGATGCGCACTTTCTCACCCGAACCGCCATCGCAAGCCATGCCGCCTGTTATCGGCTTGCCATCGGTTGCGAAGATTTTAATACCGATAAAGATATAAAAGCCCTCCTGAAAAATATTCCCTCTATGGCTTTCTCTACTCCCCTACCTAATGGCAAAAATGTAGAGCTATCAAAGCTTAAGAACAGCTCGGAGGGTGAGTTTGTTGAAATCAGAGGCTTTGTAGAAGAGGTCAGTTCACCTGCTCAGGAAGGCGGCATGCTGCTCAGCCATCTAGTATTGAGGGACCCATCTAGTAAGGCCTTAGCAAATGCCGTGGTGCGCTTTGCCCACCTACCCCATGCCGGCGTCTGTCAGGGAGCTTTTTGCAGGCTCAGTGGCACCTACCGGCAACACTCAAGCCTGTTTGATGGCAAAGCCGCCGTTGAAGTCGACACTCTGGCCCTGGCCGAGATCGCTGAATCCAGTTTTGAGGTCAGTTTCTTGAGGCTCGCCAGCCGCTGGTTCCACCCCTGGCGCAGTAATTCCAACCTCTACTGGTCTCTCGGTGCCCACAAAGCCGAAGAGGACACCGAAGCCACCCTGGGTGCCGGTGAATTGCTCTTTACGCCCCTTATTCGTCAGTAGGAGTGCGACTATGCCACCAGATGATGGATGCATGACAGAGCTGGACAGAGTCCACGACCAGATTGCAGAACTAGAGGTATTGCTGGCAATGGCACAGCTGGCAAAAGCGGAATGGCACGCCGCCAAAGAAGCCGTGCGCGCAGAGTGCCTGGAAACGGCGATACCCAATCTGCCCAACTTGCATCAAAAAGATGAATTCGACTTTCCCATAGAGCCTATGGACCACGCGGTAGCAGAATGTATAGAAACCCATCCAGATGTCCTTGAGGCCTGGAACCTGTTCGAACAGATAGCCCTGGAGCTCGAAATCGAACTGGAAGTGGCCCACGCACTACTCGATGAATACAAAGCCTGCTCTCACGCGCTTATTTAAGGGGCATCGGCTGGCAAATGACTAGCATGCGGTTTATCGCCAACCTGCGCCGACAAACTCTAGAGGCCTTTGCCGATCACAGGGTTAACGCCGCAGGCTACCTCCTATCTGCCCACCGAATTACCACCCCCAATCTACAAATGGCGACAGAGGTTCGCCGCAGAGAGCTACCTCTCTTTGCCGATAACGGAACCAAGCAACTGATCGACGCCGTTATTTCTCAATTCTCCCAAGAAGCCCGCCAAGTCACTCAGAGGGTAAAAGCCCTGCGCCGTCAGCTAGGACAGCTACCCCGCGGCCGTCAAGTCCCAAAAGATTTACGCAACCTGGCGGATACACTGGCAGAGAGAGTGCTAGCCATTTGTAGTGGGCACTCCAATACCATCGATACGGAAACATTGCTGCAACGCCAGCTGTTAATGCACCCCACTCACCTGATCGCTCAGGAAGATTTCGCCACAACTTGCCTGGTGGCTCTAGATCTGGAGCGTGAAATTACCGGCTGGCGGCCGGAGCGTATCGCCGCGCGCAATCGCCAGAGCCTGAGGCTATGGGAGAAGGTTGCTGAACACCCTCTCTGCCAGGAGTTAAATGTTTATGCGGTGCTAAGCGCCATGGACTACAACACCGCCCGAGATGCTGGCCGACTAGCGGCAGAGGCCGGGGCGGATTCTGCAGCCATTGGCTTGGCCGGCATTTGTGGAGATTTGAATGCAACCGATTTCTATGTACTCGGTCGAGCCTCATTCAAACTGGCCCGACCGGTTCCCCGACGCTATATGCGCTTGGCGCAAGTATTAAAAGGCATCGCAGATGGCTACCGGGATGGCAATCGACCTTTGGCGAGGTTCCACTGCCTGGGTCTCGGCGCTCCATCACTGCTGCCCATTGCCGCAGCTGCCCTGCCGGCAGATACCCAGATTACTGCCGATGCCACCAGCCCAATTCATGCCGCTGCCAAAGATCGCGTGCTCTACGATCCAGAGAATTTTGGTGACCGAGCAAGCACCAGAGAAATCGTTGAGCGAATAGTAAAAGGGGGTAACTGGCCCTTCCTCAGCCCATTTACCCAATCTTTCAAGCAACGTTTTGGACACGACCCCGAAGCCGCCCGAGACTGGTGGAAAGCCAATGGACAACCATCTATTAGCAGGGAAATCTTACAAAAGCCCAGCAATCTCACCGCGGCACTGCCGCTATTCTGCGAAGCAGATCCTCTCATTCGCCCTATCGCTCGGGATACCTGGATCGCACACAATCACTGGGTTCTGGGTGAATTAACCGAAGGTCGCAGCGGTCCGCAGAGACGAGAACTGGCCCACAGCATTATCAATCACTGGCTGGAAGGGCCTTCAACAACGACCAGCCGGGGCTTGAAAGCCGCCAAAAGAATCCTGTTAATGTAAAACGATCAATAAATGAACCAAGTGGAGTTACTCAGCCCACTTTATGGTGAGTGCAGTAACTACCCCCCAGATCCAATTAAAAAATACTACAAAAATTGGGGTCAACGCCCCCAGCTCAAACCCTGCCATACCTTTACCGGCCATCACAGGAAAAACAACAAAAAGCTGGAACGCCGTGGGGAGTAGGCTCAGGATGCTTCCTTTTAACAACAGCTTTGATGGTAAGAAAGGCAGAATAAAAAACAGACCCCAAATGCCACCCCATACCACTCTGGGATATAGCCATTCAGCAGATAAAGTAGGGGTGATAGAGACCCCCAGAGATGGGGTTATTCCAAAATCCCCAAACAGCCAGACCACAAGGCTATTTGCCACGGCACCCAAACAGCCAGCCGCAAAGAAAATTAGTAATTTTTTCATTTTTTGCTCCGTAATTTTTGGAAGCTAACACCTCTAAACCTTAAACGCTGATTTTAAAGTAGCAACCGTTCAACGCCCCTTTATTCGTGCCCTTCTGTACAGCCCTCAAAAGACTACAAAACCCACCAACCTGTAATAGGCCATCTACTCCCTAAGTAAATAGCGAACTTATTTTTAATACCATACCGTACCAATTAACAAACAATAAAATTCATTATTAAGACGTAAAAAATAAACAATCAGACTTAAAAGAAACCTGAGCAACAATATATTTTAAAAGTGAGAACCAAGGGAGCCAACTGATCGAATCGGCAACCTTCAGCGAGAGAAAATACCTATCGTTTAATCCAATCAATTCCTGTAATACACAAGTGGTACATTTATGGTGTTTAACACCAGAAATAAAAATTAATATAGGAATAAGTACTGATGAAAGTACCAGTAGTAGGAATGCTGTACCCGATTTTTTTAGGATTGGCGATACATTCAGCCAGTGTCAACGCGCAGTCTTTTGATGAGGGCGCCTATCAAGATAGGCAACTGCAATATATTGAAGAGGGCGTCTCTTCCACTAATGATACCGCTGTCGTCTTACAGGCATACACCGGCGATGAGCTCAATTGGGAGGCGCTGAATAAGAATTTGGATGTCCTGCGTAATGGCGGCAAGAAGAATTCAGACTTCACCCTTACCAGGCTCATCCGTATCCTGTTTTTCCGCCCAGAAATTAAAGATGAACTCTTTGCTGCCCTGGACGGATACCACTTCTGGTTTAAGGAAGGCGGCACTGGGGATCACGTCTTCGCCTCTGAAAACCATATGATCATGTACACTTCTGCCCAATATCTTCTACAGGAAAAGTACGGCGCTTTTGAAGACGACAGAACCTACAAGCGCTTAAAGCGCTACCTGGAAGTAAAAAACCAGTATGGTTTCTATGAGTTTTACTCCCCGGTCTATTACCCCTACACCCTATCTGCGCTACTTAACCTTGTCGATTTTTCTGAAGATGCAGAAATTCGCGAGCTGGCCACGGGCGCTGCGCAACGCTTGCTGCAGGACATACTGCTGGTCACCAACGACCAGGGCATCCTTTTCTCAGCCGCAGGCCGCAGTAATGATGGCTACCGCAGGAACGGTTCCGGTGGCAACATCAACCGCATCATCTACCTGCTAACGGGTATCGGTAAGGAATCAGTGAGAACACCGAGTCCCGCAGGTGTAATGCTGGCCACCTCTGGCTTGGAAATTACCGATGACATCTTCAAGTATTTCGGTAAAGACCTGAATATGAATTACTCGGTAGGCCACTCTCTCGGCGATGCCAAAAACGATATTTATGCAGACTTCCCCCGCGAAGAGCGCGTGCCCTTTTACTGGAGCCAAGGCGCCTACTTTCATCCCGATGTGGCTGCGGATACCGCCTGGTTCGCCAGTAAATACCAGCTAGAAGGCTATGAAGGCCTAAAAGCCTTCGATCAGTTCCTTGGGCTCTCGGAAGCTGCTGCCCCCGCCGCCGCCAAAGCAGGGGCTGTGTTTAGCCGCAGCTCAGTGCTCTCGAGTGCTAATTTTTCCCTGTACAAGGATGGCGGTGTGATGATGCACTCCATCCAAGACTACTGGCCCGGTCGCCAGGGCTATCAACAAACCCCCTGGATCGCCACCACCGGCACCCTATCTGTCTGGGCCAAAGTTGGTGATGCTGGTGGCAACAGCACCATGCAAAACGATCACTTTCCCAAGATCAAGCAAGTCAACAATGTTGCGGTAATCCAATACAACCCCTACCCGGAAATTGAACTGTTCCACTCCGGCAGCTCCAACATAGCCCTGCAATGGCCGGAAGGGTTTGAAGAGGAGAAACGCAGTGGCAACTGGAAATTCGGCAAGGAAGACGACGGCTATGTCGCCGTGCGCTATCCCTGCGGCAACGGCGATTCCAACACCGTCACCTGCGACTGGAACGAGCAAACCTGGGTAGTGATTATGGGTAGCGAGGAGCGCTATGGCAGCTTTGAAGCCTTTAGTCAAAAGGTGCTCAATGAGGTCAGCTACGATGCCGACTGGGAATGGCACGGCTCCTTCTGGAAAGGCACACTGAAATACGTGTACGACTCAGATGTGAAGTTTGATGGAACCGATATCAGCTTGACCTGGTAAGGGCGCCTTTCTTTAATTTAGGAGAGGGTTCATACCCTCTCCATATTCTAAACAGCCCCACTCTCTTGCCCTTAAAAGACATGAATACCGGTTACAGGCGTACAGAGATGCAATCACAGCGTATAACGAGCAAAGGTTTTCTTGGTGTCCACCCGTTAGATAAAATTTATTCAGCCCCATCCAGCCGATACCAATACTCGGCAAGATAACCCCGCGCATCCTCGTGCAAAATCTGTCGAACCACCTCAGGCTCCGTATTTTTACAGCGCCACTCAAACACTGTTGCCCGCCCGGTAACCGCAGCGGGAATAGCATCCGCTCTGGGGTTACTCTCACAATAAGTCGTCATCGCCTCACTGGGCTCTCGTGAAATATCCGCCTTCTCCGTACAGGGCAAGTTGGCCCCCACAAAACAGGCGTAAACCGCCCCATCCATACACCGCCAGAAGGTACCCCCGGCAACCCAGTCCTCTGGAGCATCCTCGGCGATACCCGCCGCCTTGCGAATACCCGATAAAACCATCTGCGGTTTTGCCGGGCCGATATAGGGCTCTTGCGGTCGGTCCGCATTTTTTACCGCACGGCAGTAGCGCACAGGATCATTAAATGCGCCCAGATATTGCCCCTTACCCTGCTCGGCGTTCACCAAACTCGTGCTGAAAAAAATTGAGAGGGCAAGACTATTAACAATATATGTCATTTTCTGGAACATTCTTCTGCCTACTTACAGATAAGGAGTCAAAATACAGAATCACAAATATATACGCGATTACAGACAATAAAGAGCCAAATAAAATAGGTTGCTTAAAGGACATGCGAAAAAAGGAGAACACAAAGCAGTCAATAATGCACTTACTACTGGGTCAGAAGGAAAGAATACGCTGCGCTCAAGACGCGCTGTGAATACATCCCTGTAAGCTCGTAATCGGCATCCATGCCTCATACGGTCCCGAGCGCAGTGTATCCTTTCCTTCCCCCTTTTTAGTATCTCGGTGAACTTGCCCACAAAGTAGCTAACTGATTACTCACTACAAAAACACTTGATTGCCCACAAAAGTGTTAAACGCACCCTTGACGTCAACCGACAGCTAAATCACCATCTCCTCAATCAATTAGGCCAGCTCAACTACAACGAGAAACTCATTCGCTTAATGCATTAAGTTTTACTCTAGTAGATAGCATTAAATGCAAACAGCATTCTATGGTAAATTTCATTCTGACAGATACCCTGCCTCAACCACATAACCGCACATAGTTTTTTCGAACACATGGAATTAATTAACACAGAAGGGAAAACCCAAATAGGGGAAGCAAACTGGGTCTCAGATGCCCTGCAAAAGGCAAACACTCTCTGGCATAAAGCCTGCCCTCAAGTTGAGGGAAAGGTATTTAGCGATGTACAGGATTCCAATGGGTTCCAGTATGTGGATCTGGTGATGGAGGGTGGCGGCATGCTGGGGATTGCCCTGGTAGGCTATACCTACATCCTGGAGTTAGCCGGCATTCGCTTTCGCAAGATTGCGGGCACATCGGCCGGTGCTATCAACGCCTTGTTTTTAGCCGCCGCTGGTACCCCGGGCTTGCGCAAGAGTGAGAAACTTCTCGAGATTATGGCCAAGGCGGACTTTGCCAGTTTCGAAGATGGGGAACTTTTTGCTCGTAGGACCGTTCAGCGCCTACTTAATGGCCGAGGATTCTTTAGTAATCTGGCCCTACACCCTTTCGACTCCCTGCGCACCCTGCGGCAGCTGCTGCGTGACAAGGGCCTGAATCCCGGAGATACCTTCACCTACTGGCTGCAAGACGAGTTGCGTCAGCTGGGTATCACTGATACCGCGCAGTTATACCAACGCATCAACCAGTTCCCCACGTTGTTTTACCAAGGCAATCCCGATCCCGAGGTTGGCATTGCAGAGGTGGCCCTGGTTGCCGCAGATATTACTACGGAGACCCGCGCGGTATTCCCAGCCAAAGCTCCGCTCTATTTCAGTGACCCAAATACGGTGAACCCGGCCGAATATGTGCGCGCATCCATGTCGGTGCCCGGCTTCTTCAAACCTTATACAGTAAAAAATATTCCCCAGTTGGAGCAGTGCCAATCTATTGAGGAGAACTGGCGCAACATAAAGGGTATCGGCAATCCCAGACGCTTCTTCAAGCACGGCTTTCCCCAGGAGGTGGAGTTTGTCGATGGCGGTCTGGTATCCAATTTTCCTTTCGATATTTTTCATGACCCCTATGGCACACCCAAACTGCCCACTTTGGGGGTCAAACTGGAGGTAGATCATTACCAACCCAAATCCAATACCATGGGGCGCTTTGCCATGGGCTTGGTCAATACTTGCCGCAATATGCTCGATAACCATGTACGCGCAAGCCTGAATGCTGAGTACCATGCCTTAGTCAAGGAAATCGCCATTGATCCAATGGCGAATGGCCGCCTCCCTCACTGGTTGGATTTCTCTATGCCAGGGGAGCATTGCGAACATCTATTTGTATCCGGAGCCAAATCTGCCATCGAGTTTTTAAGTAAAGGTTTTCTTTGGGAAGATTATCTGGTGCTGCGCCAGCCTGAGGCAATCTACGGCAACGAGCAGATTGCCTAAAAGAAGCCGGGCCGCAGAAGCGGCCCGGTTTGCGAAGGTTTGGAAATGATATTAGAAAGAGCGGCGGCGGTAACTGCGGTAGTTCGCATGCCAGAAATTGCGCTTTAGGGATTTCTCCAGCTGCTCATGGCTCACTTTGGGGGCAACCCCATCAAGCTGCGCCTGGGCAGCCACAGCCCTGGCAATATCTATACTCACCTCTCGAATATTATCCAAGTGCGGCAGAAGTGCACCCTTGCCTTCCTTCACTACAGGCGCTTGCTCTGCCAGAGCGTTGGAGGCGGCCATCAGCATACCATCCGTCACACGGGTGGCGTTGGCAGCAATCACTCCAAGGCCAATACCGGGGAAGATATAAACATTGTTGCACTGAGCCACCGGGTGAGTGCGCCCATCGATTTCCACCGCAGCAAAGGGACTGCCGGTGGCCACCAGTGCCTCCCCCTTGGTCCAGGTGTAGATCTCTGTAGGTGTCGCTTCCGCACGGGAAGTGGGATTTGATAGCGGCATGACCAGCGGGCGTTCGTGGCCCTTTTGCAAGGCCTCAATCACCTGTTGATTAAATAACCCACCCTGACCGGAAACCCCGATAAGGATGCTGGGTTTTATCTGGCCAATCAGGCTTTCCAAGTCTGATTCGGCAACGCCCTCGAAGATATTCGGGGGCTGTGCCAGGGCCGCCTGGAAATCGTGCAGGCCCTTCATATCCGAGGTTACCAAGCCATAGCGATCGAACATAAAAATACGTGAGCGAGCATCCGCATCGCTGAGCCCCGCCTGCGCCATGGCAGACACCACTTGCTCGGCAATACCACAACCGGCGGAACCCGCACCGACAATCACAACCCGCTGGGCTGTGAGAGGCTCCTGCCAGGTTTTACACGCGGCGAGAATAGTCCCCAACGTAACGGAGGCCGTGCCCTGAATATCGTCATTGAAACAGCAGAGCTGATCCCGGTAGCGCTGCAATAGAGGCATGGCATTGGTCTGGGCAAAATCCTCAAACTGCACCAACACCTTGGGCCAGCGACGCTTCACCGCTTCAATAAACTGCTCTAAAAACTCATCGTACTCCTGCTGGGAAACACGCTCATGTCGCCAGCCCATGTACATAGGATCACTGAGGAGAGTACGGTTGTTGGTGCCCACATCCAGGGTTACGGGAAGCGTATAAGCCGGGCTGATACCACCACAGGCGGTGTACAGAGACAGTTTGCCGATGGGAATTCCCATGCCACCTATGCCCTGGTCGCCTAGGCCGAGAATGCGCTCGCCATCGGTAACCACAATAACCTTGACGTTTTCTTTGGTGGCACTGCGCAACATATCATCCATGTACTCGCGGTCTGGATAGGGGATAAACAGTCCGCGGTGGGTGCGATAAATATTGGAAAATTCCTCACAGGCTGCGCCGACTGTGGGGGTATAGATGATCGGCAGCATTTCATCGATATGGTGCTCGATCAGGTAAAAGAACAGGGTTTCGTTATCATCTTGGATGCCCCGCAAAAAGATGTGCTTATCCAGGTCAGTCTTACAGTGCTGGTACTGGTAATAAGCTCGCCGGGCCTGCTCCTCAATGGTCTCAACATTGTTAGGCAAGAGACCCGCCAAGTTGAACTCCAGCCGCTCTTCCAAGGTGAATGCACTGCCTTTGTTCAATAGTGGCATTTCCAGCAAGGAAGGGCCGGCATGTGGAATATACAGGGGGCGCTTTTCGTTGTTGCTCATAAACCTGCTTTTAATCCGCGATGATGGACAAGATATATTGCGCAAATAGCTTTCAGTCTGACTAAAACAAGCAAAGAGAGTCAGAAATTTGCACAGACCTACCGGTCTCCTGCCAGTCTAAGGGGTTTAAAGACTACTTAGTGTCCCGAATTATAACAAGGCCTACCCTCTTCCCTTGAGAGCCTGAAAAATACCTTTCAATCATGCTAGTTGGATTTTCACAGTGGTTCTTAATGGAGAATTTTTAGGCAACTCTGCTTTCCCTCTCTTAGAGGGTTAGGAGAACAGATGGTGAAACAGAGTAGATAATAGCCAACTGAACCAACCTCTAAGCCCCGTAATTCCAGGGTGGTTTTATCAATTACTGTGGGAAAGCTAAAGAAATGTGAGCGGGAGTAAAAGCCAGCCCTACGTATTCTCGACGGGAATATCGCACCGTATTGGCGACAGGCGGGGCGTCATCATCCAGGGAATAATAAGCAAGTCAGTGGAATCCGTATTTATCGCCTTGTCTATTATGACGCCGGAAATTGTCCATTGTGACCATGCTGTCTATTAGGACATTTACCCACCCAGGAATCTGGAAGCGCCGCCCGATGTTGAATGTTTTTTAAGCGTTTTTGGTGGTCAGTGCTTTTAGCCGCTTATTATTGGGCATTTATCGTCTTTTAGCCGCCTCTCTGCCAACTGGACAATTGACCTTATGAAAAGCCAGAGAAGAGGCTAATGGCCCTTTAGCCAAAAGGCCATTAAAGGCCCCTTAAGAGTTATTTGATAGAGATGGCGACTCTTATCTCATTCGCGCCCACATAGTGTTCAAAGTCTGTGGTGTAAGCACGTTCGTGAGGGCATTCCGGTGAGGAGAAGTAATTCCATACTTCACCCCATAAATTGATAACCGCCTGTGGCATTTCCCCCTGAGCTGAAAACACCAGGTACTTACCAGACTCCACATGTATCGACTTAAAGTCCTCAGACATATCTGTTGAAAGCAGATCAGAGCAAGCATAGACATCGAACATCCCGCTATGGTCTGACTCGTAGTTGGTGTATACCCCATAAACCTGAGGGGTTCCCCTAAACTTGGGCGCCGCCTCAGCACTAAACTTCTCCCATAAAGGGGCTATTTGTGCTGTAGAAGCATCCGCCTCATTCTCATTCTTAGTCCTTGTGCAAAGCCCCACCAAATCAAAGCCTGAAATCTGTTCAACGACCATAGCAGCCCCGTTATTTCCTCATTATTGATTGACTTAAAATCTATCTACTATTAAGCAGTGTTTGATAGCAACTGACCATTGCTCAACCTGAAACCAAGAATAGTCCGTTCCTGCTCATGAGATCGTTGCTTTGAGCCTCAAAATGAGAAAAAATTCCTTAGGAACCCCGTTTTGCTCTAATCCATATTTTCTGGAGCATAATGCTTAAGAAACTGTATGGCTTCCTCACGTTGGTCTAAAGAAAGGCACCGGATATCCATATTTCTAAATATCTTATCTTCAACCCTTACAATTTTCTGCAACCATCGTTTATCCGTTAAAATAGCAGCTGCAGAAATATTGGAGATACCTACGTCAGCTAGGTACTTCCTAGATTGCCAACATAAGTGACACACGTTTACCCGCCAAAAATTCCAGCGGGCTCAAGTAATTTAGTACTTTCCTAGGTCGAGTATTGATTCGAAACACTGCGTCATCAATACGGCTTTTTGGTATCTTGCCAATTTCCACTCCTTTTGGGAAGAAGCGCCTCAAAAGGCCATTAGTGTTTTCGTTCAGCCCGCGTTCCCAAGAGTGGTAAGGTTTCGCAAAATATATTCTGCATCCTAGCTTCTGCGCAATCGATTGATGACCTGCAAATTCTCCTCCATTATCGAAGGTGATGGTTTTACAGATGGCCTGATATGGCTTCAACATCTGCTTGATCGCCCGGCTCACTGTTTTCTTGCTCTTATTTGGGACTCTGCGAGTGAGCAATAATTTGGAAACTCGTTCAACCAGTGTCACCAGATAGCCATCTTGACCATAAACTGTATCGCCTTCCCAGTGACCGATCTCAGTGTTTTCATCGACAATCGCAGGTCTTTGATCAATATCTATGCGCTCTGGAATAAGCTTTACGCCTGCCTCGGAACCTGCCCGTTTCTGATAAGGTTTGGCTTTCCTTGGCAGACGTGACCTCCAGTTAAGTCGACTGACCCAGCGGTAAATTGTTGAACAACTAACCGTTTTCGCACACCTCTCAAGCTGCATTCGCCCAGCGATTTGTTCAGGACTTGCATTTTTCAGCTGGTGGTCGATTTGTACCTGCATGGCAAAGTCGAGCTTGGTATGTTTAATAGCTCCGTGCCGTCGTTGCAGTGCCTGACGGTGGGCACTCTCGGCACAGTAAGGGCTGTAACGACCAAGCTCACGAGAGATGGTCTTATTGGATCTATTGAGGCGTAGTCCAATGGCTCGGGCTGAATAGTTCTGCCCATTAAGGACCTCAATCTGGTATCGTTCTTTCAAGGTCAGCTGGTTGGTACGGGTTCCCATGAGGTTCCTGGCTTGTTTGTGTGGAAGCTTACTAGCCTACAACCAGCTGGCCTCCTTCGCTATCGCCAAGTGTGTCGGTTATTGTGAGAATCTAGGCTTGAATTTCTCTATTATTGCCGAGAACTCAAACCCCCTTAAAGGATTCTATTACTTCATGTATAGTGATATTTTCGTATTGCTTGCCCAGCTACTTAGCCATCTCTAAAGCTTTCGACACATCGCTTTCCGTGATACTGCCGGAGACTCTAAAAGCAAGGGCATTGACTATATCTACATCCAAAATTTTTAACATCACAACCTCCCAGAAAAATACGGCCAGAATTAAAAAACTAATTTAAAAACTGTCGCACATGCATTCTTAGCTAGCACAGGCTACAAGATCCAGACACAAATTCAACATACTGTCCGGCTTAGGGGTAAACCTAGCCCATCTCAATGTCTTCTCTGTAAATATTCTGAGCACGTCAAATATCAGCTTTAAAGTACGATTACACGCTACACTTCAAGCACCTTGGCTATAATCACTCCAGACATAAATCTAATCAACCTAACCCAAAGGAAAGACCGCCAAACATCCGGTAAATTATTATTAGGCAAGCCTTACAAAACGATGAGAACTCAGCATCATTTAAAAACTGTGGCACTACTTAATTATTATTTTCATCCTAGCTTTCCCTCAACCACTTCCCTAGCCAACTTGGACAACAATATCCTGTATTATGAAATCAACAACAACCCGCTATATGCGGGGAGGGGGGGCTGATTTCATGATCCAAGCCTGATCGGATAGAAAGCTACAGCTACCAGATCAAGCCTGAACCACAACAGATTATTTCATCGACTAGTCTCGATGGAAAATTTCCAACGTTTTTAAAGAAAGAACAATTAAATCTGCACTAGACTCCAAATCGACGTTCTTAATAACAGTCACGGCACGCTGGTGATCCGGGCACAGCATAAGAACGCTAGTACTACCTATACTAAGACCTGTATGATAAAACAAATTGGGGTGCTTCCTGAGGATGCGCCTTATATCCTCAAATTCTTCCGTATCATATCCAGCCAAAAAATCCTGTGAACCAAGAAACCAACCAATGCCGATATTTGTTTCCGTTCCATCTGAAAGCTTAGACTGAGTAAATAACGCTTGGATGGATTCATCCTGCAGATAACCAGGCTTCAGATGAGAAAGCGCAAATTTCACTACATCTTTTGGCGTAGATAATATTCCACCTCCAGCATACTTATAGCTACTATTCACCTCTGGAGAATTTATAAGCTCACCTGTAAAAAATGAATAGGCGCCCTGCCTTCTTGGGATAATTGGCGCCGCATCATCAAAGGTAGTTCTCTTCAGCCCTAGAGGCTCAAAAACTTCAGAACTAACTATCTCCCTAAAGGTTTTCCCTTTTGCTGACTCCATTGCCGCACTTAGAAGAGTCCAACCGTAAGTAGAATAGCTCTGATCCGATCCAGGAATAAAAAGCAAAGGATCATCCTTAAAAATATTCAACGCTTCTAAAGTATTGTTGTATTGCACATTCGAGAGAAATTCATGCGGAATAATGTAGTCGCGAATTCCAGAGGTATGGTTGGTTAACTGACGCAAGCTTATCGGTAGATGGGTTTCAGGCCATTCTGGCACCAACAACCTAACATCTGTATCCAGATTAATAACTCCCTGCTCCACCAAGCGCATCAGTGCAGCAGCAGTCATGACCTTGGAGATGCTACCAATACGGAGTTTTGTTTTTTTGCTCATAGGGACTTTAGACTCAAGATCTGAGTAACCAAATCCTCTAGCCCATTGAATACCGTCAATATCTCCAACAGCCACACTGATGCCAGGAACCGTATCTGAAGAAACAGCCTGCTTAAACAAAACCTCCGCCTCCTGGGGAACTGTAGTTGCACTTAATGACTTCAAAGGCAACCATAGAGCCGAAAACCCTATTAATAGTATAGTTTTATACATACCAGCAAATTCCATTTATAAAATTTATATATCAACCCACCTGAAAAGGTGCTGCAACACTATACATGCTTAATAAGCTATTAAGCTAATTCGACAGCTAACAACTCGCAACAAGGTACGATAGAACCAGAAAAATGAGTCAAGAACCGTACAACCTACAAATACTAAAAGTGTAGATATATAGAGTCAAATTATGCCAATTAAATATGGCAAAATAAAAAAACTAATATCAAGTGTAGGCATTAGCAATAGGGGACAAATTTAAAAATTTTATTCTTACCAGGCTTTGATGGCACTAAAATATCATTTAAAAACCTAATCAAGGCACTACCAAAGCCATTAAAAATTCAGATAACTTCACATTCAAAGCTACCCAGTAAGACTTATTATGAACAAGCAGAGTTATTTAACAGGTTGATGAAAGATGAAAATCTACTTTTAGTAGCGGAGTCTTATTCAGGCAAACTTGCTTATGAACTATACAAACTGGCTAAAAATCGAGTTAAAGGTATCATTTTTATTGCCAGCTTCATCTCTTCACCATCATTTATATCCAGATTCGCAAAGTTATTCCCTATAAAATTAATCAAGTCCAACCGCATCAATTACTGGATAATCAATCATTATGGCTTCAACGGTCATGCCGCCAAAGAGAAAATTCAAAGAATTCTCCATTCAATAAAAACAACAGATAGAGAAAAGTTTAAATATCGATTTGAAAATATTGCAGAAATAAATAGCCCTATTGATAAGCTCAACCTGGCCGTAATCTATATTAGTCCGAACAAGGATCGTCTTGTAGGCAAGAAGGCATTAAAACAATTAGCTTCTAAATTCGAGAGGCTAGAAGTTATCCAGCTGCCGGGCGGGCATTTTATTGCACAAGCGAAGCCAATTGAATGCGCAAAAATCATTGCGATAACTGCTAGCCAGTTATCGAGAAAAACCAAACTTTCCTAATCAACTTGATAACTCGCATTACTCCAAGCATTATTAATTTCCTCTGCTTGTTGCTTTGCATTAAAACGCTCCCAGACAATGCCATTGACATCTTTATCCTGAGTAAAAGCGGTTGCGCTTGGGTCTTCCCAACCCAAATGCCTGAGAGTTCCGGGCTTGCACTTTGAGTCCTTACGAATAGACAGATTTAAACTGTCAGTTCTCCACAGAGCATATTCGCCAGAGACATGGGCGCAGGGCTTGCAGTTCAGGCGAGCGCTATAATCCTGAACCGTTTCTTCGATATTATCTGTTGATAGCGCAATATGTAGCCTTTTCATAGCTCTTCCCCTATTTAATATACCAATAAATCAGTTACTGCCCGATGCACCAGCTTCAAGCTGCTTCTGTACTTTTTCCAGATTGAAAGAACCTGGCACTTGGCTAGGAGGATACTCTTTCATGGTTTTTAGGAACTTTGTGGCAAGCTGCTGCATAGGAACCAGTACAAATGCACGATCAATAAACCAGTCATTATAGGTATTGGAATTATGCTGAGCTTTCTCGAAGGGGTCTTGGCGCAAGTTGAATAGAAGGGGAACTCGTAATTCCGTAAAAGGTTCACGCCAAACTTCAAAGCCCTTACCACGATTTTCCAGGAAAATAGCTTTCCAGGGCTCATAGCGCATAGCTACTATCTGACCATCATCATTGACATAAATAAATTCCTTCCTCGGCGATAGCTTGGCCTTACCAGAAAAGTAATCCATCATATTGTAGCCATCCACATAATTGCGGTATTGGCGACCGTTCAGTTCCACACCCTGCTTAAGCTGATTTTTGATATTGGGATTTCCAGCGGCAGCAGCCAGTGTTGGCAGCCAGTCCTCGTGTGAAACAATACCAGTTAATGTGGTTCCCGCGGGAAATTTACCGGGCCAGCGCACAAAGGCGGGCACTCGATAGGCCCCCTCCCAATTAGAGTTCTTCTCACTGCGAAAAGGGGTTGTAGCGGCATCAGGCCAAGTATTGAAGTGTGGACCGTTGTCTGTGGAATAAAACACAATGGTATTATCAGAAATTTTCAGGCGGTCCAGCAGGCTCAGTAACTTACCCACTAAAATATCATGCTCCACCATGCCATCCATATACTCATTGCTGTTAGGGCCCGCCAGGTTTTTGTGTTCTTCACGCACATGAGTACGAAAATGCATGCGAGTGGCATTCCACCAAACAAAAAAAGGTTTTCCCGCTTGATGAGCACGCTCTATAAAATCGATAGCAGCAGCAAGCGTTTCATCATCAATAGTCTCCATACGCTTTTTGGTTAGTGGGCCGGTATCCTCGATAGGGCCACCGGCATAAGATTTGATCACGCCACGTGGGCCAAATTTTTTCCGAAATTCAGGGTCTTTGGGGTAATCACGATTCTCTGGCTCCTCCTCTGCATTCAGGTGGTAGAGATTGCCAAAGAATTCATCAAAGCCATGGTTGGTTGGTAAATGCTCATCCCTGTCGCCCTGATGATTTTTACCAAACTGTCCGGTAACGTAACCGAGACTTTTCATCACCGTAGCGATTGTCGCATCGTTCTTCTGCCAGCCTTCCTTTGCCCCAGGAAGCCCAACTTTGGTCATTCCCGTCCGCACTGGGACATTACCTGCAAGGAAAGCTGCGCGGCCCGCCGTACAAGATTGTTGACCGTAATAGTCAGTGAATGACAGCCCCTCAACGGCCAACCGATCAATATTTGGCGTGGCATAGCCCATCATGCCTCGGTTGTTAAAACTGATATTCCATATACCGATATCATCCCCCCAAATCACCAGGATATTGGGCTTTGTAGAGGTGGGGGTCTGAACCGGCTGCTGTGTCTGGACTTGGAGTTGCCCCTGTTCTTGCTCCTGATATTGATCTGGCTGTGGCTGTGGCTGTGGCTGTGGCTGTGGCTGTGGCTGTGGCTGTGGCTGTGGCTGTGGCTGTGGCTGTGGCTGTGCAATAACCTGCCAATGAAGAAAGCATAACGCAACGGCACAAATGACTAAGCGGCTTAGAACCTGCATAAATGAGTGCATGATGGGTCTCATAAATCACTTAACGATCGATTAAAATGCAGATAACGATAAATAAAATATTTCTGACATTCAGAATATTAACCACTGGAATTAACGCCAAAATATCAAGCTAAGATTCCTCTCGAGAGGAATACAACAAGACTAGAGCATACTTATCAAAGTCGTCGATAATTGCTCACTACCAAACTCAAAAGTAAAAAAGAACGAGAAATCGGTCAGGAAGAATCAGCCATCATTGAGCGCGGGCTCTTTTTGAGTCTCCTTTCCCGGGCTAGGAGACTTTACCTTCGGAAAAATGATACTCCAGTCCTTCGCCATATCGACCACGGTCCAGCCATGAGTTTTGGCAGCTAAGAGAGCTTTATCCAGGTATCCGACACTGGAGTTACGATCATAAGCCCACTCCCTCTTACCATCAGTATGATGTATCAGCATACCAAAACGTGGCCCTTTGCCGGTGGTAGACCATTCCAGCATCTGCAGGTCTCCATCTGAGTTACCAGCCACAAAAATTGGGCGATGACCAATAACCTGTTTGATACCAATAGGTTTACCTTTTCTATCGTTCAAAAATTCAACTTTATCCGTTGTAAGAACGCGAGGATGACCATCAGTATTCTCATAACGTAACTTTAAACGACTACCTATCACCTGCTCTGGTGGAATACCATATAAATCATAAGAAAACACTCTGATAAAATCGGCACTACCACCAGAGGAAATAAAAGTTTTAAACCCCTTATCCCGCAGGTAATCCAAAAGCTCTCGCATTGGCTGATAAACCATATCGCGATACCGCTTATCAGTGAGTGGGTTCTTCGCAGTAGAAAGCCAGGAAGTGACAATCTTATTAAACTCTGAACCTTCTACTCCGACATGAGTGACACCCACCATTTTCTCTATTCCAACCTTCCCCTGAGCTAATAGGCTGGAAATATCTTCGTTAAGAATTGCGGCATAAGGCTGTTCCTTCTGCCATTCCGGGTGTTCTGGTGCTAGTCGTTTTATCTCATCTATAGCGAAGAGTAATTGAAAGTAGGCAGGTTTTTCCGCCCATAGAGTCCCATCGTTATCGAATACCGCGATACGTTGTTCAGGAGGGACAAAGTCTGGACTGCCACCCTGCGTAACTTTATTTACAAATTCCACAATGGCAGATTTTGTCGCAGTGTTATTCCATGACGGAAGCTCTGCACTCATAGCCTTAGCGGTAAGGCAGATATTTATCAGAGAAACTAGAAGTAAGGGGATTAAATACCGTATAAAACTAACCGTTGGCATATGTGTTTCTCAATAATGAAAATTGTAACTTTTGTCGCAGAATGAACTAATTTGGACTCAGTAGGCACAGACCAAAACTTTAAGAAATCCAAGGCAACTTAAAAGTCATGATAAATATAGCTGGCAGGAATTCCAGCCTGATAGCTCTCGTCAGTCTGCTGCTTTTAGCAGGTTGTTCTAGAGACAAGGATGCCACGCCGGTAGCAGATGAGCCTGATGACAGTAAAGTTTCTTCAGCGGTAAGCCTGCAGCAAAATCATCTGAGTATTGAAGTGCCGACGTATAGCGGATCTACTTCTTGTAGCGGCTGTCACCAGAAAGAAAGCACCGCGTGGGAGGGTTCTCACCACGCACATGCTATGCGGTCAGCGAGTGAGGAGAGCGTGCTTGGTAACTTCAACAATTCCACTTTCACCTACAGGGGTATAACTACAACCTTTTATAAAAGGGAGGGAACCTATTATGTTGAGACCGAAGGTATGGAGGGTAATCTGGAAGAGTTTCCGATTGCTTTTACCTTTGGTGTGGCCCCACTACAGCAATACCTGATTCAATTTCCGGGAGGGAGGCTGCAGGCTCTCAGTATCGCTTGGGACAGTCGCCCTAAAGCAGATGGTGGGCAACGCTGGTTTCATTTATATCCCGATGAGATTATCGACCATTCAGACTCCCTACATTGGAGTGGCAATAACCAAAACTGGAACTTTATGTGTGCTGATTGCCACTCCACCAATCTACAAAAAAATTATGATCTCAATACAGATACATTTCAAACCAGTTGGTCCGAAATGAATGTTGCTTGTGAGTCCTGTCATGGACCAGCCTCAAAGCATCTTGAGTGGGCTTATGGTCAACAGCCAAACCTCGAAAATTTTGGTTTTTCCATTGAGTTACAGAAGGTTAATATAAACAACTGGAAAATGAATCTTGACAGTGGAATCGCTTCTATCAAAGCAGCAAAAACTTCCACTGAAATGCAAATCTGTGCACAGTGTCATTCCAGGCGTGCGACTTTTTTACCTGGCGCAGTTCCAGGGAGTCAATTTTTGGACCACTACAATCCTGCCCTGTTACAGCCGCCTCTCTATCATGTCGATGGTCAGATTAACGAAGAAGTCTACGTTTATGGCTCATTCCTACAAAGTAAAATGTATGCTGCAGGTGTCACCTGTAGCAATTGCCACGAGCCACATGGTTTACAGTTGCGAAGTAATGGTGATGGGATTTGCGCTCAGTGCCATCTTCCAGGAAAATTTGCACAAACAGAGCACCATCTACACCCAGTAAACAGCCCCGGTGCCAGATGTGTCAGCTGTCATATGCCAGCAAAGAATTATATGCTGATAGACAGCCGTCGCGACCACAGTTTTCGAATCCCACGACCTGACCTCTCCGACCAAATAAAGACACCCAATGCCTGTACCAATTGCCACAAGGGTAAAAGCAATCAATGGGCTGCAGAGATACTGCGTGACCGGTTTGGTCCCCCAGAGAGAACTCACTTTGGCGAAGCCTTATATGCAGGTTTTTCAGGACAGGTTGATGCAGAAGGGAAGTTGAGCGAACTGATCATTGATTCTCAGCAGCCAACAATCGCCAGGGCTACGGCGATAACTCTGCTCCCCCAATATCTCTCTCGCCATTCTGTCCAACTATTGCAGTCTATAGCCCAGGGAGATCAGCCTCTTCTCAGTTTGGCCTTGGCCCAGTCACTGGATAGAATACCTGAACCATTGCGCCCTCCCCTTGGGATACCTCTACTCTACGAGCCAGAACGTGTTACCCGCTCACTGGCCGCCAATGCCCTGGCCGCATTCTCCATGGAAAATTATTCCGAGCCTGTTCGTCAGCAATTCTCTCTGGCACTTCGGGAATATGTTGCCTCGGAGCATTTTAACAGTGACCGCCCCGAATCTCTGGCTAACCTGGCAGGACTACACCGACAGAGAGGCAACATTCACCAGGCAGAGGCTTTCTATCGTCGAGCAATAAAAAAAGCACCCGACTACACACCGGCCTATATCAATCTTGCAGACCTCTATCGAGCAGAGGGAAGAGAAAAAGAGAGTGAAAACACATTGCGTAAGGCTTTGGGCAGGGCTCAGGGAAATGCAGCAATACATCATTCCCTGGGACTATCTTTAATACGACAAGGCCTTCACTCAGAGGCCATTAGCTATCTCAAGAAAGCTGCTGAAGCTAAAGAAACCGATAGCCGCTATATCTATGTCTATGCGATTGCACTACATTCCGCAGACAACCCGACTCAAGCTTTGGCAATACTTGAAAAGGGATTCGAGCAGTTTCCTACTTCAGTAGACATACTTCAGGCTTTAATCTCAATTAATCGAGAATCCGGTGATCTGGAGAAAGCGAAAAAATATGAGGCTTTCCTTGCGGGAAATAACTAACCGCGCTTTAGAACAATCCATTTCCCCAGCTAAAAATCGTAGTAGAAACTCAAACGAAGTAGATGCTCACTAGGGATCAAACCAAATTCACAGCTATCACAGCCACTGAATACTTGAGCCTGAAGCCTAGTGCTAAAGTGCTCGGTCCAGTTTTGGATAAACTCCAAGTTGTGGTACTGACTCTGATCGTCGATATTATATTGAATGCTCTGTCGATACTGGAACTTACGTTCAACCCGGGTATTGCCCCACATAAAGAACAAGTATTCCCGTCGCAGCTGCCCCACCTTTAATAAGCCGTAACTGTCAATTAGAAAATTAAAAGCAGCAAATGCCTCAGAGGATTGTAATCCCTGTTTAGCCAGATCTACTTGATCTATTACCTGATCCCACTCTTCGGCCTCATAGCCGTGTTCGTTGTAAAGATATTCCGCCGTAATATCCCAACCACCATCTAGGCTCACCTGGGCCCCTAAAACGGCTTTCAGGTAACCACGATTCTGTAACTCTACATAGGAGATATCACTGGCCAACGGCAGTTCTCGCTGTTGCTCCCAGGCCCCCTCAAATCGCAGGGTAATATTATCTCGTGCCAGCGCGCTAAAACCCAGGGCTGCATTGAGATCTCCCCCCTCCAGTTGGTGTAATACTAAGCTGGTATCTAAATCTCCCTCCCGATTGAGAACCAATGCATACTGGTAATCATTTTCAGCAAAAGGATGGTCCAGACTTCGGTCCAGGTTATCTTCTACCTCGGCAAAATAAATACCCGCGTTCCAGTCACCGTAACGGAAATCTAGGTGCGCCATATCCCAGCCCTGTTGTTGGGTCAGGTCGTCCGTATCCAGATTTGGGCGATCATAAACAGGCTTGAGTAAATTGGCAGGCGACCAATTGTAACCATTGCTCCATTGGGGTTTTATACGGCCAACATTGATACCGAAACGTCGACTAGGAGTATACGAGGATAAATACCCTTCCAATAAATACGCATTAAACTCATCTGCAGAGTCACCAGTCTCATCCACCTGGTAATCCTGCACAAGAGCTAGGCGGGTATAAGCCGAAAGATAGGACCCCGTCGAAAACCCGCTACTTAAGTCCAATGCCAATATGGATTCCCTTTCGCTAAACACTAGGCTTCCAGGGTTGAAATATTGGTCTTTTCGCACACTATTCTGCTGTTGGTAGGCAATAGCAGAGGCATCAAAATTCCAGGAAATGGTATTTTCTGGGCTATTGCTGACAATCTCTTCCGACTGAGAAGCTTCAGAAGAATCATTAGAAAATGGATCTTCATACTCCTGTGCGATAGCCAGGGGAGCCACTGAGGCGAGACCTAAAAAAATAACCAATTTATGCCGAGCCAGACTAAGAGTCGCCATGATATCTCTATCTATTAATTCAATTTACCCAGGGATGCCTTTTGGAAAATGGCCTGGTCTAGCTCTTCAAGACGGTAATCATCAAATTTCATCCAGGTATAGTTATCCTGCATTAAGGCATCAACCAGAAGAAGCTTATGTAACTTAAGCGCTCCGTCATAGTTCTTGAATTCTTTGTAGAAAGCAGTTTTTAGAAGGCGGTCTGACCTGGAGTAAAATTCGCTCTTGAAGGGCTGGTTACCTTCCGATTTTGCCATCCACACTTTTACTTTGGCATAAGCTACACCGGAAGCGGTAGAGATTAACTCCAACAACCAGTAGTCCTGCCCCTCAAGTGTCTCCTCTCCGATAATTTCCGCACGGTAATCCCTGGAGAAATTAGTACCTACAACGTCCCCATTGCTGGTTTCTCCAATCAGACGCTGGGAGGGTGCTATGCGGATAACTCGGCGGGTGCCGGGAATATAAAGCCACATATTGGCATCTTCTTTCAGCATAGCCCGGCCTTTCTCACGGGCGGGAGACTCAAAGCGAATCAAAGACTTATCATTGAATACTTTGACATTGAGAGTATTGGTTCGAGGTTCTTTATCTTTTTTATAGCTGATATTAGTGATATCAAAGACGAAGCCCTGATCCCTGTAGCCCCTCACTTCATCCAATCGATTGACCAAGGATTCCGCCGTTACTTCGGCTCTTGCAGATACGCTGAGAGTCAACAACAGCCCAACGATAAAACTAAAGCGGCCTTTTTTCATCACTACACCCAATGCCTATAAACTATTTGCATCGCTATCAAGTAAATCGCAGCGCATTAACCACCGGTATTCTGGAAGCCTTTACCGCTGGATAAACACTGGAAATCAGAGAGATTAAAAACCCCAGAAAAAAGGTCTTTATCAGAATCTCAGTAACCACAAATATCCTTATGGGGTAATCCTGAGTACTACCCGGTGGACGAGGCATCATCCACTCGGCATAGGTGATACCTTTTGCTGCTAGAATCCCGAAAAGCAGACCTAAAAGGCTGCCAATAATACCTAAAAATACCGACTCCAAAAGAATCAATCCAACCACCTGAGTCGGCGTGCCGCCCATGGCCCGAATTGTCCCAATCTCTCGGGTACGCTCCATCACTGCCATCAGCATGGTATTGGAAATGCTTAATGCTACAATCACCAGGACAATAACGGTGATAAAACCGAACACACCATTAAATAGACCCACAACTTGGTGATAATAAGAAGCTAGATCCCACCAGCTTCTCAACTCCAGTCCCAGATCCTGCTCCCGAAACACCTTGCGCAAGGTACCAACAGCCGCATCAGTCATTTCTGTTTCTTCAAGCAAGACCACCAATCGGGTTAAATCCGAGGTGTAAAGCAATTCCTGAGCAAGAGGCAAATTAATCCTAAGTAAGCGATCATCCAGCTCCTTCACACCGGTGGTCACAACTCCGGCTATCTGAATATCTACGGCATTTATCGCTCCGTCCTGAGTGCTCGCTAGCAGGGTTAGATAATCCCCTACCTGAGCGTCCAGGGAGTTGAACAACCCCTCACCCAGATGTGCAGCAGCTACATCCTCAGGAAACAGGTCTTCGCCTTCAACGATATGGATTGCGGAGGAAAGCAGTACTTCTTTTTCCGCATCGACACCAATGCCCGTTATCGCAATAGATTGCTTTCCATCACTAAGGAGGCCATTGAAATTCAATCGCGGGGCAACAACCAATGCCTGGGTCTGCTCTTCGATCACCTGGGTAATCTGCTCAAGCTTGTCGGAGGGAATCAGGTACTTCTCTGGTTCAGCTTTGCCATACTGGTTGTAGCCCTCTGCATAGATCTGAATATGACCCAGTTGCGAGCGGATCATACTTTCTCGCATGCCGTCATACATCGATTGCACGAAACCGCCGAACACAATCAGGCTGGTACAGCCGAAAATAACCGCAGCCAGGGTAATCAAGCTGCGTCGACCATTTCTTAAAATATTTAACAGCGCTACCTTCCAACCCAAGATCATAACTACAGTTTCTCCAGGGCTTGGCGAGACTTCTGCGCCCAATCCGTTTCAGAACCTGTCAGTTTTCCCCAGAGTTCTTTGGCTTGATCTGTCTGTTCATTGCGCTCATAAGCCTGTGCAAGATAGAACTCGACGAATGCTTGAAACTCTTCACCGTATTTACCACCAATTTGCTGTTGTACCAGCTCCAGATCTTCCACCGCATAACGCGCGCGCTTTAGGAAGGCCGGCATATTCGCGCAACTGATGCCCCGCTGCAGTCTTGCACCTAAGTTAAAGGGCGCTTGTTTTACAGCTCTATCCATCATGCGATTTCCCCGCCTTGAAAATAAGGAAAGCTTTGCCAGTTGATCGATATAGAAACTGGACCGAAAGGAAATCGTCGAACCCAGGGCGGCACTCAATTCCGGATCATTATCTAAAGAGCGCTTTAATTGGGCCATTTTTTCTTCCAGGGATTCAACTTGCTCAACCCGCGTATCGCTGGAGGAGGTCAGTAACGCCAGTTCAGCCAAATAGGCAACTTTCATTTGCTCGGGCGTGGAGTCTTCATTTAACGCCTCAACCAAACGAGCCCTTTCGATATTGGAAGATGGGAGCTCGGAAGGAGGCGTAAACTCATTAGCAAGTGCCTCCGAAAGGCTGCCAAGCAGTATAAGAATCGCAGTAAATATTCTCAGAGCAACCTGTGGGGCAAGAAATTTCATACCTCAGTCTCCAATCTTGCACTATTGACCTTTTCATACCGATTAGCCAGTAACTGATCAGTGAAACTATCGCTTACCAACTCGCCATCTAAAATAGTAATAACTCGAGACGCCAAGCTGGTGACATAATCATCGTGAGTGGAAATAACGAAAGTAATTCCCTGCTCTTTATTTAACTTCTGTATCAACGCCATAATCGTTTCAGAGGTTTTCGAATCAAGATTTGCGGTGGGCTCATCGGCCAATACGATATCAGGTCTTGTAACAATCGCCCTGGCTATAGCTACCCGCTGCATCTGACCACCGGATAATTGTGTTGGCCTCTGGCCAATCTGTTTTTCAAGGCCAACATCTTTCAGTGCCTGTAGAGCCCTTGGCTTTGCATCTTTCATGCCTCTGAGAGTCAATGGATACATTACATTTTCCAGGGCTGTTAAAACCGGTATCAGGTTAAAGGACTGAAACACAATGCCGATGTGCCGGTTACGGAATTTTGAGCGCTTGTGCTCACCCAAATTACCGATATTGACGCCTCCAACCTGAACAGTGCCGGAATCACACTGATCGAGAGCCGACAAAATATTAAGTAGTGTACTCTTGCCACTACCACTCGGCCCCTTCACAGCAAGAAACTCGCCTTTCTGAAGGGAGAGAGTGATATCTTTAAGAGCATCTACCCAGATATCACCCATTGCATAACGTTTAGATACGTTGACTAGTTCAACCAGCATCAAGCTTCGCCTAAAGTAACAACCATTTGACTCAACTGCTTACAGGCATCCTGCATGGTATTCGGACATTCAGCCAGGCTTTCTGCCTTCTGGAAATAGTCCAAGGCGATATTGAGTTCTTCACGATTATCCTGACCTTTCACTCTATAGGCATTCGCCAAGGCAAGATACACGAGCTGCCTGACCTCAGTGGGAAAAGCATCGGTATCTTTTTCAATTAAAGGTATAAACCAGTCCTCATCTTCAAAAACACGATCAAAGTGGCCGCTAACTTCACCGACAAAAGAAAAAGTCAGCAACCGAACCAGGCGAACATTAAAGTCAGAACTGGCTTGTAGCGCCGCTTCATCCACCTGACTCATCGCCTGACGTAGGCGATAAAGTTTGTAGAGCCCCATGGCCGGGTCAAACATAGCACCGGCCAACTTACCCTCATTGGAGAAGTAAGTCGCTTTGATCAGCATATTATTGGGATCCTGTTGGTAGGCTGCACCCAATAACTCATCCGCTCTATTTATCTCATTGTGATAGCTATACATCTGCCCTAACTGCAGCATCAATTCAGAATCAGATTGATCCTGACTCAGCTCAGCAGTCAAAAACTCCAATTGCTCGACTTCTTCTTTGCTATATTCGATCTTTTTAAAATCAATGGGAGCAGCCCCTGAAAACCAGGCAACAATGTTACCAATCAGAAGACTGCTTATTAATATTGTTAGCATTTTCTTAAACATGGACTACTCCCTAAAATAGGCTTACATCTCAGCTGAATTTTCGAGCAACTGTGTATCCATTTCCCTTAGGGTGGTGTGCTCATCAAAAACCAGATTCTCTGGACTCATTACCCCAGGATAAAGTTGCTCACAAATCAATATCACTTCTACGATATTGAGAGAATCCACACCCAACTCAGCAATAGGGGTATCCGCATCAACGGAATCAACATTCAGCATAAGAGCGATCTGCTCACAGAGTTCCTGTACTTTGCTCTCTACGACTGCTGTAGACATACCTAATCTCCAGTAACATTACCAACTTTCAAAGGATAGAATCGCAACAAATAATCCAGAGTCACAGCATATATACATACATGCTGTTCTCCCTCAGAATATTTCTGTTGCCGTTTAATAATCTTGGCGCTAATCATAGGGGGTATAAAAAACCAGATCCGGGCAATCCACTGGTTTCCATAAAAAAACACCCTCTGAAAAGACTCATAAATATTAACTATGGGATTGTCATCCATAGTAAAAACCGGATCTGCCGTTTCTTCTTCTCTCCCATTTTCGGCATCGATAACCCTAATTTCTTTACCTGCCTCAGCAGCTAAAATACTCAACTGAAATAGGACATACGGATGATAAAACCGCTCGGCCAAGTAGGCATTCCTATTCAGTACTTTATCCGAGGCCTCCCAGCTCGATTCAAGCTGATCTCCAATCTTTCGGATATAACCTTTTAGATCGATACCTTCTACTTTTCTGGATTTATGGGCTGCATTAAAAATGTCAGCCCTATGCCGATCAAAACCAAAGTTTTTGGGTAGGCTTTCCCGAAGGATTTCGCATACAGACTCTTGACAAGTTTCAACCTTCTCAAATACCTGAGCAAAGAATACATGATCGAAAGGGGAGAATAGGCTTGTAGCGACTTTGGGTAGCAAATTGAATAGGGTTTCACCTTCACTTAGAGGTTTTACCAAAGAAGATGTCAAGCCAGGTTGTTCAGGCAGTGTATCGTCCAGCCAAATTAATGCTTCTGCAGTAACAGAGACCTCATCGCCAGGAAAAATCATCCTGACATCTTCCAACAGACACTTTCTATCAGAGGGAAAACCGAAATATTCCAGCTCAATCAAATAGTGAGGATCGACTCTATCGGCTCCAACTGCCAAAAAGGAGGGCAATTTTGCACCAATAAACCATTGCTCATTAAAGAGGAATTGATACAGAGGTAAATTAAATGATTCCCCCAGGCGAATATGAAAACAATTGCGATCACTTCTCTGGATAATTCCTTTGTACTCATTCTTTGAAGTGCTTTGTAAATTTTTATACTCAGCCGGGTAAAAATCCAATAAAGAAAGCTCAGCACCAACTGCAAGAGACACTGGCTTTATACCGGGAATATCATAAGCCATTTGTTTCACAGGGCCACCTCCAGTTGGCGCTCTACCACCTTGCCCAGCCAGCTGGAAAGAGGTTTTGCCGAGGCAGAGATAGCCGACATATGAGTAGCATTGGGAATCTCAGTTAGGCAGGAGTCTACCTGTGGCGAGATATACCAGTTCATCACCGTATAGAGGATATTCGCATCGACTACCTCATCGTGCTCCCCCACAGTAATATGACAGGGAATATCAATACTCGCGAACAGATCAGTATATCTCTTGATGGTGTAAGCACTGAGCAGGTTGTAACTACATTCAAGTACCCTACCCTGATTCCCAGCAGCCGACCCAACTGGAGGGAAACTCAGCACGGGCATTCGCCTGAAAACGGGAAAGAGCATCGCCAGCCAGTATTTCCAAAGGTTTATAGTCGGCAAGTTTTGCTGTTCAGGCCCAGCCATAGGCCTTGAGTGCCGCCTTTTACGAAAATAACGGATAAAATACTCAAGCCCTGAAGTGGCAATATCATACTTTCTTGTCTCTTCAGCTTGAGTCAATGGCGGGGCTATAGCGAAAAAACCCGCTATGTCCTTGGTGCCATAAATTCCAAGGTATCGCAAAGAGGCGAGAGAGCCAGCACTGTGTCCACCGAGTACAAAACGGCGAACGCCCCTCTCTTTGAGGTGTGCTATTAAATCGTGCAGATCGTCTTGCAATTGATCCGGGTAATCCAGGTCCCCCGGGCGACCTTCACTTTTTCCGTGCCCACGCCAGTCTGGCAAACAAATGGTCATCCCCTGCTTGTGCAACATACGCCCAAACATTAAATACCACTGACTGCTAAAGGTACTACCATGCATACAAATAAGCGCTGTCTCTGTATCTTCTGCAGGCAACCAGCGGAAAGCCAGATTTTTCCCATCCCGCGCTTTAAAAAACTCTTGAATCACACCGCCTCCACTACACGACTTTCAGAGGCTTGTTGACCCATTTCCAGCACTTTTCTCTGGTCAATTACAGAATCCATTATGCTATCGGGTTGGCTACGCGCAAACGCCAGGAAAACCGGAACCATACTTGGCATAGCAATATACTCTTGGGTCTGCCCCCAGAGTGATTTTGCCTTCTTAGTGAGCTTCTCAAGCTCATCTACCGTTAATTCTCCCGATAAATCTATAATTTCCAGCATGCCAGTATGGAAAGAGTCTTCAGATACTTTAACCTGAATGGGACATTCAGCCTCCTCAGATAGCATTTCTGAAAATTTGTCCGAAATCTTCTCCAGAAGCCAACCCTTGTCGGCGAAATTTAAATTGGATTTTTCAAGTAAATCCGGCAGCAAAATGCTCTGCTGAACTATCATTTTGTTAGCGAGCATGGGTAAATCCAATTTTGCCTCAATCACCTTGAGAAATATTTCTACCCAAAGCTTGACCCTTAAATCGATACGCCATCCGTCCCGACCAGCAGTACCCATAAGGTATACAAAATACTTGTAGTGATCCGCTCCAGACTCAAAAAAGCCTTCATCATTTCTTCGGTAATAACGGCCTTCAGATTTGAGTACTTTTGCGGTATCTATCAACTGCTTCTGCAGTATGAGCTCCAGTGCCAGATAACCCCTGCGCAGGTAACTCTTGCGCTGCCAGTATTCCTGATCCAGATAATTGCCGGACATATAATCCCAGACAATCTCCAAGAAATAAGCTGAGGTGTTATAGGCCAGCAGGGGCGAACAGAGTTCAGCAGAATCAATAACCGGATAAACATTCGCCACATGGGCATAGAGACCTTGATAAAACTCTTTTACGGTCTGATTTGCGATGGGTAATTGCTGATCCAGTACTTGTTGAGCCTTGTCTCTATCAGACTCTGCGAGATCCATCAGGATATATTTGCAGATATGATCGTTAAACAGTGCAATCATATCGCCACCACCACTGAACAGTGGGTCAAGAAACATAGAGGCAAAACCAGAAGTTGCCCAACGGTCGGGGAAAATGAACTCCTCCGCACGATAGGCAAGCTGCCCCCAAGCTTCAAAATCCACCAGCTCAGCGCCATCCAACAACTCTGAAATTGCCTGATAATTCTTCAGGAAATCCAGGAAACTTTCACGCTTAGTCGGCGGTTTTGCAAACTTATCTTTCTCACCAACGATGCCGACACTGGTGTAGCCACCACTGAGGGGAATAAACCACACCCAATATCCATCACCAGAAAAGTGATTGGTGGATAAGAAACGACCAAAGGCACGCTTTCTCCAGGCTTCGTCTCCCATGGAGTCAATATCCTGGATGTTCTTGAAGCGCCCCCAGGCAGAGAAGTTCTCCGGCACGTTTTCCTGGCGGGTTAATTTCTTGTGTTTTTTGGTAAAACGGTTTCGTCCGCTGCAATCCACCAGCCAACGGGCAGTGACCTCAGCGTCGCACTCTTCTGCAGACAACTGCACAGAATGCCGCTCATCCGCGGACTCTATACTGAGGGCCTTGGCCTTCACACCCATCAGTACTTCAATGTCATCTTCCCGGTTCATCTCAACCAGATCCGCCTCCAGGCGAGCCCGATCCAGCTGGAAGGCTGGGTGAGGCGGTATACTGGTAGTTCCGTGCTCACTCATCTCTGTCAGAGACAAGCTGTGATCCGGCTTATCAAAGAAAAAACGCAAACCATTTTTCGGAAGGTGATTTCTATAGAGGTAATTAACCAGGCCCAACTGGTTCATAAAGTAATGGCCGGTCATTTCAACGGTCGCTTCACCGACTTTTGCCCGAAAGCCATCATTCGCCTCTACGACCAAGATTGAAGTGTCTTGGCTGCCCCGCCTTATTTGTCTAGCCAGCGTTAACCCGGCCCAGCCGCCGCCGATAATGACAACGTCATATTCTTTTTGTATTTGTCCGATAGTACTCATCACACAGATTCCACCTCAGCGAGAAGAGAATCCCATATCGGAGCGTCCACCTGACAAAATGAGTCGTGATCCTGAATAATCTCCATCACCATCTTGGTTCTGGGCAACTCATTTCTGATGAAGAACTTAGCGCTAATAATTTTCGATTCAAAGAAGGCTTTATCATCCTCCTCATTGCTCAAGCGACTAGAGGCACTGCAAGCGGCCTCTAATAACAACCAGGCAAGGGTTATATCCCCCATCATATGCAGGATACGAGTGCTATAGGCTGGGATCTTGAACATCTCTTTAGTCCTGACCCAGACATGCACTGCTTTCAAGACAGTCTCAAAATGTGTAAAGGACTCTTGCAGGCGACTGAATTCCGCTTTGAATTTTGGGAAATCCGCTGCTCTATCCATAAATGTTTCAAATTCATTTTTATAAATTTGGAACAGCTTGCTGGAGTTGCCCAATCCCAGCTTATCGCGAATAAGGTCCTGACTCTGGATATAGTTGGTTCCCTCCCAAATCGCGAGCACCTTGATATCCCGAGCATACTGCTCAATACCCAATTCTTTTAGGTAGCCTTGTCCACCACAAGTTTGGATAGCCAGCTCACATATCCGCCAGGCTTGATCACTGATATAGGCTTTGACCACTGGGGTCAGCAGGTTTACCAGGCCCTGGTGATGGGCGACTTCCGACTTCTTAGCCTCATCCCCTTCAAATGTCTTCAGTAGGCTTTCAGAGAGAGTTAGCTTGGCTATTAATGCCCTACAACCCTCAACTTTTGACTTCATCTCCAGCAGCATACGTTGAACATCCACATGCTCAACAATATTGACCCTGCTCGCCGTAGCACTGAAGCTCTCGTGAAAACGTTTACCCTGTAGACGCTTACTGGCATAGGCAAGTGCATTGTAGTAAGCCGATGAAGCCATACCCAGGGCATAAACTCCGGTGCTAATCCGTGCTTGGTTCATCAAAGTAAGGAACTGCAACAAGCCAACATTTTCCCGATTACCCAGCAAATAGGCACGACATTGACCATTCTTGCCGAAAGTCAAGTGGGTATTGGCACAGCCTTTAAAGCCCATTTTGTCAGCCAGAGAGATACATTCGACATGGTTGAACGCTCCAAGGCTTCCATCTTCTTCAACCCAGAATTTGGGTACGATAAAGCAAGACAAACCATAGGTGCCCGATCCACTCTTCTCCCCCCTGCCCATCACAAAATACAGGGTATTACCTGTAAGGTCGTGCATACCGGCACTAATCAGATACTTTTCACCGGTCAGCAGATAAGTGCCATCTTCTTGTTGGGAGGCCTTGGTTTCCACCAGGGAGACATCACTGCCAGCCTGTGGTTCGGTTAAACAAAGACAGGAAGTCCACTCGGATGTGGCCAATTTATCTTTAAAAAGAGCCTTTTGAAGTTCAGTACCATATTTCTCCACCAGAGTGGAAGAAGGCAGGCAGAAACCGCCATAGGTCATAAAGCTGGGGTTGGCCCCCATAAACATTTCCAGGAGCATCTGCATAATAAAAGGCGGCAGATCGGTACGCTGTGCACCGCTGGCAGAGGATAAATCACCCCACTCCTCTTTGAAACGGCTCCACATCTCAGAAAAAGAGGAAGGTAACTGCACCTTGCCATCAACTAAGTGGCAACTTTGCTCATCAGCTTCCTGATAGCCCGGACCCAACACCTCAGTGGCAAATTTTTTAGCGCGCTGAAGGACATCCTCCAGAACCTCTACAGAGCAATCTTTGTAGAGTGGATGCTCAAAAAGCGCCTTGGTCTGATAGAACTGGTCTTCAATAAGAAACTTAAATTCCCGCAAGTCGGACTTATAGATATTTCTACCCATGTTTGGCTCCTTGATTTTCCAAGAGTGACCGCCAGCTGCCGGAACCCAGCACCCAGTGAAATATTTGATTGTGCCTTCCCCGATATTTTTTCTGGGGATAAATCATGGCTCCGCGCACATGAGGCAGATAGTCCTGACCATGCGCATCATCGATATTTTGTGCCGCCGTAAAGTTTGCGTAAGCCTCTTCCAGTGAAAGAGTCTCAGTATGGACCAACCGGGAAAGTAACTGCCCATCGGTTCGCGGTGTTTTATGCACTCGGAGGCAGCCAGCTCGGCCGCCACCACCCAAAGTGATAATCCAGAGATTTTCCACCTCACTTTCCAGGCAATATTTATGAATCTCAACAATGGGTTTTATACTGAGATAATGCTGCCCATCAAGCTCACTACTGGGCAGCCATTGAGATTTTTCTTCCCGGGAGAAGCCTTTTAATAAACCTTTGGCCCAGCGGGATTGAATATCAAAAGACACTATGCGGCAGGAATGACTGAAATCGGTAGTCAATATTTTCTTGAGACTTTGTACCAGCTCATGAGCCCCACTCAGCGTTGGCGCTTGAGATAAAATATCACAACTGGAAATCTGGCATACACTCTCTGCATGATAATGCTTGCTCAAGCAGCAAGCCGCCACACCAGTGATTACATCCAGACCATCTTGCCCGGCCTTTACACCTATACCCAAGGCGTCCAAGCACTCCTGTTGTCGCTCTTTGCCCAGTTCTAAATTAATGATTAGGGCATCTTCTTCTTGCCGTTTAGAATAGCTTAATAGCGCCGCATGAAAGCTGGTGCAGGCACTACCGACAAATTGAATATTGTGCCCAGCCTCTTCTAGCCGAGCCAGAAATTCTATAACCGGACGCTCTAGCAACACATTGGCTTCGCCTGCAGAAACGATGTATACAAGCCCTGGAAGATGAGTTAATCCTGAAAGATATTCATTCAGGGAGTGCAATAGTTGCTCTGTTTCCCCCTGATGATCTACCCATAGGCTTCTGATATACATTTTATACGGTCCTTTCCCTGACTATTTGCTCAACGTTATCAAAGCCCAGGTTCAGCAATTTTTCTGAAATCATGGCGACCAAATTGTCGCTATCTTCGGCAGTACAAATCCGGATGCAAATATTATTTCTGCCAGACTCCAGTGGATGGCGCACTAAGGTATCTTCTATCACCAGATAAGGTTTACCCGCTTTATGCAGAATTAATTCTTCTGTTTGAACATCCTGCAACATCAAAACCCGCTCCTGCAGAAACAGTTTCGGCATCCTGCCACCCGCCGGCATCTGCATTCGCAACAAGATCGTCTCTATCTCAACACCAGAGTGATCCACACATTCCAATAGCTCCACCAACAGCTGGTAATGTTCCGAAAAACTTAATAGCACAGGAATATTACCTACCGGTAACAGGGAAATTGCCAAAAAGTCGGATTCCCCCTGCAAAGGCAATGTCTGGGCAGCGCAAAGTTTAGGGTTTTGTGGATAGGGATTACGAATCAACCTGCTGGAAAGTTCTATCACTTTACTCATACCGACTCCGCCAGGTAAAAGGTGCTGTCCTGATCAACACTAACTTCGGCCGTACAGTAGTAACCATTCAAAGCAATAGAACATGCCAATAATTTCTCACGCTCTTGAAACCTACCAGCTACACCATGGCTAATAATATTTAACCAGGGGTCACTGCCAAAACAATGACCCCACCTGTCATGAAGATCGGGCAGCTGTTGGAAGCCATTCAGTAGTCGGGTAAAAATCTGTCGTATATTTTCCGGGAAGAATGGCAAAGACAAGGTCAGATCCTTTCTATTGCTGGCCATTTTCCTAACAATTGTTGCAAACTCTGGCGTGGTGTTATAAGTAACAGCACAGCCTGCCGTGATATCTTCTCTGTTAAAGGATTTAACTTCCAAAAGCAGAGTACATAGACCAAAGCCACTCTTGCCCCAGTTTTCATTGCTCTGCCAAAAGCTCAGATCCAGCACATTGGCATCCAGAATACTGACTATTACATAGCGTGCGGTGGGATTTTGCCGTAAGTAATAACGCAGGCTGTAGCCCCAGGAGGCACACTCATAAGTATTCACAAAGCTGGTGACAGGTATACCCCGTTGGTGTTCAGGGGGATTTATGTCATCCGTGCTAACGGCCCCAGTAGTGAAGGGAAGTTCGATCATCGTTGAACAGAGAAAGTGCCGATCAACCTCAGCCCTAGCTTCTGAAGAAATAACTTCTAGCACTCGCCTACTCTGATCCGAAATTATCTCTCCGATTCGAGCGAAGGCTTCTTGCAAGCCTCCACTCGTTGCGAATGTAATATTTTCAATGGGAGTAAAGGCTGCCGACTTCAGGTACAAACTCATAGCCGATGCCCTTTCGATTTACTGTAAATCTCAAAGAAACAGCGGTAAGAACTGCCTTCCATCTTGGTAAATGCCAACAGATCCCGCTGGCGGGACTTACTTTTTACTTTACCTGACGATACAAGATGTAAAAGTAATTCGTTACTGGCAAATTTTGTTGCCAAAACCCTATTCACACTGTGCATAGAAAAGATCGTGGCCGAGGTTTGCTCGTTGCACAGATAAATTAGGTACTCGATACTCTCTTGGTCTGCAACTGACAGCTCGACTTCACCCTGATCTTTCAACCAGAGTACAAAGTGCATCAGGGATTTTACAAAACGAGGACGTACCAATGTAAGGAAGCGATTGACACTACCCAGGCCGCCCTTACTGAGTAGCATCTCTTTAGTCACTGGGACACTGCCACGACAATTACCCAGTTGTAGCTTGCCATCCAGAAAAGCCTCACCTATAGATGACTGCTTCAACTCAGAGCAGAGTTCAGGGGGCAACATCAATGTAATTGGAAATGGGCGTGCGGCTTGCTTGGCAACAACCATGGCAAACCCCAGCTTTTGCGCTTCTATGCCATGAATTTTATTGACATTGAGTCGCAGGGCACCATCGGTATCCTGCAGTTCAGTCTTCCAGCTTTGCAGGCTTGGGCCACCGGGATCAGTCATCAGGAAATGGCCAAAAATACCCTGCTCCACCCAGCTATTTACCTGAGCCAGCTGCTCTTCTGTAGCGGTCAGGCTCATCATAATGGAGCCAAACAGGCCGATCATTTCATGGAAATGATCGGCAAGCCCCTCGTCTCGTACCCTGTCAATAATTTGATCAATGACAAAGGTTTGTTCAAATTGCTCCAAAGGCTGTTTGACAGATGGCTCCCGTAGGGGAGCAAGCGCTGTCAATGGGTCTTCAATAATCATCGAAGCATCGAACAAGCGTATGCAAGCCTTCTCAAGAAGGTCTTGCAGTGAAGCAGGCACTGGAGAAACAGATGAAAGTTGGGTGACAACGAAGCCGCCGGCAATAGATTGAATTTCCATAAGTTACTCCATGAGATAAGACTTGGCAGAAGGTAAGCTCAGGAAGGGAGCAACGGTATAGCTCGCATTGTAAGCACCGCAATTACTG
This sequence comes from Microbulbifer sp. THAF38, assembly GCF_009363535.1. Classification (NCBI taxonomy): domain Bacteria; kingdom Pseudomonadati; phylum Pseudomonadota; class Gammaproteobacteria; order Cellvibrionales; family Microbulbiferaceae; genus Microbulbifer; species Microbulbifer sp. THAF38. The sequence goes on from NZ_CP045369.1 coordinate 2,736,027, forward strand.
AAAATGGCCAGGTCACCAGGCTGTATGGCTGCACCTTTTACCTCACCGATCACGTCTTCCTTATTACAGGAAGTACCTACCAATAAGCAGCCTTCAGCATTACTCACAGGTTCCAGTACTTTACCTTCACGTAATATCAGTGGCTGACTGAAACGCTTAAAAGTGCTTTCCGTTTTTGCCAAAAGAAAATTCTGGGCCATGCCGCCATCGCAAATGCCGTACTGCTGCCCTTCTATTGATTTTACATAGCGAACCTGAGTGACGAAGTACCCTGCGCTGGCAACGATGGCACGACCACTTTCGTGGGTAATTTTAATGTGAGAGGGAAACTCACCAAGCAGCTCTCTGTACTGTTCAAAGTTAAAATCGACACTTTCCCAGTTCAGGTCAAAACCACCCCCAAGATTCACTAATGTAATCGCATAGCCGAGTTCACGCTCGAACTTCTCAACTATTTGCAATGCAGCTTGCGCGGTGCTGTAGGCGAGCTTGGCAAAATTGTAAGACCCCCGGAAAACATGGAACCCACCAATTTTTAAGTCATGTTCCTTACAAAAAGCCAAAGCGATCTCAACATCACTCCATCCAAAACCAAAATGGTCTTTCTTCGTCACCGTTTGTGCTTTATCAAACTGATCCAAAGTGCTGGGATTCAAGCGAAGAATCAACGGATTGATCGGGCGCTTGCCTTGAAACTCTCGAATAATTTCCAGCTGGGATAGGTTATCTACGACCAGGGTACACTTGCTGGCAATTGCCGCTCTAATAAAGCTTTTATCTGCGGATGGATTATTGATATAGCGGGGACTTTCTCCCCTTGGCAGAAGGTTTAGCTCGCCGACAGAGGCAATCTCGATACCATCTTCGAAAACATGACCACTGCGTACAATGAGATCGAGGCAACTATTCGCCTTCAGAGAATAAATAAGAGAGGTTCCCAGGCGATCTTTTAGTTTTCGATAGTTATCGGCAATATCTTCTAGAGAGTAGACATAGCACGGTGTTGAAAAGTGTTGCTTTTGTTGACTGAACTGGGCAACGAGCTTTTCCAAGGAAGCTTTCATGATATCACCTGGAGAAATTTTAAATCATTCTTATAGGGCACAAATATTTCAGCCGTATTTACGACTTATCGGTCTAATCGTTATTTTCTAACGTCTTATAAAATGCCTACCGACCGAGAAATCTCAGCGTTTCCAGCTGAGAGAATTCAGGATTGAAGCTCTTGCTCCAGTTTCTTTTTGTCAATTTTGCCATTTGCCGTCAATTCAATTGACTCGACAAATCTTACTTCCCTGGGTGTGTAATCAGCATCCAGATTCTCTTTTAACCACACTTTAAACTGCTGCTGATTCTCAGGTGTGTTTTCTTGTAGCTCGAGCACACAGACTGCTATTTCATTTTGAAATTTGTCTGTAGAACCAATAACCACACTGAGGTGCACCAATGGACAAGCGTCTATTACATTCTCCAGATCTTTGGGGAACAGACAAAAACCTGCTTGTTTGATCAGGTCTTTGGAGCGACCCTTAAAGTAATAAAAGCCCTCATCATCCCGACTGAACAAATCACCGGTAGCGAGCCAGTTATCATCCCGGTAAAGACCGCTAACAATTTGCGCTCCCCCCTGAGCACTGGGATCATAGTACGCTTGCATAACCCCTGAGCCACGCACGAAGAGCTCACCAACTTTATTGGCTTGAGCTTCCCTGTAGGTATTCGCCTGGGTGTCGAGCAGAAAGATGCGAGCGTCCAACCCAGGAATAGGCTTCCCTACAGAACCCATTTTTTGCTCCCATAGCTCCGGCTCCAGGTACAGGGCTCTTTTACACTCGGTCAAACCATACATTGAGAAAACATCAAGCGAAGGACGATACTCTTTCCAAGTACGAATTACATACTCCGGTAAGTGACCACCGGTATTGGTAATAGCGCGTAGTGCAGAAAGATCGGGTTTTACCAGTGCCAAAAGTTTCGCCAGTGCGGCGCCCATTGCCGGAACAATGGGTAACACTGAAATTTTCAGTTCAGATATTACTTTCAAAGCCTGCAGAGGATTGAATGTTTTATCGTAAAGAATTGTTGAGCAACCCTTATAGAGGGCAAACAACACTTGATACAGGCCGTAATCAAACGACAGAGGTGATAGACATAAAATACGATCTTCGCCAGACAGGCGAAGGTACTGAGAGAGAGATTCCAAAGAGGTAAGCACATTCTGGTGAGTGAGCATGATGCCCTTTGGCTTACCAGTACTACCCGAGGTGTAGATAATCAGGGCCAGGTCGACACCTGTAACCCTGGCGGGAGTACAAAGCTCAAATAACTGTTGCTGCGGCCGGTAAGTTTCCAATGGAACGATTTCTTCACCATCCACTATTCCCTTGGCATTGCAGTCAGAGGCAATAGAATTTATCGCGGATTGTGTTGCATCGCCCTTGACCGGAACTACCACCAAGCCTAGATGCCAGGCGGCCAACATTGTCGCCACAGTAAAAATATCGTTCTGTGCCCTAATAACAACTCTGTCCCCATGGGCCAACTGAATATCGGCCTGCTGCAAAAGAGACAATGCACTTTCACAACATTGAGCCGTTAATTTTTCCCCAGTCAGATTTTCAAGGCTTCCACACCAGAAACCAGTAACAACCCTGTCGAACAGGTCGGCAAGCGAGAACATTATTAGTCCAAATTTTTTTTCTAAAACTTTTTCTGTGACTTCAACCCTCCCCCATTAAAAGAAACTGAAGTCACCTACATGGCACGATCATTTTATAAAGTGAGCTCTCCATAATGACAAGCATTATCTTAAATTCCTGTGATGGAGTTTTCATTCCGGCACTCGCAGTTCAGGAAAGTCATTATTTCCTAAATTTTTTTCATGTTGACTTTTGATTACTATTGAACAAGACATTCAACGGGAAAATAATTTTATTGAGAGATATTTGGTGAGAACCAATTTTCAGCACAGATGCCGCTACAGCAAATCGAGTATTGATGCGCGAATTATTTTCACTATTCATGTAATTTATTTCAAAACCACCTAGCAGTTCTCAACCGCTACACACTCCAATCACAGCCCTCCCAGAGTGACATAATAAACCTTTCCGATTGATCTTTTATTACACCTAAAGCCGTAAAAAAAATCTTTCCTTCGAGCGCCCTTTAACATCAACTTCCTCACTTCACCCCTGTTTTTTTATTCGAATAGGAGGCGATTCTCCTCTCATAGGATTTACGGGCATTGAATTCTCGCTTTTAAAATGTCCTAGCTTGCGTCAAAAGTTGGTGAAAATATCGGCCATCCAGGGGTTTCAAAAGAAGCGGCTTATATAATTAGACCAGCATCTATTTTTGGCCTGAGAGGCAAGTGGCGGGCTTATTTGGCACTTTAAATAGACTGGCGCAAAAAGTTTCAAATGAAACAACTACGACCAACTACAGTGTCAATAGCTATCAACCTGCTTAGGCCTTAATTGGTAACTCGATATAGCGGTTAAAAACGATGATGTTTTTGCAGCTTATTTACAAATGTGAAATTAGCATCAGCAGAAAAAGCGAATAAGAGTGATATAGGCGCTCCACAAGTGACGGATCTAATAAACGATACCTGGGACAGCGACAAAAGTATTTTACGACCCCCGCTGTGTCTCCAGCCGAAGCCATTAAAGAGGAATTGAGATTGAACAGTTGGCCATTGCCGCTTACGCAACAGCCGCATAAATCCAATACAACCTCGCGGATGATTTTTCTCACGCTATCAATCTTCTTTACGCTATTTCATCCTAGCCTGAGAGCGGATGTGAGTAAGGAAGCTGTGGAATCCATCAATACACCGGATGAAATAGAGAGCAGTATCGGTGTGCTTAAATTTCGCGACGGCGCTCCCTACCCAGAGACGGCAGAAAAACTCTACGACTACCTGGATCACATGCGTGCGGTCGATAGCTTTTTGAAGGGAATCCAGGGCGCCTCGGTACACGGGCTGATGAAAGGCGGCCGCGAACTGGGTGCCAAAGCGGCAAATGAAGTTTTGATCTTTGATCAGCTGATGAATTCTGAATCTTTATTTCTGACCGGAAACACCTCGACCATTTATACCCTCGCCTTTCTGGATCTGAAGCGCGATGGCCCTACAGTGCTGCACTCCCCACCCGGGATAACAGGTGCCTTTAACGATGCCTGGTTTCGCTACGTGGAGGATATCGGGCGCTCTGGGCCGGATAAGGGGCGAGGCGGCAAGTACCTGGTTCTCCCACCGGATTACAAAGGCAACCTACCCTTTGGCTACTTCCCGGTCTACCCACGCTCCTATCGTGTCTGGGTGTTTATGCGCTCACCGGGCGACCAGCCCCTTGAAGCCGCGGCCCAAAATGTGAAAGACCACCTCAGGATCTACCCTCTCTCCAAGAAAGGAAACCCTCCCCGGATGGTGTTTATCAGCGCCTCGGGTAAGGCCTTCAACACCATCCACCCCAACAACTACAAATTCTATAAACACCTGAACGAAGTCATTCAATACGAATGGATCGGCATGCTGAACCCGGAAACCCGCGGTCTGTTTGCCTCTATCGGCATTGAAAAGGGCAAGGCTTTCAGTCCGGATGAACGCATGACCAAAATCCTTACCGATGCCGTGGCTATTGGGAATGGCATCGCGCGCTCCATTGTTTGGTATCCCCGCACCGATAAGTCCCTAGCAGACGTCAAGATCTATCCGGGAACCGACAGTGCCTGGGTTATGGCATTCCCCGGCAAGAATATTTTCTTCAACGGCCCCGATGGCGAGACAATCAATAGTGATGCCCGGGTCAGCTACTTCTACCCCTATACCGGGGTGAGCCCGGCGATGACCGCCATTGAGCCCGGTAAGGGCTCCGACTATGCCATCGCCTTCGTGGATGAAAACAAGGAACCTTTCGATGGCGGCAAGAAGTACAAGCTGCACTTACCGCCGGATGTCCCGGTCAACGCTTTTTGGGCCGTGAATATCTACGACAGCCAGACCCGCTCACAACTGAAAACAAGCCAGAAATTCCCCTCTGTGAGCAGCCAGAGTAAGGGGATCATGCAAAACTCCGACGGTTCTTACGATATCTACTTTGGCCCCCAGCCGCCCAAAGATTTCGAACATAACTGGCTTGAGACGGTGCCGGGCAAGGGCTTCTTTGTCATTTTGCGCCTCTATGGACCACTGGGCCCCTGGCTGGAGAAAACCTGGCGTCCCGGAGAAGTCGAACCCGCAGACTATTGATTGGCGAGAGCCAGCCTACGCCGGTAGTTGCGGGGAGTATCCGAAAACCAACGCCGACAAGCCCGCTGAAAAGTGCTCTGCTCAGCATATCCCAGCAACCCAGTGATCTGCCCCAGAGCGAGGCCGGTATTGGACAGATACTCCGCAGCCAGCTCTCTGCGCACCAAGTCCAATAGGGAGTCAAAACGCAACCCCTCCATCGCCAGGCGTCTTTGCAGGGTGCGCGGGTGCAAGCTCAATTGGGATGCTACAACCCCCACCTGATACTGGCCAGTGGGCAGTAATTGCCGCACCAGCTCTCGAACTTGTGTGCCCAGTGAGGCCGCTGCGGAAACACGCTGCTGCTCCAGGTAACTGGTGGCCAAGCGCTTGGTGATCGGATCAGCGGAAGCGAGCGGAGTATCCAACTGCTCGGCAGGGAACTCCAGGGCGCAATAGCCAGATAGGAATTCGACCGGACAGGAGAAATATTCCTGGTAATCAGCAGGCGCACTCTGAGCCCCATGAGGCAGTAAGACCCTCAGTGGTGCCGTATTAGCCCCCATCAGCATTCGCAACATCACCAAGGCATTGCCCAGGGTTTGCTCGTGGATTTGCCGGAAACGGCAGAGGGCCGGATCGAGCTGATCAAACACCAGGCGATCAAAGGTTCCATCAATGGTCCTAGCAATGGTCCCAGCGCCTACGGATTCAATACGCAAGTGAGTAGCCGGGCTGTGCAGCGACATAAACCGGCCGACCGCCTCAATGGCTTCTCTGGCAGAGGTGGAGTTGCAGGCTATCACCGCAATGCCCCCCAGCCGGTCAACACCCTGTCGCGCAGCGAGGCGAAGTGCAAAATTGCCACACTCTAACCGCTCGGCGGTAATTTCCAGCAAGCGAGCCACATCCACATGAGGGAACAGGCGACTATCAGAAGCGACTATATCTGCAGGAATATTAAACTCAGCGAGAAGTGCACCGGCATCTCCCCCCAGTTCCCTTGTCAGCTCAGAATACCCCGTAAGCACACTGGCTCGTATCACACTACCCACTGCTCCCCCAGAGCGTCTGCTGACGCCTCAAGATAATTTTTTGTCGCAATGTAACAATAAAAAGGCCCCGCATCTACGCAGTCTATTGTGTCTAAAGATTCGAAAAGGATGATGACTTTGCAACCGCTTCATTTTGATGTGTTGATCATCGGTGCTGGCCTTTCTGGTATCGGGGCCGCCTGCCACCTTCGCCGCGAATGTCCCTCCAAGAAAATAGCCATCCTTGAGCGCCGCTCTCAAATAGGCGGCACCTGGGATTTATTCCGCTACCCAGGCATCCGCTCGGATTCTGACATGTTCAGTTTCGGCTTTGACTTCCGCCCATGGCCAGGGCTTAAAGTGCTAGCGGATGGCCCCGCCATTCGCCAATACCTGAATGACACCGCAGAAGAATATGCAATCAGCAAAGATATTCACTTCAATGTCGAGCTCTTCAGAGCCAACTGGGATAACCAGAAAGGTCTTTGGATTCTGGAGGGCAGTGACACAGTCAGCGGGGAGCCCCGCCGCTACAGTTGCAAATTCTTAATCTCATGCACCGGGTATTACGATCACCACCGCGGATACCTTCCTAAGATTCCTGGAGCAGAGCAATTCCAAGGAAACTACATACACCCTCAGCACTGGCCGGAGCTTCTGGATTACCAGGATAAGAAAATTGTTGTTATTGGCAGCGGTGCCACGGCGGTGACCCTGGTGCCTGCCCTGGCTGACCGGGCCGAACATGTGACCATGTTGCAGCGCTCCCCCAGCTACGTTATTTCTGTACCCGCATTCGACAAACTCTCCGCAAGGCTTCTCAAGTTTCTGCCAAAATCCTGGGTCTTTAAGTTCGCCCGTTGGCGCAATGTAAAAATACAGCGCTGGCTTTTTAAAGCCTCTAAACGCTGGCCCCGATTTATGCGCAACTTATTCTTAAAGGGCGTGCGCAAGAGCCTGCCCAAGAACTATGACATGCGCCATTTCACACCGGACTACAACCCCTGGGATCAGCGGGTTTGTGCGGTACCCGATGATGATTTTTTTAAGGCAATACACGCGGGCAAAGCGTCTGTAGAGACTGGAGAAATTAAAACAATTGGGAAGACCTATATTGAGCTGCAATCCGGTCAGAGAATCGATGCCGATATTATCATCACAGCAACCGGGCTGAATTTACAAGTACTTGGAGGCATGCAACTCTGCTTAGACGGAGAGAGAGTTCCTATCAATGAAAAACTCACTTACAAAGCCGTACTATTAGAGGGTGTCCCCAATATGTCGTGGGTTTTTGGCTATACCAACGCCCCTTGGACTCTCAAGGCAGATATCTCCGCTCGTTACATCTGCCGCCTGCTTCGTTACATGGACAAACATGAATATGATATCTGTTTGGCTGAGGATACCGAAGGCTGTAGTGAAAACAATTCTGTTATGAGTAGCCTGAATTCTGGTTATGTGAAAAGGGGCAATCATGTATTGCCACGTCAAGGTAAAAAGTACCCTTGGCGCCTGCTGAATAACTATGAACAGGACTCCAAAATACTTCTTCATGCACCAATCGAGGATGGAATTCTCACCTTTCACACAAAACAAATTCCTGAAGAACAAACAGTACAAGTATCAACAGTCAATAAAACAGAAGATATGGCTGCTCATTAGAGGGGCAATCTGGATGTTTATTACCCCAGCTTGCGCAGAAACAACAAAGAAGCAGCTGGGGCTTATAACATTTCAGGAGTATCAGAAATATTAGTGCGGTCTATATTGAGTTAGAGCTAGAAAACAGCCTACTACCTTAATCATCGATTATCTTATTGTAGCCGTAAGTATCTTTACCATACACTTGAAAATTGGGAACATCAGGGAGCTTGTACTCGACCAAACCCTCCGCGGTTGAGTATATATCGACACCGGAAGGCGCAACCTTCACATGATTTGGTGTACAGCGTGCTACTGCAGAAAAACGTGAATCCTCTTTAGTGGTATTTGGATAAGAGGCATGCATATTTAAGGAGGAGAATATTAAGCATTCACCAGCTTTCATATGGACATCAACAACGTCAAACTTATCAAAATAGTCCTCACCCAGCAGTTCAACGGCTGTGCGAAATAATAATACACTCTTGATAAAAATAGTTCCGTAGAGTGCAATTTTGATTAACGTATACATATATGAAAAAGAAAAGGGCTGCAGAGACAAATAAAACAGCTTATTATCTTGAGAATAGCTATAAAGATAATCCATTCGGGCATCTGTCATTGATCCCGGCAGTAAGCGCAAACACCCATTTTCTTCTGTACAGTCTGTAAGTGCCACCCAGGCATTCAGCTGGATGATAGCGGGGTCCATTTTCTGGGTGGGTTGTAATTTGGCATACTTACCACTCTCACGGAAAGTAGCATTTTGGTGCCATATTGTCCCCCCTGCACCGGGGAACTTATGAAACATCTGGCTTCGCCAACACATAACCTCATCACCCAGTATACTTGCAAGACGCTCAGCTATTTGTGGCCTGCGAAATAAGTCTCTGAGTGATTTTATTCGTAACGCCTGGTAAAGCCCGGCACCCTCTATCTGCCACTGATCATGTCTTTTCTCAATATCCTCAATCTTTTCACTTAAATAAATCTCTCCATGAAAATCACAGGAAAATTCCTTTTGAAGTTCCTCCTTTAGTTGCTCCGCCTCATGCTCAGAGAGAACCTGAAATGGTGGCAGATATCCTTTTTCTTCAAAAAAGTCCAAATCTTCATTGCTGAGAAAGTAGCCCTCTCTCTTTGACTTCGACTGTACATTGCGCGGAATAGTCAAAGTTAGATTTTTCAGTGACCCCAAATCATCAAACAACTGTTTCTTCTTATTCTTTTGACATGGCAGAATGAACACCTTATAAAGTATAACCAACCCCATCATCCCCCATATTCGGAGAGATTGAACCGCAGTAATTTGGAACCCATCAGCAACTTCCTTTAGAGAGCCAAATCCTTTTAGCATTTCCTGTAAGGTACTTTTTTCCATCATTACCAACACCTAAATTTACAAGAACGAAAGGGTTAGACCATCTTATTCTGCTAACACCTTATTGAATCCATGTGAATCACTCCCATAAACCATAAACGTATGGACTTCTGGCAACTCAAATTCGACAGGACCCTCAGCACTAGCGAAAGTATCCCACCCTGAAGGCACCACACGCACATCACTAGAGGTACAGCGGCCTAGGAAAGAGAATCTAAAACGATCTTTTGAGGTATTTGGGTAAGAAGCATGCATATTCAAAGCGGAGAATATCAAACACTCTCCCGCTTTCATCTCTAGATCAAGAACCTCAAACTTCTCTAAAAATTCCTCACCCAACAACTTGATTGCTGTTAGGAATATTAGAGCACTCTTTCCGACTATAGAGCCATAGAGACCAATCTTCGTATATTTGTAAAGGTCTGATAGAGAGAAAGGAAGCATGGAAAAGTATAGGCCGCGGTGATTTTGTGCAAAATCGTACAAGAAATGAATTCTTGCATCCGTAAATGAACCCGGTAAAAGGCGTAAGCATCCATTTTCCTTGGTGGAATCAGTTAATGCCACCCACGCATTGAGCTGTATGAGTGCTGGTGGAGTATCTTTAGTGGACTCCAGTTTGGCATCTTTCCCTGTTTCCCTAAAGGTGGCATTCTGGTGCCACACAGTGGCTTCTGTTCCCGGTTTCTTATAAAAAAACTGCGACCGCCAGCAGATAACCTCATCCCCCAACAAACTCGCCAGCCGATGCGCAATTTGCGGCTTACGCAATAAATCCCTAAAGGGTTTTAAACGGAGGGCCTGATAAGTTCCTGCATCTTCAATCGGCCACTTGCCATGCCTTATTTCTATCTCTCTGATTTTATCTCCATAAAAGCTAACCCCGTGAAAGCCATCATCATATTCCTTGAGCACCATTTCTTCGAGGTTTTCAGCCTCTTCTGCAGTCAAGACTTTGAAAGGCGGTAGATATCCATTCTTTTTAAAGAACGCCAGAGAATCCTTCTTTAGGAAATAATCCTTATCCTCTACTGATATCGTTTTTTCAGAGGGGACCCGCATTGGTAACTGCTTAAGTTTTTCCATTTCCGCATAGAATTTTGCACGAGTCTTGATTTTCCAAGGAGCAATCAGAAAACGGTAACCTATGGCCAAAGCCATCATGCATAGAATCTTTATATTCTGACCCAAAGACACCTCAAAGCTCGCACTCTCCTCAAGAGTGCCAATCCCCACAAGCATTTCCTCCAAGGTACTTCCTTTCATAAATACTCCGGATTGAATCCATTAAATTGCAAATGCAATGACACCCCAAGCCCTCCCCACCCTGACATATAACAAGAGGAGGAACCTCAGAGTTAATCCTCAGAAGCCTTATTCATCGGCTCTGGAGTAACCAGATTCCACCAAAAATCGAACTTATCCATCAGGGAAAGCAGCACTCTCAACTGGTCTCTATCGCCATCAATTTTCAATGCGTTACTATCCTTTTTTTTCTGAATTGTCGATGTCCCAAGGATAATATCGTTGAGGTCACTGCGATTAATTGTGACGGTACTCTGAGGCTTCTCTACCGGAGCTCCATAGTTAAGCACTGCATTTTCCAGTACTAGAGAGTATTCTTCCTTGACATCCGGCAAAGTGATATTGATGGCAATCTGTTTACCTGTTGCCTTGGGACCATTCAATCGAATTCCCAAGTAATCAAAAATCAGCACAGTGGGCATACTGCGAATAGTGTCGGCACTGGCTGTCAATGGAACTGGGAACCGCTCTATCCCGTGGCGTAATTCCTTGGCACCACTTAAAAAAAAGTTTCTCCAAGTGCCATTTTCCTGCTGGTAACCCATCTGCTCCAATGCGTTAGCCAATAAATCACGCGCTGCACGATTATTGGGCTCGGCAGAAACCAGCTTGTCGAGCACTTCAGCCACCCAACGGTACTCACCAGCTTCATAGTCCCTCTTGGCTTGCTTTATAACATTGGCCGCACCACCCATATATTGGACATATTTTTTCCCGACAGCAGTGGGAGGCATCGGGTAGAGGCGGGCAGGATTTCCATCAAAGAACCCAAGGTAATAATTCCATACCGCGCGGGTATCGTGATTGACACTGCCGTAATAGCCGCGATTGGCCCAGTATTGGGAAAGCTCTGGGGGCAGCTTCATCAACTCGGCGGTCTGAACCATGTTGTAGCCGTGATTGGCCAAACGCAGAGTCTGGTCATTGAGGTACTTATATAAATCGCGCTGCTTTTTTAAATGGTTGATTACATTCTCCTGCCCCCAGGTGGGCCAGTGATGTGGAGCAAACAGCACCTCCACCTGCCCTCCCCAGCGCTGTAATGTCTCATTGAGATAGCGGGACCATGCCCGCGCATTGCGCACCTTGGCGCCACGCAATGTGTAAAGGTTATGAAGTGTATGGGTGGCGTTCTCGGCGGCGGTAAGCGCCTTTAGCTCGGGAATATAGAAGTGCATTTCCGCAGGCGCCTCGGAACCAGGCGCCATCAAAAATTCAAAGGTAAGGCCATCGATTTTTCTGGTCTCACCGGTTTTACTGATCGTATCCGTGGGCTCAATCAGAGTGACGGTACCCGTGGATGTCTCCAATCCCAAACCCGCTCCCAGAGTGCCCTTCGGGTCTTTGGGCAGCAGGTTGCCATACATAAAACTGGCGCGGCGGGCCATATGATTACCGGCAAACACATTTTCACTCACCGCCTCAATTAAAAAATCTTTGGGCGCGATCACTTTCACCCTACCAGCTTTAATCTCCTCTTCATTCACTACTCCGCGCACACCGCCGTAATGATCGACATGGCTATGGGTATAGATCACCGCCACTATCGGTTTATTCCCCCGATGCTCGCGATATAAATCCAATGCGGCTTTTGCGGTCTCCGCAGAGATTAAGGGGTCCATCACAATGACCCCACTATCCCCTTCGATAAAAGTGATATTTGAAAGGTCCGCGCTGCGCACTTGATAAATTCTCGGTATCACCTCATAGAGCCCCCCCTGGGAAATTAATTGAAGCTGTCGCCAGAGACTGGGGTTGGCGGTATCGGGGGCTTGCTGGTCATTGGCGAACTGGAAGGCCTCCAGGTTCCACACCGGATTCCCTTTTTTATTGTTGATAATGCCGTTATTGGGCAAAGGCGCAATAAAACCTCGCTTTACATCGGCGAAATCCTGGCGATTGGCAAATGGCAGTTCTTTCAGTACGGCGTGATTTTCCTTTTTGGTAATCACACTGGCAGGCTTTGGTTCTTGTGCTGGCAATGAATAGGGTATGGATGAAATCAAAAATACAGTGAGAGCGACGAATCCGAAAAAAATGTCCTGGTATTTTTTCATTTTTCTCACCCAACCTTGAGCCTCTCCAGCCCCTGCAGTGAACCTGCCGACAGATAGAAAATGACTGAACCTGAAGCGGAGGAAAAACTTTCCTTTAAAGCGTAGGAGGGATTATAGGCAGGTAGAGAATATGTGCTTGCGGCCAGCCCCGCTAAGAAAAGCGGAGCTGGCTAGCGCAGCCTGATTAGGACAATGATCGGACAATAGCGGATGAGATTTTTAGTAACCCGGGATGAATCGGCGACTATCAACAAGACCTTGTGCTACAAGCCACCGATAGCCAAATGCCATCAACGCACATCCAGCAGGTGACGGGCGATAATCAGGCGCTGTATTTCGCTAGTGCCCTCGTAAATAGTGGTGATACGCACATCACGGCTCATTCGCTCCAGCGGGTACTCGCGGGTGTAGCCTACCCCGCCGTGAATCTGCAGCGCCAGGTAGCAGGCTTCATTGGCTTTTTCGCTGGCAAACAGTTTGCCCATTGAGGCCGCCGGGCCAAAAGCCTGGCCGGCATCTTTCTGCCAAGCAGCTTGTAACAGCAGCAAACGCGCGCCTTCCAACTCAGTGTATTTATCGGCCAACTGCCACTGCAAACCTTGGAACTGGGCCAGCTTCTTGCCAAATTGCTCACGCTCGTGCATATAACTGCGAGCGCAATCCAGAGCCTCCAGACCGATGCCCAACGCCAGTGAGCCGATACCAATGCGCCCGCCCGCCAGCTCGCCGGCGGCAATGCGGAAGCCACGATTCTCTTCACCCAACAGATTGGCGGCCGGGATTCGGCAGTTATCGAAGGAGACTTCGTTGGTTACGGAGGCTTTTTGCCCCATCTTCTCCTCAGCCTTGCCAACAATCAGGCCCGGTGTACCGGCCTCCACCAGGAAGCAGCTAATACCCTTTCCTTTGGCTGCCTCGGAATCCGTCACCGCCCAAACGACAAAAATGCCGGCAAATTCAGCACTGCTGATAAACAGTTTGCTGCCGTTAAGCACGTAGTCGTCACCGTCCTTAACAGCGCGGGTGCGCATGGCCGCGGCATCAGAACCAGAACCCGGCTCTGTCAGGCAGAAAGAACCCGCGGCATATTCACCGCTGCAAATCTTGGGCAGATACTTTTGTCGCTGCTCTTCATTGCCAACCGCCTGGATGACTTCGGCCACCATGTTGGTGACTGAAGTGGTCGTGGCCGTGGAGCCGCAGCCGCGCGCAAGTTCGGTAATGGCCAGGCTGAAAGCTACGGTGCCGGCACCGGTACCGCCGTAGTTGGGGTCGATATTGATCCCCATAAAGCCCAGTTCAGCCAAAGCTTTTAATTGGCTCAGTAGTAACTCGCGGTTGCCGGTTTTATCGAGCTCTGCGGCGATAGGCTTCAATTCACTCTCGGCAAACTGTCGCGCAGCATCCTGAATCATCTGCTGCTCTTCGCTCAATGAGAAATCCATACAGTACCTACTTTATAGTTATCGCGGTTGGATCGGGCGGCATAGGCGCCGCGCATACATTATGACGAGGATAATAAAATCCCGGCCGACAATGATTGCCAATTCGCCATTTTCCCCAGGGAAATCTGCAATCAATAGGAAGGTTTACGGTGTTGGGAAGTAATTAGGTGTGTAGTCCAGATCGGAATTGTACCGCTAAGGCACATAATAAGTGGTCATTCTTCCACCGGCTCGGCAACCTTGTCTGTTTTTTATCTGCCAAGTGGCGAGCGTTTCGGCCATCCCTGACCGCTCAAACGCCAGGCCTAGCGCCTGGTTGTTTTACTTTTGGGCTCTGGATCGGGCACCGCAACGGCGGTATCGGTTTTTACTTCCTCCATCACCACATAGGTATGGGTCTCACGCACACCCGGTACCGAGGCCAGCTTCTCACCGAGAAAACGGCGGTAACCCAGCATATCCTTAATGCGAATCTTCACAAGATAGTCAAAGCCGCCGGCCACCATATGACATTCCTGCACTTCCTCAAGGCCTGCCACATGCTGGTTAAAGGCCTCCAGGGCCTCGGTAGCGGTGTTATTCAGGGTCACCTGAATATAAACCACCAAACCGGCATGGACTTTGAGGGGGTCCAGCAGCGCCACATAATCGCGGATAAAACCTTCCCGTTCGAGACGCTTCACACGCTCCAGGCAAGGAGTGGGACTGAGGTTCACACGGCGCGCCAACTCCACGTTTGGCAGGCGGCCATGCCGTTGAAGAATCCGCAGTATTTGACGATCGATACGATCCAGATCTTCCAACTGTCGAGACATTACAAAATACCCTACTGGCAATCACGCATTTAGGCGTGATATTTAACCACAACCATCGCCAAAATGGCGATTAATTCTAAGCACTTTCGCACATAATCCGGTCTTTTATTCTGACCCTAGATATAGAGCTTGGGAGACGATATGTCGACAAACTTCGCCGGAGATCTCCAGAATGCCCGAGAGCGGGCTCACGAGTATTTGCACGCCGACGAAAACCAATGTGTTAGCGAGCTCCTGGCCGCCCCCCGCCCCAGTGACGCCCTGCGCAAGAAAATTCTGAACACCTCGCGCGAGCTGGTGCGCCACTCGCGCCAGCAGCGCAGCAAGCGCGGTACGCTCGATGCCTTCCTGCAGCAGTTCGGCCTTTCCAATAAAGAAGGCGTGGCACTGATGTGCTTGGCGGAATCCCTCCTCAGGGTTCCCGATGCTGATACTGCCGACAAACTGATTGCCGAGAAAGTGCATTCCGGCAACTGGTCCAGCCATCGTGGCCAGTCGGATTCCCTCTTTGTGAACGCCTCCACCTGGGGGCTGATGCTCACCGGCAGCGTGGTCGAGCTGGACCCGGATATCACCGAGCGTCCCTCTCACTGGATGAAGCGCCTGATCAGCCGCATCGGCGAGCCCATGGTGCGCACCTCCATGATGCAGGCCATGAAAATTATGGGCGGCCAATATGTATTGGGCCGCACTATTGAAGAAGCCTTGAAGCGCGGCCCCAAGGAAAACCTGCCCGGCACCCGATTCTCCTTCGATATGCTCGGCGAAGGTGCGCGCACCATGGCCGACGCCCAGCGCTATTACGACGCTTATATGATGGCTATCGAAGCTATCGGCAAAGACAACAGCAAGCGCGATGTTGTCGAGGCCAACGGTATCTCCATCAAACTCTCCGCCCTGCACCCCCGCTACAGCGTATTGCAGCGCGAGCGCGTCATGGACGAACTGCTGCCCCAGGTAAAACGCCTGTGTGTGGCCGCCGCCAAATACGATATGGGCCTGAATATCGACGCAGAAGAAGCCGAGCGCCTGGATATTTCCCTGGATATTTTTGAGGCCCTGGCCCGCGACCCGGAACTGAAAGACTGGCAGGGCCTCGGCTTTGTTTTACAGGCCTACCAGAAGCGCGCACCCCATGTGGCCGACTGGCTGATTGCGCTGGGGCGCGACACCGGCCGCAAACTCATGGTGCGCCTGGTGAAAGGCGCCTACTGGGATAGCGAAATCAAGCACGCCCAGCAGATGGGCCTGAGCGATTACCCGGTGTACACCCGCAAATGCCACACCGACCTTTCCTACCAGGTGTGTGCCAAAAAACTGCTGGACGCGGAAGAAGCGATTTACCCGCAGTTCGCCACCCACAACGCCTATACCGTGGGCCTGATTTTGGAAATGGCCGGCGAGCGCACCAATTTTGAATTCCAGCGCCTGCACGGCATGGGTCACCTGCTCTATGCACAGATCGAAGCCGTGCACGGCAAGCGCGTGCCCGTGCGGGTTTACGCCCCCGTGGGTGCCCACCGCGACCTGCTGCCCTATCTGGTGCGTCGCCTGTTGGAAAACGGCGCCAACAGCTCTTTCGTCAACCGCTTTATGGATGAGAACACACCCATCGAAGCACTGGTGCAGGATACCCTCGATTTAAGTGAAGCCTGCAACCCCCTCCGCCACCCGCAAATTCCTGTACCGGAGAATATTTATATGGGCGCAGAGGCCCTGCCACGGAAAAATTCACACGGCATCGAACTGACCGACCCACTGGCTGTAGAACCCTTATTGGAAGAGCTGCAAAAACAACAGGGCAAACACTTCCTCGGCGGCCCTATTGTCGACGGTGTCATGGGCAAGGCGGAAGAGCCGGTCTATAACCCGGCCAGCGGTGAAGTGATCGGCCACACTGCCAATACCGACAAACATTTGATTGAGCAAGCCTATGCCTCCGCTACCGAGGCGCAGATCGACTGGGACCGCCAGGGTGGCAACAGCCGCGCGGCGATTCTCGATCGCATCGCCGACTTCTATGAAAAGAAAATCAACGAACTGGCAGCCATTATCTGCCTGGAAGCGGGCCGCACTTTAAACGACGGCATCAGTGAAGTGCGCGAAGCCGTAGACTTCTGCCGCTACTACGCCAATGCCGCGCGCCAGCACTTCAGTGAGCCCACCGAGCTGCCCGGCCCCACCGGCGAAAAAAACCAACTGTTCCTCGGCGGCCGCGGTGTATTTGTAGCCATCAGCCCCTGGAACTTCCCCCTGGCCATCTTTACCGGCCAAGTGGTTGCCGCCCTCGCCGCCGGAAATGCGGTGCTGGCCAAGCCCGCCGAGCAAACCCCGATCATCGCCGCGCACGCCGTGCGTATCATGCTCGACGCCGGTGTCCCCCCCAAGGTATTGCACCTGATTACCGGTACCGGCGCCGCCGTGGGTAAACTACTGATTGAAGATCCGCGCCTGGGCGGCGTAGCCTTTACCGGCTCCACCGAAACCGCACGCCTGATCAACCAACAGCTGGCGGCCAAAGAGGGTCCGATCGTACCGCTGATCGCCGAAACCGGCGGCCAGAACGTGATGGTCGTGGACTCCACTGCCCTGCCCGAGCAAGTAGTGGACGATGTAATTCAATCCGCCTTCCTGAGTGCCGGCCAACGCTGCTCCGCCCTGCGTATTCTGTGTGTGCAGGACGTGATTGCAGATAACCTGCTCAATATGCTCAAAGGCGCTTGCGAGGAACTCACCCTCGGCGACCCCAGTAAACTGGAAACCGATATCGGCCCCGTGATCGACGAAAAAGCCCTGGGCACGCTGGAAACTCATCGTGAGCGTATGGCCAAAGAAGCCAAACCGCTGTTCGCCTTCGATGAAAACAAGAAGCCCAGCACAGGCACCTTCTTCGGCCCACAAGTGGTAGAAATTGAAGATTTCTCCCTTCTCAAGCGCGAAGTCTTCGGTCCCTTCCTGCACGTAGTGCGCTTTAAAGCCGAAGAACTGGAAGACGTGATCCGCCGCATCAACGCCACCGGCTACGGCCTCACCTTCGGCCTGCACTCCCGCATCGAAGGCCGCGCCGACGCAGTATTCAAGCGTGTCAACGTAGGCAACTGCTACGTAAACCGCGATATGGTCGGCGCAGTAGTAGGTGTAAACCCCTTCGGTGGCCAAGGCCTCTCCGGCACCGGCTTTAAAGCCGGCGGCCCCCACTACCTGTTCCGCTTTGCCACCGAGAAAACCAAAACCATCAATACCGTTGCCACTGGTGGCAATACGCAACTGTTTAGCTTGGTGCAGTAGACCTTAAGACCTAAAAGAGCGGGCAAAGCCCGCTCTTTTTTACTGTGAAACTTACATTCACCCAACAACCCCCTTCCCTGCTTTCAAGCCCTGCCCACTTAACTAAACATACGAATGCAAATCTTTAAAGGACAGTCGCGGGTAAAAATAGAGCAGCCACGACGTTGTTCACTAAATTTTTCCAAGATCAAAAGCAGCTGCACATATCCACCGGAGCAATCTGCTAACTCATTGACTTTTAAGGTATTACCAACAAGATCAAAAGCCACGAAATAACAAGATATATAAGCAGCTTCTCATATCCACATTCTGACGTTTGTACCAATTATATCTAAAATACTGAATTTCCTGGTTTTTTTTCGCCAGGCCAGTAGCTTAAGGTGTTGGGATATATGAATGGGATATAATGCAGCTGCTTTTGAATACACTGTTAACTTTCCAGGAGAGAAAATGGACTTCGGTAAAATAATCAAAAACGATGGTGATATACAGCTTGATCAATGGAGTAGCGTAATCTCCGGTCATCAAGCCCTCGCACAAGCTCCTGACAAGAAAGGAACTAACCCATTTACCAATGAGGAGGTTCTTTTCTCTGGTGAAGGCATAGCTTTCTATCTAGAAGGCGGGAATAAAGTTGGCAATATAAGTCTGGAGAATGGTGTTCTACTGACCAGCGGAGTTCCTATGTCAATATGCTCTGAACTTGCATATACCCTCAACGCGGAAGCTTTCGAAGATGACCGCAGTTAAATCGGGTAGCCGGTAGTTTCTAGCTACCGGCCCCCACACCACCCATCGTGCGGGTCCGCAATGGGCGGTTCCCTATCCGTAATGAATCTCTACCCAACGATCTCGCAATGAAATCAACCCCATCTCTTCGAAGAACTCATTATTGAGCGCAATATGAATACCCTCAGTTTTTGCGCTTCGCCAGTAACTTTTACCGGTCGAGCCGCAGGTAACTGCCAGCGATTCACTCACACCCATACGCAGTAAATTTCGAACTTTCGTTCTCACTCTGCGCCAATTCTTCCAATAGCTCATTCTTAATCGCCGCCGTATCCAGCAGTCTAGATCAATACATTTTTGATAGCCTTGCGCTATTCCAAAATAGTTGATCCAGCCACGGAGGTATACGGTAAGTTCCTTCAGTTTCTTTTCCATCGAAATGCCACGGGACCGTCCTGTAATCTGACGGACGTGGTATTTAAATTGGCGCAGTGACTTATCATGCCAGACAAGCTTTGCTCCACGAAAAGAAAAACCCAGAAACTTACAACGACTAACGGGGGCTACTTGGCTTTTAGCATCGTTAACTTTGAGTTTAAGCTTGCGCTCAACAAAGCGTTTAATGCTCGCCATAAGCCGTTCGCCGGCACGTTTAGAGGAAACGACAATCACAAAATCATCCGCATAGCGGACAAAATCGTGCTGGCGTTTTTCCAGCTCTTTGTCGAGCAGGTCGAGTACAATATTGGAGAGCAGCGGCGATAAAGGGCCCCCTTGTGGCACCCCCTCATGACAGGCTTTCCAGCATCCATCTTCTACACTTCCTACACGCAAGTAACTTGCGATCAACTTGAGTAAACGCTTATCGCTGATTCTTTGGCCAAGTAAACTCATGAGGAAGTCATGGTTGACCCGGTCGAAGAACTTAGATAAATCGACATCTACGGCTATCCGCTTCCCGCCTTCGATATACTTCTGTAGCTTTTTCACCGCATGATGCTGTGATCGCTTTGGGCGGAACCCATAGCTGAACTCCGAAAAGGTTTTATCGAAACTGGGACCGATGATTTGGGCGATAGCCTGCTGTATAACACGATCAAAGATCGTAGGTATCCCGAGACCACGCTGGCCGCCATCTGGCTTGCGAATGTAGACGCGCCTGACGGGAAGCGGCTGGTAATGACCCTGTCGAATAGTCTCGATGAGGTCGTCGCCAACTGCCTTGAAGTGCTGCATAAAATTATCGACAGTAATCTCGTCAATGCCTGCGGCACCTTTGTTGCTTCGCACGTGTTTCCATGCAGCATTAAGATTTTCTTTGCTGAGGATGGTTTCAAGCAGATTTTCATTTGAGTTGAGTGTCATGGCAGTGCGCTACGTCAATTTTATATCCGGCTGGCAACATATCGGCAGGCTAGCCCTGTCTTTTAACTCGTGGATTTTGGGTTCAGGCCTTCACCGTATCCAAGGTATTAATCTTGGTATTAGGCTACTATGCCGTCGGCTGACTTCTGTTCAATCACCTTGGCCATTACTGGCCGAGGCGCCGCTGTGTTCCACCAATTTTGTTTACCCCCGCGATGGTGGCTAACGGGCTGGGCCTACTTATGAGTCAGCGGCCACGCTGACAGCTTTACAGCAGCAGGTTGAACAGATCTCCCCAGATAAGAACGTGAACTTTCACTACACAACTGCATCATTTACTCTACCCGTTAGACCACATGGCTTTGGTATCCTTGGCTACCTCGCCTCCAGGCTAAGCCTTATATGATGTTTCTGTCCGTCAGCTCGTAGTTTTGCTAGCGGCTTCCTCCCCACAAGACCTCGCGGTATTGCAGTTGCCATTCGCTAGTAGTTAGCATTTAATGGGAACCATTAAATGGTGATCCTCCTACAGGGGACTTTCACCCCATTAGTTCACGCCCATGCTGGGCGTACCAAAACGCTCAACTACACTCCGGCCGCAAGCGGCCTCCGTCGGACAGCCAAAAGCGTGCTTCGCACTGGCTGCCGGTTAGCTCAGCGTTATTGTGGCGGTCAATTTTTAGATGGTTTGTAGTTGCTGCAAGTAACAATCTCTACCTGAACACGTTTCGCCAGAGAGTTCTCCTGCAAACTGGCACCGCAGTTTCGATCAAGTGCCTTCGCTTTAAGCCAACAAGCCTCGCAAGTCAGTTGCACCATTGTGGAGTGCCAATCAGCTAGTTAATCGGTGGGGAAAGTATGGTATTTTCCCCTGTAAATTTATCGGGCAGTAGCCAGCCAAAGTTGGCTGGCAGAGAGCAAGCAGGTCGTTCAGTGCGCGCCAGCTATAACCAGGCCAGGCAAGATCGCCCAGCCGATGGCTGGGCTGGACAGCCTACGCTCTGCTTCGGCTGCCCTTGCTGGCAACGTTATATTTTTATTCAGTATTCAACTTTCATCAATACAGGGAAATGGTGTATGAAAGAAGGACTTGAAAAAGTTAAAAGTGAGATCAACTCAAAGATTTCATTCTGGAACAATGTAAAAAGCCGTAAGGTTAAAGCTGGGTTAATCGTTCTGTTTATAGGGATAGTTTGTTTGAAAATTTATACAACCGTTTTTACATTCGATTGGTTCACAAACTTAATTCAATCGTTGTAAGTTTGTTTACAAATATAAATCGGGTAGCCGGTAGTTTCTAGCTACCGGCCCCCACACCACCCATCGTGCGGGTCCGCAATGGGCGGTTCCCTATCCGTAATGAATCTCTACCCAACGATCTCGCAATGAAATCAACCCCATCTCTTCGAAGAACTCATTATTGAGCGCAATATGAATACCCTCAGTTTTTGCGCTTCGCCAGTAACTTTTACCGGTCGAGCCGCAGGTAACTGCCAGCGATTCACTCACACCCATACGCAGTAAATTTCGAACTTTCGTTCTCACTCTGCGCCAATTCTTCCAATAGCTCATTCTTAATCGCCGCCGTATCCAGCAGTCTAGATCAATACATTTTTGATAGCCTTGCGCTATTCCAAAATAGTTGATCCAGCCACGGAGGTATACGGTAAGTTCCTTCAGTTTCTTTTCCATCGAAATGCCACGGGACCGTCCTGTAATCTGACGGACGTGGTATTTAAATTGGCGCAGTGACTTATCATGCCAGACAAGCTTTGCTCCACGAAAAGAAAAACCCAGAAACTTACAACGACTAACGGGGGCTACTTGGCTTTTAGCATCGTTAACTTTGAGTTTAAGCTTGCGCTCAACAAAGCGTTTAATGCTCGCCATAAGCCGTTCGCCGGCACGTTTAGAGGAAACGACAATCACAAAATCATCCGCATAGCGGACAAAATCGTG
Organism: Microbulbifer sp. THAF38; assembly: GCF_009363535.1. Taxonomy (NCBI): domain Bacteria; kingdom Pseudomonadati; phylum Pseudomonadota; class Gammaproteobacteria; order Cellvibrionales; family Microbulbiferaceae; genus Microbulbifer; species Microbulbifer sp. THAF38. The sequence goes on from NZ_CP045369.1 coordinate 2,758,279, forward strand.
CTGGCGTTTTTCCAGCTCTTTGTCGAGCAGGTCGAGTACAATATTGGAGAGCAGCGGCGATAAAGGGCCCCCTTGTGGCACCCCCTCATGACAGGCTTTCCAGCATCCATCTTCTACACTTCCTACACGCAAGTAACTTGCGATCAACTTGAGTAAACGCTTATCGCTGATTCTTTGGCCAAGTAAACTCATGAGGAAGTCATGGTTGACCCGGTCGAAGAACTTAGATAAATCGACATCTACGGCTATCCGCTTCCCGCCTTCGATATACTTCTGTAGCTTTTTCACCGCATGATGCTGTGATCGCTTTGGGCGGAACCCATAGCTGAACTCCGAAAAGGTTTTATCGAAACTGGGACCGATGATTTGGGCGATAGCCTGCTGTATAACACGATCAAAGATCGTAGGTATCCCGAGACCACGCTGGCCGCCATCTGGCTTGCGAATGTAGACGCGCCTGACGGGAAGCGGCTGGTAATGACCCTGTCGAATAGTCTCGATGAGGTCGTCGCCAACTGCCTTGAAGTGCTGCATAAAATTATCGACAGTAATCTCGTCAATGCCTGCGGCACCTTTGTTGCTTCGCACGTGTTTCCATGCAGCATTAAGATTTTCTTTGCTGAGGATGGTTTCAAGCAGATTTTCATTTGAGTTGAGTGTCATGGCAGTGCGCTACGTCAATTTTATATCCGGCTGGCAACATATCGGCAGGCTAGCCCTGTCTTTTAACTCGTGGATTTTGGGTTCAGGCCTTCACCGTATCCAAGGTATTAATCTTGGTATTAGGCTACTATGCCGTCGGCTGACTTCTGTTCAATCACCTTGGCCATTACTGGCCGAGGCGCCGCTGTGTTCCACCAATTTTGTTTACCCCCGCGATGGTGGCTAACGGGCTGGGCCTACTTATGAGTCAGCGGCCACGCTGACAGCTTTACAGCAGCAGGTTGAACAGATCTCCCCAGATAAGAACGTGAACTTTCACTACACAACTGCATCATTTACTCTACCCGTTAGACCACATGGCTTTGGTATCCTTGGCTACCTCGCCTCCAGGCTAAGCCTTATATGATGTTTCTGTCCGTCAGCTCGTAGTTTTGCTAGCGGCTTCCTCCCCACAAGACCTCGCGGTATTGCAGTTGCCATTCGCTAGTAGTTAGCATTTAATGGAAACCATTAAATGGTGATCCTCCTACAGAGGACTTTCACCCCATTAGTTCACGCCCATGCTGGGCGTACCAAACACGTCAATTAGGACGCTCGCAAGCTCGCGCCTATTACGCGGGCGTTGTTGTGGCGGTTATTTTTTAGGTAGTTTGAAGTTGTTACAAGCACCAATCTCTTCCTGAGCACATTTCTCCAGAGAGTTTTCCTGCAAGCTGGAACCGCAGTTTCGTTCAAGTGACTTCGTTTTAAGTCAACAAGTTCTGCAAGCCAGCTGCCTCATTGTGGAGTGCCAGCCAGGTAGTTAATTGGTGGGGAAAGTATGGTATTTTTCCTTTCAAATTTATCGAGCAGTGGCCAGCCAAAGGTGGCTGGCAAAGAGCAAGTCGGTTGTTCAGTGCGCGCTAGCTATAACTAGGCTAGGCTGGACAGTCTACGCTTCGCTTCGGCTGCCTTTGCTGGCAACGTTATCAACATAAGGACTGTTTGTGAAAATAGCTCAGGAATTGAATTCACGCCAAAAAGATATAGACCTTGAAGTCAAAGCTTTCGATGGTGCATCCATTTGGGTAAATTCAGAAGATTTTGGTATGGAAAAGAGCATTACCGAAAACTTCGAGTTCTATTTCAAGTTTCATAAGTTTTGCTTCAAGCACGCCGAGCTTGAGTATCTATATATTGAAACTACTCTTGGGATTGATTATCTCGGAGAAGAAGTTGGGTATTACTCCCTTTTCAGTGATTTAGACGGTGAGCCTGTTGATGATATGCTCGTAATTACAGATGAAGAACTTAAAAATAGCTAACAAGTTCAGGTTACGGAAAAGCGGACCTTCACCGAACGGAGTAAGATACGCTGCTTATCGAGATATTAGGAACAAATAGTATCAATGCATACACCAAACTACATGGATTCACACCACTACATGTCGCACACGCCTTATATGCCTCTCTCAAGAGTGAAAGGAGGTGAGTCATTTCTCTCGCTTAAGCTATCGGAAATTACTCCCTATGAAAAGTTTATTGAATATTTCCCACGCATTAAATGCGAACCATTAGAGTTTTTGTACCAAACGCATAGAACAATATGTGCAATGGACAAGTATCTTTATGAAGATCTAGTTCTACATTGTTGGAGATCTATAAGCTGGGCCGCATGGATTGCTTTAGTAACTCCTTATCCTGAAAGATATATGCTCAAATTCCTTAAGCGCACTGAGGGAAGAATTTCAGAGCAATGGAGTGTTAAGACTGCTATTTTAAGGCTCAGGAAAAGGAATCAAGGTAATGATGATTTAATTGCCAAGGCGAAAGTATTTGAAGGATATCTAGCTCGTTTACCATTTAAAAAAATACCTTTACGAAAAACGAATATCAAAGCACAGCTTGATCATAACATTGAAACCCAAATTAAATTGAGAAAAATTTACAGTGAAGGGGGCACGAATGCAGCAATTTCATACCTTCGTTGTCGCGAACCAAATGAACTAGAGATAAGCTATCAAGAATGGCTATCTAAACAAACTTAGCAAGTAAATGAGTATACGTTTCAGCCACAACAGCTTATTATCTATTAGCTCTAGGTGTATTTAGACTAAGTTTTATAATTGAACACTCTAGCTTATACATAGAATCATAATAGGATAAGTGGTGCAAATTTTTTTACCTACTCTTTATAGTGCAAAAGCACTTGCTCCGAGGATGGTCAAATGAAAGTGAAACGAATAGTTATAAATATCGCAGCTGAAAATCCAGATGATGCAAAAATATTCTATGAGTCTATCTTCGACCTTAATCTTGTTATGGATCACGGCTGGATCAAAACATATAGTTCAGGCGAAGAAATGACGACCCAGCTAAGTGTGGCATCTGAAGGCGGCTCCGGAACTGCTGTTCCTGACCTGTCGATTGAAGTTGATGATCTTGACATAGTATTAAAGAAGGTAATGACTGCCAACATTCAAATTGAATACGGGCCGACATCAGAACCCTGGGGCGTTCGCAGATTCTATATTCGTGACCCTTTTGGAAAACTTGTTAATGTACTCCAACACGAGCATTAAAAAATTACGCGATAAAAAGGCTAACTAATGGGACTATCAAACTGCTTTGACTATCCCTGCTGACGGCGCTAAGTACACATATGGAAAAATACTTCAAGTATAAAACTATGAGAAAGGCTTTACTATCTGTGATTCCATCCTTCTTCCAGAGGCCCGGTCGTGTAGCTCCATCCTACATATTCTGAGCATACGGGACGTAATTACCGAAAACTCCCAATTACCATAGGTAAAAAAGATCCTATCAAACTACCAAATGTACGGTAACAGGCGCCAACGAATCCGGTCCTGGTATTCTCGATAGCCTACGAGATGCTCTTGCAGTGTTTGATCTTCCCGTACTGTTCGCGCAACAAAAATTAGTACGCCTAATGCCGTTGGCACCAAGGCCCAAACAGAATCAAGTGCGAGTGGAAGGAACAGGTGGGCAACCAGTACACCAGCGTAGCCAGGATGTCGAATCAGGGCATAAGGGCCTGAAGAAATTACAGAATGGCCACGGTCCTCCTGAATACGAACAACAGATGAGAAAAATGGATTGGATTGAATAGCCCAATAGGCGAAACCATAACCCAATGCATAAATGAATAACGCAAAGATCTGAATCGATTGCGATATGGGGAGAGCGGGGCCGAAGCGAACAGCATCAAGGCCAGCCACGACGAACGTAGCTGGATACAAGGCTAGACAACCAAGGCTTGCAAGTACTACATCGATTCGATCGATACCCGGACCGGGAGCCACTCGCTCTCTGATAAGATTAGGATCGAGAAATGCCAAGCCTATTACCTTGAGCAGAAAGTAAATTCCCAGAACAGCCCACGCCATGGGCCATAAGAATTTTCCAGCGGCCCCGAATAGACACACTCCGAAGAGGAGTGCTTCGATGATGGTAAATACGATAGCACGAATCAAAGTCCTACCTTGTGGAATATTAGCCTATTAAAAAATCGGTATGCCAGAGCCATACTAGAAAATTGTGTGATAAATGAGCATAAAACCTAAGCTCTTTCCTGATTATATTGGAAGGTAGTGAATGTTATGAATGATGAAAAAAGACAAGGACTTCCAATACTGAAGCGCAAGGTTTTGAATCATCGGCTCATACTATTTTCTATAGGTTGAATGCAAGAGATAAAAGAGAAGAATAGACCTCAGATTATCGGCTGGAGTTTACAAACGTACAAAAACTCCAGCCGGATATGCTTTCGGTAGAATCTATAGATTAAGCCCCCGGTCTCTGAGGCGATGCACCTCGGTTGCTATCTGAAGGTTTTCCATGCTTCTTATCAGACCAATTACCGCCATTGACTGGCTGATTTGGAGCAAGCTTGGCTTTTTTGGCCGGAGTCTTTGCTGCTTTCTTCTTACCCATGATGTACCTCTCTTACTGAATTCACTGAACTTCCATGTTCACGGTAGCTGACGCGCTAAACTTTTTCGGACATATAGCTAGGAATTCTATAAATTATGACATATATACCAATTGGCAATATAAGATATAAACATGCGTCAATAGGTAAGTGAAAGTAATTCGCTTAATTCTGGCCCTATTAAGGCGTTTAGACCGGCCTTTAACTAACCAAAGAAGGGAGCTGATAATAATAGGCAAAGATCGTGCCCCTGGGATTGTCCGCAGCACCTCTGTCAAAACAGTTTAGGTTGGCGGACAGCTAACCTTGGTCGAAGATATGAAAGTGGCTCAAATTACTAATACGGAATTGGTAACCTAATCGTTAGGATAATCAGCGATTTAATTATCAGGTTATATCGCTTGCGGCTTAACATATCAAAAACGATAAGAATCTGATTCTCCTTTTAAGCTCGGCCGAGTATCAATACTGGGTACTGTAAATAGTATGGAGCCAGGACGAGATCGCTGAAGAACACAAATGAAATGGTGTGGTTAATGGGAAATTTCTATCCGAAAAGGGAAGATGCAATAGCAGATGTGAGAGCCTATATTGCTTGTAACAACTCGCGCAGAATACATACAACACTGGGGGACGTAACTCCCATCGAACTTGGGAAATGTGCTTAAAGAAGTGTTCGGTTGGAGTTGACCACAACACTTTTGGTACACCCGTTTAAAAACCAATCGCCTCCATTCAGCACATATGTACCAACTAATACCCCTGAAGGGTATACATTTTACTTAGGGCTGCCCAGCTTCTCGTACCTCAGGTTCAGATATACAATATGCACACTGTACGGTTCTAGTGTGCCAACAAGTAATTTAGGTTTGGGGAAAATATGTTAATGTTACTAGCGTTTATTGGTGGGACTGAATTACAGGGAGCCCGGTATGATCTTTATTCACATCATTACTGTGACCCTAAGCATTGTCTTACTCTTGGCATCAGAATCATAACCCCACCTTCTGTAACAGATTTCACATTTAAGTAACATTCACTCAATACTTTAACTACCCCACTTCATGAAAGGATTTAACATGGGTGCAGATATTTTTAATGATATAAAAATACAAGAGATGATTAAATTTTGCTCTACTGGCTATGATGCCTGGGATAAAATCATTAGAAAAGATGTTGCCAACAATTATGCTGCTGGTCGTGACCGTTCCGCCAAGGGGCAGGTTTACTGGAGCAATCTGAATAGTGAAGTTAGCTGTATTTTAGCTATCCATTCTTTCCTTAGAGAATACTTAACATCGAAAGTGCCAGCCAGTGAAATCGAACGACTAGACCAAATGCGAACCAATTTTAGGTTGGCTGCGGTCGACTATCAAAGGCGCTGCTCTACAACTCATCTAACAAATGATATAAACAAAAAAATCTCAAAGAACAACACTCTCATAAAAGATAGAGAAGACAATCTTGAGGTTTCAAATATATGTTTAGTCTCATCAATGCAGGATATTACGTCAAAAATTAATGGCGTTATTGCAACTTATCTTGCACTCATAGGCATGAGAAAGAATCTAGCTTCAGTGGATGCCTCTTGGAGCGAGTATTATAAAACGATCCGGCGTGATTTTCTGGCTGTCGCCTCAAATATAGTAGGCCTATTTGTACCAACGAGTGTGGGCAACTCAATCATTGTTGCCTGGATGTATAGTGATGTCAGAGATATTAGAAACTTCCAAAAAACAGGACAACAACTCGCTGAAAACAAGCAAGAAATCTTAAAGGCAGCGGGCAAATTTAATGGGGATACTTCCATCGGTGATTTTTATACCTATGTACTGGTAACCGCCTTAGCTGAGCACTACGGCTTTTCACCTAACAATGGAATAAGATACAATCCACAGCATCAACACTTAGATATGGCTAAAGGTATTGTAGGCTAATTTAGATCTATAGCTTATCTCACATTATATATGAGTAGGTTAATTTCAGTACAGAAACAGCATAAAACTACAACTGGGCTTGCTAATCTTGCGAGGTTGCGAGCCTGCTGTTCTTGACGCTACCATACTAAAAACGTTAATTAATACACCTTAAATCCCCATTCCTTATAATTTTAAGAAAGGTTACTTAGTTGGATAAGATACTAATTTTTGGAAATTCAGGCTCAGGCAAATCGACTCTAGCAAAGAAACTTTCAAAGAAAGGAGGGCTAGCCCACCTGGATTTAGACACCTTGGCATGGTTGCCAACCTCAACTCCGCAAAGAATGCCTTTGGAAAAATCAAGAGTTAAGATTGAGGCCTTTCTTAAAACGCATAAAAGCTGGGTAATAGAGGGCTGTTATACCGATTTGCTAGAGCTTCTTAGTGATCAGGCGACCGAGATTATATTTATGGATCTTAGTGTTGACCAATGTATTGAAAATGCCAGAAACAGGCCTTGGGAACCACATAAGTATGAATCCAAAGAAGCTCAGGATTCCAATCTAGATATGCTCGTTAACTGGATCAAGGAATATAAAAACAGGAATGATACTTTTTCTTACCAAGCCCATCTAAATTTTTACAATGTCTTTCAAAGGAAAAAAACAATTTACGCAGAGAATCAAGAGAACATATAAAACAACAACGAATCCACTCCCAATTATTAGGTTCTTTCTTGCATATAATAACTGTGCTTAACGATCTTAACTCTCCTGTAGGTGACCGCGAGGCCTGAATAGTAGATAGCTAACCAAAGCACCCACGCTAGCACCTACGAAAGGCATTAATAAATAATCCCAACTCCATGCTTTTGTGGCCAAGGCCACGGCGGGGTTTAAAATGCCGTATGAAGCATTATGGGATACAATCAACCCCAATAACAATGAGCTGCCGACAACAATCCCCGAAGTGGCTTTTCCAATATCCTTGTTATGGGCCGTAGCCATAACACCAAAGCTGAAAAATGCCGTACCCAGCCCCTCACCTATACCACTAAATATTGATGCCTTATGGGATACCAACCATCCCTCTTGCCCTAAAGGAACATAAATGGTCACCATTAGTAGCGCCAGAACTCCGCCACATACCTGAACGATTACGTAGCCGATAAAATCCTTAAAGCTTAACTTCTTAGAGATAAGCATGGAAAAAGAGATGGCAGGGTTGATATGGCAACCAGAAATCCCCCCTATGATATAGACACAGAGCCCCAACGCCAGTCCAGCAGCAATCGGCGTCGCTATAGGAAAAGGATTACTTGGTGTTAAAGAGGTCAATACCGCTGTCGCCAGTATGAAGGTACCGATGAGCTCTGCTGAAAGTTTTTGGACGAAGGAGTAGTTCATTGATTTACCCTCGACTAGTAAATGTTACTCTAAAAAAATTAAGAAATAACATAAGCGTCATCACTTATTTAAAAAGTATCAATATATTCAACTGCCTGTAGAACACAAAAAATGTGTGTATTCCAGTGAAAAAATCCGAACTAAAATCTAAAATTACTTTCCATCCGCTGTGCTTGGCACTAGACAAGGAGAGAAAGAGTAATATTTAGAGTCGCTTCCAAAGCGCATTTATAGAATACCCTCCTCCTCATAATCCACCTTCACATCTTTACCTGTCACAAATAATATACATACTACTAATCCCGCCAAAGCCAGGTAGGCATTCACAGTAAAGGCCCTATCTATACCGGAAGGCAGATCTGGGGCCATGGCAACGATGGTTGTGTTCATACCCAGCCCTATGGCGCCACCTGCTATTTGATACATATAAAGTATTGCCCCAGCCAGGCTTGCCCTGGAGGGGTCTACAACCGTTATTGCCGCAGTAGTTATAGTTGAATAAAAAAGCCCGACCCCCGCCCCCAGAATCATTAAGCCAGGTATAAGCACCGGATAGGTAGTATTTGTAGTCAGGTGTGAGAGCATAAACATTCCGACGCACATGCATATGGTACCGGCTGAAACGATTATCTTAGCCCCCAACTTCTCATATAGACTGCCCGAGATATAGGAAACAATGCCAAATACAGCCATCATTGGTAACAGGCCTATACCGGAAAAAGCGGCCGAGTAACCCCGAACCTTGGTGAGGAATTGTGGGATATACAGTAGAGCAGCAAAGAAAACCACAGAGAGCAGTAAGGTTGCCATGCCCGCCGCAAAGAATTTGTTATTTCTTGCCACATCCTCTGGGATTAGAGCATTCTTACCCGCATTGCGCTCCACAATAATAAAAAGCCCCAAGAACACCAAGAAAACTGCGAATAATGTGACAATCCAGGGGCTTTTAAAGCCAAGGTCTACCGCCAGATCCAAGGCAACAAGCAGACCAAACAAGGATACAGATAGTGTCGTTACGCCAGCGTAATCTATTTTTTCATCGACTTTTTCCGGACTGTCATCGGCGATCACTTTCCAGCAGACCAGACAAGCCAAAGCCGCAATGGGAATATTGATAAAAAAGATCCAGCGCCAGCTAGCTAAGTCGGTCAACACTCCCCCTAGCATTGGCCCTATGGCATTCGATGCACCACAGACTGTCATAATTAAACCGCCCGCCAACCCAGAGCGATCCTCGGGCATTAGCCCATAGATCATCCCTAATATGGCTGGCCACATCATGGCACCACCAATTCCCATTAATGCCCGTGATATCAATAGCATCCACATATCTACGGCTAGGCCACCAAGCAAAGAGAAGAACACAAAGATTGCAGTGCCTATAAAGAAGATGCGGCGACGCCCAAACATATCTGCCAGGCGTCCACCAGAGATAATAAGAACACCAAAAACCAGGGTATAGCCATTTATGACCCACTGGGCCGTTGTGATATCAGAGTTAAACTCCTTTTCCATAGCGGGTATCGCTACTGAGAAAGCGGTGAAATCATTCGCAATAAGGAATACCGCTAGACTGAGTGCTAACAAGCCAAGAAACTGGGTTTTTGTCAGGGGAGTCCTCGTTTCCGTCATTGTATTCTTCCTGGGGCTTGTTTCTATAGTTCAGATATTTAAATGTGGCCAAGAAAGTTTAAAGTTTGGTCTATTTCACTATTTAGTACTGATTTTTTTCGCGAGAACCTGACCTGAACATTTTTTCTTCTACTGCTTATATGCAAACTAATATGCCAACTGAAAAAGTTAAGATCTTCGACAGTCACTTCCATATCATTAGCCCTGGATTTCCACTGTACCCAAATGATGGATTCACTCCTGATTTTTTCACTACTAGCGACTATTTATCCCGACTTAAAGACTACGAGTTGATAGGTGGCGCAGTGGTTTCTGGATCCTTCCAGAAACAAGATAACACCTACCTTAGGGATGCACTGGCTAAGCTTGGCAAAAATTTCGTGGGCGTGATACAGCTACTAGCCGATACCGATGACGAGACGATCCTGGCATTAAGCACCAGCGGCGTCCGAGCCGTAAGGTTCAACCTCAAGCGTGGCGGCTCTGAGGACGTAGCAAAAATCAAGAATCTTGCTCAAAGAATCTATGAATTAGCCGGTTGGCATGTCGAGCTTTATGTTGATTCAACTCAGCTTGAACCTCTCGCACCCACCCTACTTGCCCTACCCTGCGTTTCTATTGATCACCTTGGACTGAGTAAAAGTGGCCTTGGATTGTTGCTGTCACTCGCAGAGAAAGGGGTAAAGGTCAAAGCGACTGGCTTTGGGCGTCTTGATTTCGATCCGGCTACCGCCATTACTGATTTTTACAAGGCAAATCCTGACGGCCTGATGTTTGGTTCAGATCTGCCTTCCACAAGGGCTCCAAGACCATTTAGAGACAAAGATGTGACTTTGATTCAAGAAACTCTGGGTGAACCTGGGGCCAATAAAGTCCTTTGGAAAAATGCTCAGGCGCTATACCTTCATCGGAATTAAGGGAGAAAGCCTTTTCGGAGAGGATACATTCCTTTCAGAACCCCATCAGGCATAGCACCATAAGATGTGAGGACCTTTAAGGGTTTTACTCTTCAACCTTTTCCTGATGTGCCTTACCGCTCACAAACAAAACAGACACAATGAGTGATGCCAAGGCTAGATATGCATTCACTGTAAATGCCCGGTCAATCCCGGTAGAGATATCTGGCGCCATAGCCACAATAGTGGTATTCATTCCCAGTCCCATTGCGCCTCCAGCAATTTGAAACATATAAAGAATCGCACCGGCAAGGCTGGCTCTGGTAGGGTCGACAGCGGTAATAGCTGCAGTTGTAATAGTTGGAAAGAAAAGGCTAACCCCAGCACCAAGAATAATTAAACCTGGAATTAACTGAATGTAAGAGGAGCCCTTATGCAGGTGCGACAATATAAACATGGACAGGCACATAAGCAGTACACCGATTGCCGCCATCAACCTGGCTCCTAGTTTTTCATACAGGTTCCCAGTGATAAATGAGCCTATACCCTGCACAATCATCATAGGCAACAACCCTAAACCAGCATATATTGCCGAGTAACCATGAACCTTAGATAAGTATTGGGGGATGAAAAAAAGTGCAGCGAAAAATATTACTGAGATCAGTAAGGTGGTAACCCCAGCGGCAAAAAATCTATGATTTCTGACAATATCCCTCGGTATCAACGCATCCAAATTTTCTCGCCTCTCCACCAAAATAAACAACCCAATAAATACCAGGAAGATTGATACCAAAGTCATGACTAGAGGACTTTTGAACCCGATATCTACCGCAAGATCTAATGCGACAAGAAGTCCAAACAAGGCTATCGATAAAGTGGCGACTCCCAAATAGTCAATTTTTTCTTCGACTTTTTCAACACTATCATTAGAAACCACCTTCCAGCACATCAGACAAGCAAGTATGGCGATAGGAACATTGATAAAAAATATCCAGCGCCAGCTTAGCCATTCAGTTAGAGCCCCACCAACCAAGGGTCCAATACAGTTGGAGAATCCACACACGGCAATAACCAACCCTCCGGCCAGGCCCGAACGATCTGACGGTATCATCCCATAGATCATGCCGAGAATTGCCGGCCACATCAGCGCACTGCCAACCCCCATTAAGGCTCTGGCACTTAGCAACATCCACATATCAACGGCTAGCCCACCGATAAGAGAGAAAAAAACAAATATTGCAGATCCAATGAAGAAAATTTTCCGTCGCCCAAACATGTCCGCCAGGCGGCCACCACTGATAATCATCACCCCAAAAACCAGGGTATAACCATTCATTACCCATTGGGCCGTAGTGATATCAGAATTGAACTCTTTCTCCATGGAGGGGATGGCTACAGAAAAGGCGGTAATATCGTTGGCGATCAGAAATATCGCAAAGCTCAATGCCATTAATCCAAGCAGTTGGCTTTTTAGGAGAGGGGTCTGGGATTCCACTATTTAACCCTGCCAAGGGCCCACTCTTGGCGGGCAAATATAGAGAAAGGTATCCTGACAGTTTGGCCTATTAGGGTATTGAGCAGCGGATTAGGTCAAAGATTGGCGCGCCTGGAGAGGCTGAGTGAAACCCCAGAGAAGAGAAAGCAGCTCCGCCGGGGAGCTGCAAAAGAGCTATTGCTGATTGTATTCCTGAATCGGTTGATAGTTAGGGTTGGCACCACAGGAAGAACGTACTACCAGTTCAGTCGGTAGCACTTCAGGCTCTGCTGTTTTATCACCGATCAATTGCATCATCTTCTCCACCATCAGCTCACCGCCTCGCTGGATATTCTGACGCACAGTCGTTAGTGGAGGCGTATAGAAAGGGGCGATGGGAATATCATCAAATCCAACTACTGCAATATCGTCAGGGACCTTATAGCCCTGGCTCTGCAAGGCCTTAATGGCGCCCATAGCGATGCTATCACTCGCTGCGAAGATCGCATCGAAGGTCAAACCTTCGGCTTTTAATAGGCCTGCAATGGACTGGTAACCACTTTCACTGGAGAAAGAAACCTTGATTTGGCGCGCACTAATATCAAGCCCTTCTTCGGCAAGGGCGGCTCTGTAGCCCTCGTAGCGCCCGTTAATCTCAGGGTGTGCAGTATCACCCAGAAAGAGGATTTTACGGCGGCCCTGCTTGAGCAGATGTTCGGTAGCCTGGCGCCCTCCCATCTGATTGTCACTACTTACGATACAGTAATCGAGACCTGGCTTGGCAGTCCCTCCCCATACCACCAACGGATCGCCCTGGCGCTGTAACTCACGCAGTGGGCTGTCATCGATACCCTGACCAATCACGATTACCCCATCGGCGCGGCGAGACCCCATTAAGTAGGCATGCCAATCGTCATTTGTAGCGATGCGGTTGGAGAACAGTAGATCGTACCGGTGCTCGGCCAGGCGATCGGCAATCGCACCAATCATGTCCAACATAAAAGGGTCGGAAAAGGTTTGGCCCCCGGCGCTGCCGGTATTGATCACCACAGAAATGGTATGGCTGCGCTTTAAACGCAGATTGCGTGCACTCTCGTTGATTTTGTAATTCATACTGCGCGCAATCTGCTGAATACGCTCCCGGGTCTTTTCATTGATCAGCGGGTTGTTATTCAGCGCGCGAGAAACAGTGGATTCAGAAACTCCCGCCAGCCGTGCAATATCGGACATGGAGACGGGAGAGGAGGAATCCTTAGGCATGCGTACTTCACCTTATTCGCGGGAAATACGCCATCTTAGGCGTGCTACAAGAGTTTGTAAAACTGCCGCTGCCAACTCATACCGCAAGCCTGGCAGAATTTTCAACTGTCCCACCCTCCACCGCACGACGGAAAAAGTACAGGCTGATCAGAATTACCGAGATCGGCACCAGTGATAGGTAAAAGGCCACCTGGCCATCAAAGGCTTCAAAAACCGAACCGGTAATCAGGGAACCCGTGGTGCCCCCCAGCGCAGAAAAAATCACCAGCAAGCCGGTCATTGCCGAGTGCTGATGGGTCGGTAGTGAACTCAGCATCACCGAGTTGATTGCCGGATAAATGGGCGCCATAAACAGGCCAATCAGTGGCAGAATAAAGGCCGCAATCGGCGCATTGAACCAGTTGATATCGGGGTTGGCCTGCACATCACTCGATAGCGGCAGAGTCAGCACCACCAATAGCGCCATTGCCAGCAGACAGACATTCAACACCGGATACCAGTGTAAACGCCGCATAATAGCCCCTGCCCCCAAACGGCCCAAGGCGAGCCCTGCAGCAAAAATACTGGCAGCCTGGACGCTCATCGCCGCTGGTAGCTTCAAAATTTCATTGTTAAACGTGGGCAGCCAGCTGCCGATACCCTGTTCGATCAACACATAGATAAAAACGGAAATGACATAAATGTAAACCAGGGGCTTGGCCATCAGTTTTATCATTGCCCAGAAGTCCTGCCGTGGACTGGTGCCCTCAACCCGGGTACCCGACTCATCCATTTTTGTCAGCGACAATAAAATAAAGGCAAACAGGCAAATCGCAGCCAGCACCCAATACACATTCAGCCAAGCTGTGGAACCTGGATTGGCTGAGTCAATAAAGGCACTAAACAGCCAATACCCACTAAGAACCCCCACCATAAATACCCCCTCCAGGGTATTTACCATACTCGCATGTTCATTTGGACCACGGGTTAACAGGCCCACAGTTGAATAAACCGCGACCTTCACCAAGGCAAAGGCGACTCCCACGGAAAGGAACAGTAGTTTTGCTGTCCAGAAACCTGGCAATAGGGGCATGGCAATACAAGCCCCGGTCACAATGGCGAGCCCCATCAGCATGGCCCGCTTAAATCCGAAACGCGGCAGTTGCGAAGCCACCAGAAAAGATACGATGCCGATAGGAATATCCTTAAAACCCTCCAATACACTGGCTGCAGATTTACTCACGCCGTAAGTATTAATCACCTGCAGTATCACAGTGCCGACACTGTTCAAGAGAATGGCGAACACAAAGTAAATGGCAAATAGGGAAAGCAGTATGCGCTGATTGTTCATAAGGAAATCTTTATCGGTCTATGGCTCAGGCGTACAGCCGTACCAGCCTGTTATTGTACATTTTTTGATCTTTCAGTGTGGGTTGATGACTGCAAATTTTCACGCCCCTACAACTCAGCAGTATGACTTACCACAAAAGAATTGCAATCGTTTGCAATATTTCAAGCTGCCAAACAGAGACCATTCAGCGATCGCCGGTCAGACTAGCGGGTTACTAGATAACAACAATGCTAATAAATTTATTATTATCAATGAGTTAAAGAATATTTTCACTCACAAATAGCACATAGTTACCGTACAAGGAGATTTTTTTACCCTCGCATTGCAATCGATTGCATTTCAATATGTACAAGCGATAGACTGCAGGCAGTTGCCCGAAGTGCTAATCACTTCGGCAAAGCGCCTAACCATCAGTTTCTGTGTAAGTGGTATGAAGAAAGAACAACAACATAAGCTTGAAATTCACCCTTGGGGCCTGCTGGAAAGAGAGTTTCAAGCGGATGACTACCCTCTTAACGCCACCCTATTCTCCCTGGGCAATGGTTTTATTGGCCTGAGAGGCACCTTTGAGGAAGGCTTTGAGCCCGAGCCCTTTTCTGATGGCTGTTACCTCAATGGGGTCTATGCCAGTGAACCTATTCGCTACGGCGAGGCTGCTTACGGCTACGCCCGCAATAATCAGCGCATGCTAACGGTACCGGACGGCAAGGGTATTCAAATCTGGATTGATGGGGAGCGTTTCAGCCTCGCGGAGGGCGAACTACTCGAATATGAGCGTCACTTGGATATGGCCAGTGCAACCCTTACGCGCAGCCTCACTTGGCGTTCACCTCTTGGGAAAACCCTCAGGCTCAAAACCCAGCGCCAAGTCTGCCTAACTGAAAAACACCTAGTGCTCATCCATGTTGAAGTCACTACACTGGATTTTGATGGGGAAATACGCCTGCTGACGGGGCTGGATGGCAATCTCGATCAAGCCGAGCACAGTGACGATCCACGCTTGGCCTCCCCCATCAATCAGGAAGATATCCAATGGCTGGATAAGGTCGCTGATGGTGACTACTTGGCATTGCCACTCTCAGTCAGAAGTAGCGGCTATGAGATTCGCTGCGCAGCCATACACCGCTTGCAGACTAGTGCGGGCCACACCGTGACCAATCTACGCCATGAAAACCGGGTAACCACCGAATATCGCTGCAATGCCCAGCGGGACAAGCCCCTATGCTTGACCAAATACCTTGCCTACTTCGCAGAGCAAAGGGCTGAGCCGATTGAAGCTGGACCATTACGCCAATACCTTGAACTCAGCGCCAATAAAAGTTTTGCCGAATATGCCAAGACCCAACGCATAGAGATGGATAAATTCTGGCAAGAATCCGATATTCAGGTATTTGGCAACGACAGCCTACAGCAAGGTATTCGATTTAATCTTTTCCACCTATTCCAATCCCTGGGCAGGGATGGACGTACGAATATCGCTGCTAAAGGGCTCTCGGGAGATGGTTACGACGGCCATTATTTCTGGGATACAGAAATCTATGTATTGCCGTTTTTTCTCTACACCCAGCCCAATATGGCCCGCCACCTGCTGGAATATCGTCACTCGATTCTGGATGCCGCCCGTGCCCGTGCCCGAGAGCTGGCGATCAGTAAAGGCGCCCTCTTTCCCTGGCGCACCATTGGCGGGGAGGAGTGCTCTGCATACTACCCTGCCGGCACCGCCCAGTTTCATATCAATGCGGATATCGCCTATGCAGTGCGCCACTACAGCCGAGTCACTGGTGATACGGAGTTTCTGAGGGAAAAAGGGGCGGAGCTGGTTATTGAGGGGGCCCGCCTATGGATGGAAATCGGCCACTTCAATCCTCGCCGCAACCACCAATTTTGTATTAATGAAGTCACTGGCCCGGATGAATATACCGCGTTGGTAGATAACAACTTCTATACCAACCTGATGGCCCGTGTGCATTTGGAGTATGCTGCAGAGCTATACCAGTGGTTGCAATCCTTTGATCCAGAAGCGTGCCTGGCCTTGGCCCAACGTATACAACTGGGCCCACAGGAGCCCATGCTTTGGGCAAAAGCCGCAAAGGCCATGTACCTCCCCTACGACCAATCCCAAGGTATCCACCCGCAGGATGATGGCTTCCTCGACAAGCCAGTGTGGGACTTTGAGCAGACACCGGCAAATCATTACCCCCTGCTACTGCATTACCATCCACTGGTAATTTATCGACATCAGGTTTGCAAGCAGGCAGATGTAGTCTTGGGACTATTGCTCGAAAGTTCCGAGTTTTCCATCGAACAAAAACGCCGCGACTTCGACTTTTACGAACCGCTCACTACACACGATTCCACCCTATCCGCCTGCATCCACAGCATTATTGCCAGCGAGGTGGGATACCCGGAAAAAGCGCTCGACTACTTCCAGCAAGTAGCACGAATGGACCTGGACAATCACCACAATAATACTCAGCACGGTATCCATACTGCCTGTATGGGCGGCACCTGGATGTGCATGGTGCAGGGCTTTGCCGGTATGCGCCTGCATGGTACCGAATTGCACTTCGCCCCGTTTGTACCCGAGGATATGGAAGGTTATCGCTTCCGCCTGCAATTCCGTGGTCGCACCCTGGAAGTGGACATCAATTGCAGTAATGCCAGCTATACCCTGATAACTGGCGAGCCCATCAACCTACATCACGTCCATGAACCCGTATTTCTCGCAGTAGGCAAAACCCAAACATTTGAGATAGCACCGCCAGTGGAGGTAACACCGTGATCTATCGTGCTGCAATTTTTGATCTGGATGGTGTACTCGCAGATACCGCACGACTGCACCTGAAAGCCTGGTACCAACTAGCCCAGGAACTCAAGCGCCCATGGGCTGAAGATACCAGTGAAAGGCTTAAGGGGCTGGAGCGTATGGCCTCACTGGAAGTGATTCTTGGGGAAGAGAGCGATCGGTTTAGTGAAAAGGAAAAGATCGATCTAGCTAGCAGAAAGAATAGTTATTATCAGAAACTGATTCGCAGCTTATCTCCAAAAGATCTGCTGCCCGGTGCCGGGGAGCTTCTCGCCTGGTTAAACGAGAAACAAATCCCCATTGCCCTGGCCTCAGCCAGTAAGAATGCGCAGGCCGTTTTACAAGCATTGGAGATATCACATTACTTCTCAACAATTGCCGATCCAGAGCAGTCCGCACCTAAACCCTGCCCGGATATTTTCCTCGCAGCAGCGCAAGGCCTACAAGTTGGACCTGAATTCTGTGTTGCCTTTGAAGATGCTGCTGCTGGAGTCGCTGCCATTAAAGCAGCACAGGGCATGACTGCTATCGGAGTAGGCCATGAGAATTCTCTAAGAAACGCCGACTATATTGTGAATAGCCTGAAAGAATTCGACCCCAGGGACTTCTTTCTCTCAGCGATTAGAGCAGCGGCCATAAGTTAGGATTACTTAGGCAAGCCACATGCTGTGGTAGTTAATGGTCTTTTAGTGTGCTTACTGCCTCACAATCCGGCACAATCTATTAAGCTTCCTATTCATTTTTTGATTCAGTTTTCTATTCAGCTTTATCCGTTTTTAGCTTCTCAGAAAAACGGATAAAGCTCGTCCCACAATACTTATCCTACGAAACATCCGCTTTACATAAGGTTTTTCTTTATAATTAACGAGCGCTTACATTTCGCGCAAAAATAAGCCCTACCAACAAGTGCCCGAAGAGCAAGGCGGTGAGCAATATAGGGGCAGAAAACAAATCCATCCATAGAGCAAAGATCGCGTAAAAGTGAGCCACCATCAGAAGGATCCAACTACAGTGGCCCAGCCAGCCTAAAAATTTACCGTGTAGCTTGGCAAAGTTATTAACCCCTAGCCCCCACATAAAGAAAGCCCAAATTAGGGCCCAACTAATAATAAAAGTTAACGCTATATTAATTAATATACCCAACATATCTATTGAATCAACCATCTTGTTCAGATAGCGCTAAAGCAATGTTTTTAATCGCTAGCTCCATGGATACCTCTCCATCTATATACGGCATCCAATATTGATCAAGGATAGATTTATAATCCCAGGAGCCGAGATAAAGCCCATTCATTTCCGCATAGGGGATGTAATTTTTAACATCTTCAGATATCTCACTCTTGATGACCTGTCCAACGGTATAAAACTGGATTGGGTGCCATATACCTTTCTTGTCACCGAGCCCCAATGGATTAAACTCTTTAGCGATGATCTTCTGTAGCTTACTCTGCCTTCTTACTGCATTGGCATGAGAGATTTCATGGAAAAACATTTCCAATGCAAACCAATCCGCATAATCGGGATAAGTACTATTGATAATAGACTGAAAGCTTCTCCCTGAGGTGGTGGCACCCTGTCGCATCCCGGGCTTATAGACAACATTTACTGTATGTCTTTTAACGACCAATTTTTCACCAAATAAACCTTCGAGCCTGTCAGAAATACTATCCCCATAGATATTCAGCTTTTCCCTTAAGCTTTGATACCATTCAAGATTACTCTTTCTATGCTGCTCCCAAAAATTTTTATCATAGAGCGTTGAAAGCGCATGCACATGATCATACAAGGTATTACTATCTGGTTTAGCACCGACAGCATCACCACTTAAAATCATCGCTGTTAAATCTGCTATTTCTTCATTGGACCTAATGATATGAACATTTCGAGCAGCCCCGTGCTTTATATAATCCCTAACAGCAGCATCAAAAAGATATAGCTCACTATCGGAGATGCCACTCTCCTTTTTGAAAGCCGTATAAAAATGCTCATCTCTTGCCAGCTCATAGATAAAGAGATGTAAATTCAACAAAGGTTCACTTTTAAAGCTCACTGATCGCCAACTACCCATCTGGTTACCTGGCTGGTCCTGTGCAAGAGCTGGGAAAGCTGAAAGAATTAAAAACAGGGCAAGTAATAAATGACGCACCATCAGAAAGCACCAGCTAGTTATATTTTATAGGCAAAAGGGGCGGGTGATTTTGATAAACCACCCTATTTTGGTAAGCGATGAATATAACTTCCAGACAGTGTTCTTTGCAAATCGGTACAATTGCTCAAATTAGGAGAAAAGCACCATTAGCATTCATGGATATAAGATCAATTGGGTGCAACGAAATATGGCTAGTTTTTTCCCCGTATCCTTACAAACCACGGTAGCATCCCAAACCTGAGTGGTTCGCCCCTTATGAACAGGTGTTGCAGTACATGAAACAACGCCATCACGTACCGTCCCCAGATGATTGGATTTGAGTTCAATTGTGGTAAAACCAGAGGCCTTCTCTGGCAGGTTTGCCAAGCAGCCAATACCACAAGCCGTATCGGCTAAAGAAACGACACTACCAGCATGCAAATAGCCATTTGGTGCCAGGTGAGACTCGGCAACCCCCATTTCTGCCTTCACCTCCCCCTCTGCAACCTTAACAAGCTCAATACCGAGAAGCCCGGGAAACTTGTTTTTGCAGATATTATTGTAATAGCTATGGTCCTTCATCATTATTCCTTGCCAAACTTTAAAAAATAAATTAAATCGTTAACACACTATCAATAGCTTGCAATATTACCAATATCAGTTTCTTTGGTTTTTCGCAATCTCAGAAAAAAGACTCTTTAACGAGATTTTAACTACCCCTTTGATAAAAGTATTGCACATTGCGCCCCCGTGAGGAGTCACTCCTTTTGAAACTCAATAATCAACCCAGGGCAAAGATGAGCTAACTCAAATAGTGTTTTTTTCTAGCTTTAACTTTAATTCCATACGCCATCAAATATTGATCTATAGCCCTGGTAGTCCGCTCATAGACCGCTTTATTAACTGCAGATGAGCCGATACTCTTAAAGTACATTCCCAGTCTCTTTCTAACGAAAGCGGCCACTTCAGGGAACTCTAAGCCCCCTTCACGCAAAATAAATTATTCTGAAATTTCTTTTTTCTATTTAGAGAGCACCTTATAACAAGGAATATATTCCTTGCCGGGTAATTTCATTCTTTGCTGCTTTACAAAGGACTCCAGCATAACATCAATACTGTGCATTATGCCTGGGTCGCCACGCAATTCATACGGGCCATTTTTTTCCACCATACGGATACCTTCGTCTTTTACATTGCCAGATACAACTCCGGAGAATGCGCGCCTTAGGTTAGCGGCTAATAGGTAGGGCTTCTGGTTTTTATGCAGGGCAAGATTCAGCATGCTCTCATGGGTTGGTGAAAACGGTTGCTGAAATTCATTGGCTACCTTCAGCTTCCAGTTGAAATAATAAGCATCGCCTATCTCCTTACGATAGGACTTGACCTCCTGTATGCCCGCAGCCATTTGTTTAGCCACTTCCTGAGGGTTATCAATGATGATTTGATATCTTGACCGCGCTTCTTTACCCAAAGTGGAAGCAATAAACTCATCAATACGTACAAAATATTCCGTGGCACTAGGAGGCCCAGTAAAAATTACAGGAAAAGGTTGATCCTTATTCTCTTCGTGAAGGAGTATTCCCAAGAGATAGATGATTTCTTCCGCAGTGCCTGCGCCTCCAGGAAAAACCACGATTCCATGACCTGCGCGCACAAAGGCCTCTAATCGCTTTTCAATATCAGGCAGAATAACTAACTGGTTCACAATTGCATTTGGCGCTTCTGCAGCGATGATGCCAGGTTCAGTAACACCAAGATACTGACCATGTCGATCGCGCTGCTTGGCATGGCCGATAGTGGCGCCTTTCATTGGTCCTTTCATGGCTCCCGGACCGCAGCCAGTACAAATATCTAGATGTCGCAAGGCCAATTCATAACCAACTTGTTTAGTATAATCGTATTCCTCAGATAAGATAGAATGCCCTCCCCAACACACCACTAATCTGGGGCCACGCACCCGGTCAAAGGTGCCGGCATTACGCATAATATGAAACACTGCATCAGTGATGCCCTGGGAAGAGGTTAAATCGTGCAGTGGGCTACCGGTGATCTCACTATTAACATAAATTATATCCCTGAGCACCGCGAACAAATGCTCAGCGATACCGTTAATAATTTTTCCATCCACAAAAGCACTGGCAGGAGCACTTTTCAGCTGAAGTTTTATACTGCGCTCTGTTGGGACAACAGAGATATCAAAATTGGAATAGGTTTCTAAAAGCTCCTTGCCATCATCCATGTTACCGCCGCTATTAAGAACCGCCAGAGAGCAGTTCCGGAAGGTCTGATATTGAGAGCCACGGCTTTCATTACTAAGTCGATTAATTTCATACTTGGATAAAATATCGAACTGCCCTGTTGGTGAGACGCTTGCATCGATAAGATCTGTTGACATGCAACCCTCTTATTAAACTGGAACTTTGACCTACACAGTGAATACCGTGCGGCAGCTATAGAAGTGTAATCTAACATTATGTTTACACTTATTTTTTTATTTTACACGAAGATGCCCGACTCCATACTCAAAAATAATTGACGTACAATTGATCAATTCAGAGGGGGACAGAAGGCCGAATAGAGCTCCAAAATACCTCTACTCGAACTGAAGACGTAAAGAGCATTGAATTGACTTAAATTACGTCTTGTAACTTTAATAAAGCAAGTGATGCTTGGAAGAAAGGCGGAAGAAAATACACTAGTCGGGGATCATTATAAGGCACAGAAATTTATGGAGAATATCCAGAATGTTCTTGCAATCTGCCTGCAAAAGTAATTTTTACGTCTATCCAATTGTATCAAGGTAGCCTAGATACACGAATTTGATAGTTCTGACTTGATCTGGCAAAGACCGCTTACAAGCCTTACTCTGCCAGGTCAAGTCAAAATCAGCATACATCTAGGAGTTAATTATCTTGAATAGCTTACCAAAAAGCTATTCAACTTTAGATAAAAGTTGATCCAGCTCTTCAAGTACAATCCACGGATCGGTTTCATCGTACAGATGCGAGGAGTATTTCATAATTACATGCTTGGCGTTGTCGCTAATCTTGGTAAGTTCAACTTGCGATTGATTCCAAGTCCTGTTGTAAGCATCTACATCTGCGTAACTCATTTTAGTCTGGCGGATTGCGTTATGTGGCAACCCTCTACTCATTACCGTGATTGGAATCTCTTTCTTTAACTCATAACGCTCTGGCTTTGATGCAGATTCTTCGAAATCTTCGAAGGAATGCTTTTCCTTCTCCCACTCCATTATCCACTGCATTGTTGCCCAGCCCTCCTTGGATAAAGAAGACTTCAGGTTTCCATACCAGGATTCATGGGCTGCATCCACAAACAGAAGGGCAGAAACCCTACTCGGGTTTTCACTTGCAAATGCCCTTGCCACTAAACCACCAAATGAATGGGCCACAAGAACTACGGAATCCCATTTTTTAAACTCCACGAACGCCTCAAGCTCAGCAGAAAGCGCATCCATCGATCTAACTTTTGGAACGGCATGTGCACTTTTTCCAGCTCCAGGTCGGTCGTAGATACAGAGCATAAAATCATCAGAAGAGAATTTATGAAAGGTATTTTTATAGGTACTATGCGCATCTAAACCCATACCTGAAACCATCAATACGACTTTTTTACCCTCACCTTCCTCTTTACAAAGATAGGATATGGTATTCCCACCAATGGTAACAAACTCATATTTATGCTCATCCTGCGCCCAAACTGAGCAACAAAGGATACTGAGCAAAAATGCGCTGTAAATTTTCATAATCATCCTTGGAACCTATAGTTAATATTAGATCTACCGTAATTATCAACGCCCTAATCATTGTTAAACCAGTAACCCCTGCCCCTCATTCGCATGATTCAAATACACTATTTACCCGACGCAGAAGCAGCTTTCAATACTCTACATTTAACTGAATAATATACCTCTCGAAAGAATAATTCGTACAACTTACCAATTTAGCTTGCAACATCTACAGGCACTATCCCAGAAAAGCTTTTCTGGGGAAATCACTATAATGTTGACTTTATAAAAGTCTCGTTAATTGCTAGGGACAATAATCAATCTTAATAATGCTGCAAATTTGACCAAATCGGGCGCTTTAGAGACAAGTGGTAAGAAGGCAGGCATAAAAAAGCCGCACAAAAATAGTGTGCGGCAAAGCTCAGAAAGCCTATGGGAGAGGCTTGAGTCGAACTAGAAATCGTAGGCGATACTTAACTTGATGTTTCGCGGCAGGATATAACGAACATTGGTTGCCTGAGGATCCCGTGGGTCTCCCTCGGTAATGCCCTCCTCATCGGTGAGGTTATCCAGTGCAAGCTGAACGGTAACATCGTTCAGGTAAGCCACTGCACCAAAATCTACTTTGGTATAACCCGGCAATGTCACCGAGTTTTTACTGTCATTGAAACGATCACCCACTCGGCTTACTCCACCAAACACCGCCATATCAATATTGTTGATCGTGAAATCGTAGTTTTGGCTTAGGCGTACTTGGTATTCGGGCTGACGCATCACCTGATTGCCTTTAAAGTCGCCACTGGTGATTTCTGGCTTCTGCAGAGTTGCATTCAGGCCCAGAGTGAAGTCTCCCCAGTGGGCCTTACCATCCAACTCAAGACCCAGAGCCTCTGTTTCCAGACGGGCACAAGTAGTGCTACCAATAATGCAATCCGGCATTCCCTGGGTTTCATTGTAGAAAAGGGTGGCAAACAGCGAGTAGTCTTGATCCTGCAGCTTGTAGCCCAGCTCATATTGGTCGATATCGATAATCAGATCGGAACCCGCGCGGAAGCTCTCGCCAAACTCGCGATAATTATCAAAGTCCGCAAATTTGAAGCCTGAGTTTACACGGAAGAAAGTTCCCATATTCTCAGCAAAGGCCCAATCTACTGCAGCTGTAAAGGCAGTACCCTCTTCATCGGCCTTATAGGTAGTAAAAATACCATCACGCGAACCATCATCTACTGAGTAGTTAGTTTGGCGATTTGCAGAGCGTACGCCCAAATCAAACGTGAAATCGCCTAAGTAGAATTCACCAGCAATGTAGAATGCGTTTTCGCGGGCATCACCTACCGCTTCAAGGTCGTAGCTCCAGCAGAGAACTGGGTCGAGCTCTTCATCATCACAAGATATATCGCCAGCTACCTGCTCACCATCATGACCAAGCACATAGTACGCTTGGTTTCCAAGGCTCCACCACTCATCAACTTCCCAGCTAGAGGTGTAGTAGCCTGCAGTCACCTTAAAGTCATCCCACTCTTTGGCTAGGCTGATATCGTTGGTCGTTGCCTCAATATCTTTTCGTACGACCCAAGCACCAAATTGCTGCAACAAAGTATCATTACTGACCTCAGCCCCAGACACGGTAGTAGCTGAAGTCACGCCTGTAGCATCGTCGTATCGCAACTCGCTGGGTAATACCGGACGACCATTGGGGACAAAGCCCAAAGTATCGGCATTACCGCTGGTCAAACCAAAACGCTCAGTAAGACTCCAGCCATTGCCGAGATCCAATTCCAGATAAGCGCCAGCTACGCTACCGTCCCAACCACGGCCTTCTCCCATATCAAAAGTTTCCCAGCGGGTTTCAGAGCCACCGTTTCCGTCGGCCTGGGAAATGGGTACTAAAACCTTGCGATTGCTGGGACCCACTTGGGTGTAGTCCGTTGCCAGGAAGGAAGCATTTGGCAGATACCAGGTGCCAGTATCTTTAGTATCTCGTACGTAGAAACCGGCTTTGCCGTTGTCCATTTCTTTAGTCAGGTGCAAGGTGAACTGGTGACCTTCTTCCGCATCAAAACCGGCATCGCGAATACCGGGTGAGGAACTCACATACCCACCCATCATGTAGTACACATCTTCGCTGAGCTTCCCGGTCAACAGGGCATCAGCCCTTTGAAGATCATAGTCCGAAGTGGTGTATTTAAAGCGACCCTCGGTCTCTTCGGTCCCCTCCTTCAAAATGAAATTGGTCGTGAGGCCCGGCTGGCCGTTAGAGTAGACCGGATTAGGGCCACCGCGCAGGCCTTCTACGCGCTGGATCGTCTCATCCACACGGAATAGAGAGGAATTTTCCATGAAAGAAAGAGTCGGTGCCGGGTAAAGTGGCAAGCCACTCATAGAGACCGTCACAAACGGAGCATCACTGCCGCCCGGAAATCCCCGCACATCAATGTTTGCACCAGATACGCCGCCAGAGCTTTCAACCCAAAGACCTGGGATAGACTTCAGCAAATCTGCAGTGCTAGACGGGGAAGCTTTACCGATTTCATCGTCACTCAGGGTTGTAATTGAAAAGCTCGCATCTAATTTTCTTATGCCTGCGCCGCCTGGGGTTCCCGTGGTAATCACCTCTTCCATCACTCTGTCTTCAGAGGCTCCCGGTGAAATAGAACCCTGGGCAACGGCATGACTCAAGAAGCCCAGCGGCATAGCACCAAAGGAAATGGCCAGCACTAGAGGTTTCTTCTTCATTAAACTCCCCTCTCATCGTCATTCTTATTGGATTTATGGAGTGCCTGGTGCCCACGCACAATGCAATCGTTTGCATTTTGTGTGGGCAC
This sequence comes from Microbulbifer sp. THAF38, assembly GCF_009363535.1. Lineage (NCBI taxonomy): Bacteria > Pseudomonadati > Pseudomonadota > Gammaproteobacteria > Cellvibrionales > Microbulbiferaceae > Microbulbifer > Microbulbifer sp. THAF38. The sequence continues at coordinate 2,784,297 of NZ_CP045369.1, forward strand.
CCGTCCTGTGAGACGACACATTTCGGTCACTATAAATTAGCATTGCAATCGATTGCAATACACTTTTAATGCCATTTTGTGGCTATTTTTGAGTTTTAGTCACATTGGCTAAATAAGTAGGCTTCTGCCAGATATTCTCCCCCAGGGTCTATACGCCGTAACTTAGGCGGGGGAAAGTTATTAATTGCTTTGAAAGGGGCAAGGGCGTTTCTACAGTTTGAATAGGCTACAAAGGTTGGGTGGGATGCTCCTGACCCAAAACCAGGGATGCTAGGTAGGGGCTATTGCCATCAATCGAGGAACCAATATGACCAGCTCTTCCTGTCAACACGCTGACAACCACTCCCATAAACACGGCCCCCATTGTGGACATGCCGCCATCCGACACGGAGACCATGTGTGTTACGTGCATAATGGCCACCTACATCATCCCCATAGGGGTCACTACGATGAACATGTACTGGAAGTGAGCAACAAGAACCCCGATGACTGCAACCCCATCACCACCAGCACTCATGCTACCCATGTTCACGGAGAACACTGCGGACACGAGCGCATTCCCCACGGCGACCATTTCGATTACCTGGTGGATGGACGTCTGCACCATGTCCATGGTGATCACTGTGACGATCACGGGCCAGTGGAAGTCATTCATGAGCGGTAGGCTAGAATGCCAAAAAACCACACCCTGGCGGAGATGCACAAGGAAGCTGGCACCCTCCATGAGCTGGCTCAGTTTCCCATTCGCTGGACGCAGCGGATAAAAGTCATTGGACTGATAGCAGCTATAGGTTTCTACAAACTATGTATTCTTCCATGGAAGAAAAGAGAGCGACAGCAGCTTTTTGCCAAGCTGGATCAGCTAAAAAACTTAACGATCAACCTCCCTACCCCATCGGCCACCCAACAAGACAGCAAGTATTTCCTGAGTGCGCAAGACCGCAAGTTCTTCTCAAAAAAGGGTTACTTACCCCCCTTTAGGGTAATTTCCAGTGAGGAGGCAGGCGCGCTAAAAGAGCTTGCTATTCGGGAGTACCAAAATGGCTTCGGCGGTGTGTCCTACTTAGGCAGCAGGGTTCGAGAAATAGAGAAAAAATACAACCGTTGGACTATCGAGTATGCGGGCCTATATCAAGCTCTGCGGCTCAAACCGTTTAGAGAGCTTTTGCGAAAACCTCAAATTGCGGAACGCTTAGCGAGCCTGCTCGGTGATGAAATTCTCTGCTGGCGCACACAGTTTTTCGATAAAATGCCGGGGGCAGAAGGCACTGCCTGGCACCAAAATGCAACATTTCGCGAAGCAGGCAAATATGCGAAATTACAACCCACGCAAGAAACATCTCCCGCATTGATTCAGCTGAATGCTTGGGTAGCCTTGAGCGATACCACTAAAGAGAATGGCTGCCTTCGCATTTTGCCCGGATCTTTCAAAGATGCCAGAATCAATTACCTCTATGAATTTATCCCGGAAAATGAACTTTTCTTCTTTTCGCTTTTACCGTTCTCCCCCTCCTACCTCTATAAAATAGGTAAAATTGCTCTGTATGGAAGACTTTTCTATAAAAGCGCGGTTATTTTATTCAGCGCAGAAAAACTTTTGGGGGATAACTTTTTTGACCAATTTGAAGTCAAGGACCTGGAAATGAAAGCCGGTGAGTGCCTGATTTTTTCATCTCTAAATATGCATGCCTCCTACCCCAACACTTCCAGCCACGATGAACGTTTCTCTTTTGTCGGACGCTGTACCGCTAACCATGTAAAAGTCGCTCCACATGGCAAAGATAGCTACCCAAGCCTTGAAGGACCAATAGAGTACACATTACCCACAGTAAGTACTTTTCAAGTATATGGAAAGGACACCTATGGACTAAACAAAATCCTGGATGATTGACTCTGCCCCATCAATAGTAATCCAGTATCTCAGAAGTCTTTGTGATTAAATTTCTGTTAAATGACGGACATAAGCGCGGCGCACTGCGGGCACAACACCGATAGTTTTAGCCAAAATCCACAGCCCACACTTCATCAGTAAGTTGTTAGAAGTCACTACTTTTCGGGCAAATTCAGTTTTCCTTATTACCTGTTTAGCTATTTTGTGACGCTCACAGGCATATTGCTCAACTTCCCCTCGAATAATTGCACTGGCTGCGGCTACAGCATCGGCAATTCCCAAGTTCATTCCCTTGCCACCCACTGGTGAATGACAATGGGCCGCATCTCCGGCAAGTAGGACTCTATTTTTGCAATAGGTTTCCGCCTGCCTGACGGATATCTGAAAGCTGCCCTGGCTATATATTTTTTTGATATCGAGAGGCTGTGGAAGGGCAGAAAGCGCATCCTCTTTGGAAGAAACCACCCTGACATGTCCCTGGCCTAGTGGCAAAACAATACTCAGACTGTTGCCCGGTTCTTGCAAGTTAACCGTGACCAGGCTGGGAGGCATGTGCCCGTTGACCTCTACATCGGCAATCGACCACTTTTCTGGTAAATCCTGTCCAGGATACCTTATTTTCATTTTCTGGCGGACCAGAGAGTGAACGCCATCAGCACCAATCACCCAGTCGAAAGTCTCCTTATCATGATTAGAATATTCCACTATTGCCGCGGCGTTTTGACTAACAATATTGGTTAATTGCAAACCGTACTGAACATCAACCCCCCGCTTCCTTAGCACACCAGCCAAAATCGCTTCTGTTCTATTCTGGGGAAGAAAAAGTCCGGCCTTCCCCTGAAATTCCTTAGAGGAAAAGTCGAGAAACAACAGGCGCCGTCCATTTCTCAGATATTGGAGCCCCCGCATCGGCACCGCCTCAGAGAATAAATCCGCGGGAACGCCAATACTACTCAGTAGTTCAATAGTGGAAGGGAAGATTCCAACAGCACGAGAGAGCTGAGAAGGCTGACTGCGGCGCTCAATGATCTGGCAATCAATACCTTGAAACGATAATGCACAAGCGGCGGTGAGGCCCGTTGTCCCCGCTCCAACAATCAGAACCTTCATCTATCACTCACCGATCAGCAGACTTCTCTAGAGCATAGAAGAGCCCTCTTTAAGCATCATCCTGGTAACCTGGTACAAACCAATACCTATTAATATTGCGTGAGGTCACACCACGGATGCTGAAATTGTCCATCTAATAGCCAACTTAGAGAACTTACGCGCAAAAGGGTCAGGGACTCCAGGAGGTGACTCTGGTGCAATCGTATGACATTTATCTAAGGGGGGAGGTTGCGGGCATTACCGTTATAATGGCGCCCCAGAAAATTTCTCTGGAGTCAACTTAATGCCTGAAATCCCGATTTTAGTAACGTTCCTTGGCGCATCTGTCCTGCTGGCAATCTCTCCTGGACCAGACCTACTCTTAATATCCACCTACTCGACAGCCCGGGGCTTTATCGCTGGTTTTTTGCTCAGTATGGGTGTGTTTCTGGCAGGGCTAGCACAAACGTTCCTTGTGGCCTTTGGTCTCGGACACATCATGGAGACTATTCCTGTTGTTGCCCTTGCGGTAAAGACACTAGGAGCACTGTACCTGGCATGGCTGGGAATTCACTTAATACGCCAGTGGCGCTCGAATTTAGGGGGCACTCAAAGCCAAGCAGTCACTGAGTCTCTTAGCGCCTCACAACTCATCAGCAGAGGGCTGATCAACAACTTAATAAACCCAAAGGCTTTAGTATTTTTCAGTTTATTTTTACCGCAATTTACCAGTCATGCCCAGCCCATCACCCAGCAAATACTGCTACTAGGTTTTCTTCTCAGCACCATTGCACTCACTGTAAACACAATAATTGCCTTCTCTTTTAGCAAACTGAGGCAGACACTGAGCAATCAATCAGCATTCAGCCGACACTTCGACGGCTTATTGGGTATGTTATTCCTTGGCCTGGCCGGTCGCCTGGCATCAGAACACTGAGATCTAGAAACGGGGGATGGGAGAATAAGCAATAAAGAAATACAAGCGCGAGGTATCTTGCCGTCAAGGCAAGCAAGTAGCTATGATCCACTCAGTGAAGCGGGTCATTTCAGCAGTTAATTAACAAGAGTATGCAGTAATGGATAACTACAAACCATGGGGACTAGAAAGAAATACCTTTCTAATGCTTTTACACCTGAGCCAACTGGCCTGGATAATTATCCCTGGAGCGGGATTTGTATTACCTGTCATTATGTGGGCAACCACTAAAGATCAAGTCATTGAAGTTGATCGCCATGGCAAGATGATTTTCAATTGGATGATCAGCTTATTTATCTACTCCATCGTAAGCACTATTCTCATTATCTTAGGCGTCGGTCTCTTAGGGTTGTTAGCTCTAGCCTTAATCAATGTAATCTTTATCCTTATTGGCGCTATTCGAGCAAACGATGGGATATTCTGGCGTTACCCACTCAGCATTCGCTTTTTTAAATAAACTCAAAGATATCCCCTGCCCTTAATCACAAGGCTTTGCCAATTATCTTTGCACTTTTTAAACAGCGGAATATGAAAGCCAGGGAAAACCCTGGCTTTCTTCTAGTCGATGACTAGAGGTGCAAGCTGAGGCTAATATATATAAATAGCCAGCCTACTGCTTTTATCGTAAAGATAAAGCCGGTTATTAATAGTAACCAGCAATATCATCAACGATTGGGCCAAGTGCTTTATAGGCGTTAGAAATATCTTTACCGCCAGAACGCTCACCACAAGCCATGCCGCCACACTCATTCCAATCGGGATCAGAGAACCAATCGTACTGAGTGACATTGGAGCCGTACATCCAGGGGTAAGCCATAATGGTGGAGAACTTGTTGTCTACACCGTGACCCATACCATAGGAGTAAACGCCACCGGAAGTGTCACCCTGCTTGGTGGAGTGAGTCAGACCCATGTTGTGGCCCAGCTCATGCACGAAGGTGTTATAACCACAGTCAACACCGGTCACGCTGTAAGCACGCTCTTTAGCGCTGTTGTACATGGTGCCGTTGCTACCTTGGCCAACCCAGGCAATACCACAAGTAATGTAGGTGCCGCCATTTTGAACAACTTCTTCTGCTTTAGTTAAGAAAACCACCATGTCAGCTTTCTTGGAAGAGCGCCAGCTATTCACAGAGCTGTGGAAAGTGATCAGGTCCAGAGTTTCCTCATTAACGCGGAAATCAGAACTGGAAGCTTTCCAGCTATCAACCAGGTTCAGCTGAATATCAATACCATTCCTTTTGAAGGAATTGTTGGCATAGCTGATGTAGTTGTCGATTTTCGCAGAAATGTCACCAGTGTGCTGTGCAGCTGGATCGGTGTACATAATAGCGATGTCAACGGTTTTAGCACTTGCAGCGCCAGAAACTGTCAGTGCGGCAACAGCTGCCGCCAGGCTTTTCTTTAAACTCATTATAGACTCCTTTTATTATAAGTAGTGTATAAGCTACTTTTTACAATCAATAAATTCATTGATTGCCTGATAGTATGTTAGCTATACGCTATTAATACCCTGACTCGACTAAAAGATCGTCCTGAATTTTTTAACCGCCTGTGAAGATAAACTTCTGGTATCCGCAGGATTTACATCAGCTCTCCTTAGCTTGATTATCGATTTGGAAGATTACCCCCCAATCAATTCTTTCTACTCAAAATCATTTAGAGGAACGTCATTATCATTCCAGGTTTTTTTACGTTCGGCCTCGGATGACATGTCCTTATCATGCTTCTCAACATGATTGGATATCAGTGCACCATTGGGGGCAATCCATGCATATCCATCTCGAGCTTCCAATGAGTAGGACCCAGCAGGAGTATTGAGCTGAGCATAGACAGAATTTTTACCGATGGTAAAAGTTGCTCCATGTAAGCGGGCCTGCCCCAAGAAGTTCACCTGCAAACTTTTATTGCCACTGGCATGCTGCTCGACTTCGCCTACCTGGGCATCATAACTGCCTTCAATACCGGGCAAATCAATATCGATATAATCCCCAACCTCTAGGCTTCTCAGCATTTCTACATCGATCTCTAAATATGTCTCGCCTTTGAGGTCCACAGGTAGGCGATCATTCTCATGCAGAAACTCTTTTGCCAACTCGGATTCTGACCACAGAGGGCGTCCAGATTCATCAAGTTCTTCTTCAGCAATAGCAACTTCCTCAGCAACTCCTGAGGAAACAGCCTCAACCGGAACTCTGTCTACCACCATTTTGGGCTCAGGTAACTTGGCAGATTGACTCTCGGGAGCGGGCTGATTTTTCAACCAGAAAAAATAACCTGCACCTAAAGCAAGAACTAATACAGGAAATGCCAGCTTCTTCATGGCTCATACCCCAAATAATTATTCATCTAAAAACGCCTTAAAAAAAGGCACAAAAACAGCTTTATGATCCCTTGCACCAAATAAAATTGAGGTAAGAGCTGAGACAGCGAAGCCGCCCCATGAAGGACGCGCTATAGTACCAACACCTCAAAATTTATTTGGAAAGCACTTCACAGAAGAAAGTAAAAACCAAAAAATTTTTCCAATATATGCCCCTGAATAGCAACACCCTCATAGGGACAGCCGTAAGTCATCTAGCGCGACCGAAAGTTCAAAAATATTTTCAAAATTTTTAATTTCGACACCAAAGGACAAGAACTGGGAAGGCATTCTGAAAAACACATAAAAAATTTATCAGGAGGTGACGCCTCAACACCAGAAAAGATTGAGTAATTTTTGAGGCACCTCTCATTTATAGTCACCCTACCTTTCACAGGTTGAAAACAATCACACCTCAGCTGTGGCGTTACAACATCAGACATCTAAAAATTCTCGTGACAGAAATCATGCCAACAATGAGAACCACTTGTGATAAACGATTGATGCCCTGCATAAAACTTCAAACTGTGAATTATCCGACAACATCTAATTTACAAAGATTCAGTCAAAGGCACTGAGAGCTCCTTACTTTTCTTTCAGAACTCTCTCGGAACATCAAGAAATGCATGACTCACCTGTATCAATCCAATTTTTGACACACTCAAAAAATCGAGGCGCGACAAACTGCACCTCCAAAGGGCACCTGGATTTTTTATCTTTATGCGTCATTTTGGTTTTCATGCACTCCTCTACTGTCCTTCACGACAAAAACCTGCCACAAGTTTGAGAAAGTATCTGTGCCCAATAACACTCGCTGCCCCTTACTCGGGGCCATCCCTCAACCGTATGCTCATCAACACCAATCAACTGCCGCACTGAAATTCTTCTTGAGCAAGAAAACAAATGGAGGGCCCGCTTTAGAAAATCAGCTGGAGGAGATGAAAAAAAACGGATTGATATAAAAGCCAGGCAAAGCAACTGCAACAAAATTATTGGCATTTGGTGAAAAAGTTTCTCAGAAACAGCGGGGTTCACGCTCTGAAGGAGACATATGCCTGATAAATTGGCTTTAGGGAGAATGGTTTCAACTGGAACTATTTTTAGATTAGAGGCTGCAGGTTTTCTTATTCTGTGACACAGACTACGCCACTTAGCCCCACCTACACACAAAGAATGAATGCAACTACAGAAGGTGGCAAAATCGGAAACTTGTCTTACCATTATCTTTCTTCTAGGTAAAATTTTTTCACTGCAAGCTTAAGAGTTGAGTTCAGTGCTTCAAAATTGAGCACTTGATTAGGTTAAGACTTAACCCTTCTTAGCACTCCCTCTACTCTTGAGACGCTTTACACCGACTTCCACGCAATAAATTTTCAAAATTTTTTCACAAAATTGTCAAAGGGGCTGACTGCAACTTGAACAGTCCTTCTATAGTTTGCATCTTAGTGGTAGTAACAAGATCAAAAGACTCACCTGATAATCTTTTACTTTTGTTCTGAAAGGGAAGTACTTAATCAACAAAGACAGGTATGTACAGGTTAATTTTTGCACTTTTTATATTGCAACTGCAAAGTTGACTTCCGGCATCGGAATCATATAACGGTAGGGGCTAAAGCCTAACTCTAGGATTTACTTAGCTCTGCCTAGTGGACCGATAAATTATCCGAAACATCGTGCGCACTCGATGGTGCCGGCACAACATCCATTGAAAAAACTATAAAGGTGTGCTTCGGAGCTGCGGAAGATGGACTCAACTTTATCCAAAGTCATTCAGCGGTACTCTTAACAGAGTAGCGCGACATTATTGGCAGCAAAGTGTAAAGGTCACTAATGATCTGAGAGAAGTATTAATGAACGCTGCTATTACAAGTTGCGGCATTAAAAGTGTGAGGGTAAGCCATAATTGTAGTAATCTTATAATGTTTGTGGCTTGCCTTTCATTACTGGACTGCCCTCCCCCCCCGAATTAGTATCCGGCCTATAATAAAATCACAAGAACAGGAAATATCAGCTTCTTCACAGCTCATCACTTAAAACTTTATTGAAATAATACTTAAAAGCTAACTACCAGAACAGAAGCCATTAACCTACCCCCCAACCTCCAGCCAGAATAACCCTTCACCCAATATTTAATGTACCCAACCAGTTTTAGGAAAAGAATGATGACAAGGACTCCAACTACTTTTCAACAATATCTCACACACAAGAAAAACATTAAGAAACCTCAACAAACACCCATTATTCGTCATCAGGCCATTACCAAAAAAAGAAGTAATCACCCAAACAAAATAATGGAAATTTTCCCCACGCTAAAACAACCAATAAATGCAGTTAAAAAAGGGAGGACAAAGTCCTCCCAAAAACAATGGTGTCAGTCGTCAAATAAATGATCGAGAAAGAAAGAGAGGAAAATTAGGGTTAATTGTAACCTGCTATATCGTCGACAATCGGCCCCAAGGCTCTTTGTGCATCAGCATTATTTCTGATACCACAAGGAGATCCGTTACAGATTTTATCTGGATTAGAGAATGTATCGAGCCTCTCTGCATCGCCGAATGACTGAGGGTACCCCATGATTGTAGAAAAGCTATTATCTACACCATAACCTAAGCCATAGTAATAGACACCGCCGCTGGTATCGCCCTGCCTGCGGGAATGATTCAGCCCCATGTTGTGACCGAGCTCATGAACAAATGTCAGGTCAGTCGCCCCACAATCCACAGCAGTAATGCTATATGCAAGCCTATTTGAGCCAAGATCCATCACGCCATTACTACCTGTCCCTACGTATCCAACGCCACAGGTTAAGTAAGTTCCCTCTTCGGTAACTACACGATTCGCTTTACCCAGTAAAATAACCATGTCAGCTTCATACAGATCACGCTGCTGTTGGGCATAGCCATAGTCGAACCACTCCTCCCAGGTTGGAGTAGTATCAACATCCAAATATGTGGCTCCAGAAAACTCCGCAAGATTATCACCTGTCACCAAGAGATCGGACGATGAATATTGGCGTAAATCGACAAGCTCAAGCTGAATATCTAGATCATTATTCTCATAGATACGATTAGCTGTGCTAATCAAACTATCCACTCTGGTAGAGATATCTCCTGTGAGCTGAGCAGCTGGATCTGTGTACCAGACTGCGACTTTTACCGTATCTGCTATTGCGGCACCCGAAAAAGTCAAAGCTGCTATCGCAGCAGCCAAAGTGTTTTTCAAATTCATGATAGTTCCTTTTATTTTTAAGTTGCTTTCCCCAAGTTTTTCATAGATACAAATGAAACCGGTTACATTTGTAAGCAAATTACATCTTCCACAAAAAACTCAAATACCCTAACTCGACATTGAGAAGCTCCGTTCCTGACTGCCGCCTGAGAAAATTACTATTAATCTTCTGGTATCTTTCAGGCACCTCAAGCAGTACTCCCTGTACTGCCTATCAGCTCAATTCATTGAGCTAAAAAGTTACAACATCTACTTAACTGAAGAAAGATTAGGGTTTACCTCCTCTTCCACATGACTCCTGGTTAAATCTTTTTTCGAAGCCACCCAGGCATAATTTCCCTGCGCCTCCAGGGAGTATGAGCCTGAAGGCAATGTTAAGTTGCCATATACCGAGTTTTTACCAATTGTGAAATTTACAAAATACACACTGCCATAACCGGGCAAGTTCATTTGCACACTTTTATTACCGCTTGCGTGCTCCTGAACTTTATCCACTTGAGCATCGTAGCTTCCCTTCACTCCAGGCATTTCTATATCAACATAGTCTCCAAGAGATAAATTCCTTAGAGCTTCTACATCGATCTCAAGATATGTCTCTCCATTTAAATCGAGCGGCAAGCGTCCTGACTCATGTAAAACCTGCCTTGCGACATCCGATTCTGCCCACATCAAGGCACTATCAGGGTTCGCCTCTTGCTCTTGAGCAGAAGGCATCTCTACCACTTCTTCTGTAGATTTAGTTTCATTTGGAACAATTTTCTTGGAGGGAGGGGGGACTGATTTTTCAGTGACAGGTTGTGGGCTATCTGTTTGACTCTTTGCCCAGAAGAAATACCCTCCCGCACAGAGAAGGGCAATCAGTGGAATTATTTTTTTCATTAGCTTCTCACTGCAAGATATTTATGTTAACTCAAAGAAAGCTCCCAACGGTGGTGATTACTTAATGAGTTGCACCAAAATCGAGACTTAACTTTTCTTAACATGGACCACTATGCTGAGACGCTTAATGCTAATTTCCACGCAATTAATTTTTCAGAAATATTTCACAAAAATAACATCTCTGTATGGATAGCCTGCAAGCATTTTCCGACCTTCCCTGCTGGTTAAGAAAAGATATCGACAGATTCCCGAAAAATGACAACAACATTAGCTCAGATTTTTTTTGCCGACAAAGAAAAAAGGCCAGCAATACGGGGGAGAATTGCTGGCCTTAACTGTTCAAAAAGTGACTTTAGGGTTGGCTTTTATTGCCAAGGGAATTCCTAATGCCTAAGCATGGGTCACTCGCTGCCCTCCCCCCTCAAAAAAGCGCTCAAAAAATACGCTAGCAAATCCGCTGATAACAATTGCCAACAATAATAACCACAAGAAGTCCTGGGGTTTGTCCTGAGCTGCGGGCTCTTTTACTTGTTCTAGTTTCTGCCCACTCACTTGCTGAGACGCAGGAGCACTAGCGGTAACATTCTCCACTGCCTGGCTGCCCACAAGCGGGGCAAGACCAAAACCAAGCGCTTGCTCGCCAATAAAGTCAGTAAACTTCTCATTGTCTGTTGCGATATCGTACTGATTGGCAAGTTCGGTGTAAGTCTCCACCATTTTCTTAAGCGTTTCGGCATCGGCAGGCCAGTAGCCCTTGCGCACTGCTTCCAGCATGCGCTCCAGCATTTGTGCCAGAGCTTCCGCATTGTGCGTCTCAAAGAACTCACGCATATCCATTTGGTATTTATCATTCACGTAGACCTCAAACATCTCCTGCCATTGGTCATCGCGGATAGTTTCTGGGGTCATCACTTCCCAGCCCCACATATTGTTCACGCGATCCAGGATTGCTGTTGCGCCGGCATAGCCGGATTCCTGCATTGCCTCAATCCAGCGGGGGTGGAAGTAACGGCTGCGCATTTCCTGGTTGACAAACTCTCCTAAGGTCTGGGTTTTAATGTTGTCCTTACGGCGCAAGTTGGAGACATACATCTCCGGTGTCTTGCCGTCTAGATTACGCACCGCAAGTCCCATACCACCAAAATACTGGAAGGGATCATCGTTGGTCATCATGGCGTAGAGGTTGGTGGAGCGTGAGAAAATCACCCCATCGGTGCCGGAAAGTACCTTGCCATAGAGAGCAACATTGCGTTGGTCTTCGCTCCAGCGGGATTCATCCTTGCCATAAGCAAAGCCCATGCGACGCATATACAGATCGGCCAGTTTATCGTCTGTCTCCCAGCTGTCGGAAGCCAGGCTGGCACCATTCAGGCCCGTACCATAATTGCCACTTTCATTGGAGAAAATACGCACAGAGGAAAGATAGCGCGCGTCCTCTTCAGAACTCCCTTCCTCCTTTAGTTGCTTTAATAAGGCCTGGCTGTGGCGATAAACAAAATTGTTCTCCTCCTTCATCTGCGCCACTTTATCGATGGCTTCCGCCAGCCACAGCATCACATTAGGGAAAGCGTCGCGATAGAGGCCGGTAGCAGAGATCACCACATCAATACGAGGGCGCTTTAATTCAGAATAGGGAATCACTTCAGTTCCGGTAACATTACCCTGCTGATTCCATTTGGGCTTGAGGCCCAATGCATGCAGTATTTGCGCTTCAAGCGCACCTTGGTGGCGCATGGTCTCCAGGGACCAAAGGGAAAATGCCAGCTTATCCGGGAAGCGACCGTGCTTTTCCCGATAGTCGGCAATGGTCTGCTCCATCAGTTGAACACCGGCTGCATAGGCTTCCTTGGACGGCACCTTAGCCGGGTTAAATCCTATCAGGTTGCGACCAGTAGGCACCGCCTGCGGGTTGCGAATAGGATCACCCCCATGGCTCACTGGAATGTACTCACCATCGAGTGCCAGCATCAGGTTTTCTAGCTCAGCGATACCGGCAAAGTTATCGGCATACTCCCGGCCCAGCTCCAGTTGATTTTGCAGCTCTTCTGAAAGTTCCGGCAACTTGCGTCCAGCCAGGAAAGCATCCAAAAGCTGATAACCCGGCTGTGCTTCTAAGGCGACTACATTGCGCTCATCCAGCACCTGATCCTGCGGTAAACCCAAGCCCTGGTCGCTCTCATATTGGCCGGCGGCGGAGATAAAGTTTTCACCCAGCATTTGCAACATGGTACTGGTGAGATGCTCTGACTTGGGCAACTGACCGAAACGATGGATACCCAATGGCTGGCTCATTTCAGCCAGTTGGGCCAAGTGGTCCTGAAGACGACTGAGCTGGCCATCGAAATCAGCCTGCAGGGTTTCAGCGCTGATTTCCAGATCCTTGAGCATGTTCAGCTTGTCCGCCAGGGCAATAATACGCTCCTGGGTGTTCAAACGGGTTTGCCCTTCTTCCAGAATCAGGTAATTACCAATCAACTCAGAGAGTTCAGCCACTTCGGCGTAAAGACCCGCTTTAGCGAAGCCCGGAGTCAGGTGGCTGATCATGGTCGCGCGGCCGCGACGCTTGGCCTGCATGGCCTCGCCCACATTATCGATAATGTAGGGATAGAACACCGGGATATTGCCCAGGGCCAAATTTGGCGCGTCGTACACAGAGAGTCCACGCTCCTTACCCGTTAGCCACTCCTGGGAACCATGAGTGCCCAAATGAATATAGGCATCGGCCCCGAAAGTTTTGCGCGCGTAGAGATAAACCGCCAGGTAAGCATGATTTACCGGCGTTTTCATATCGTGATACAGGGAGGCATGGTCTTTGGCATTCTCCGCGCGCACCCCCTGTGGCAGAACAATCAAGTTACCCAATGTCATACGTGGGATTACGAACGCCCGCTCACCGTTATGATCTGCCAACATGGCGTTATCTTCCGGATTACCCCAGCGATCCACAATAGGATCGCGCACAGAAGCCGGCAAACGATTAAACCAATCGACGTAGGTTGAAAGTGGCATCCAGTCAGCCAAACCTTTATCAATCAGTGCAGCGCTGTCTTCACGGCGATAATAAGGGCGCAGCAATTGGCCGGCCCAATCGATTAGGGTCTTGGAGTCCTGCTGCTTTATTTGATAGCCACGCTCAGCCATGGCTTTGGCGATAGACTCAATAGAAGAAGGTACATTGAGGAAGGCCGCACCAATATTCTTCTCACCGGGAGGGTAGTTCCAAATAAAGGTAGCCACCTTTTTCTGGCTGTTTTTCTTGTAACCAAGTGAGGCATGGCTCCAGGCGCGTTCTACCAGCGCATTGAGCTGGTCTGCCATCACAACCTTATTGCCACCTTCACTTGCAGCGATAATTACCGGATCGATACTACCGGTATCTTCGGGCATTACCAGGAAGAAAGGCGTTAACGAAGGAGAAACCCCACTATTATCGGCAAGGTAATCCTCTTCACTGCCCTCGGTATAATTCAGGGCGTGAATCACCGGGACACCCAGCTTCTCGAACTCTGCGCGACGCTTACTCACATAATGGAGAGAGCGGTAATTGATCATCAAATCAATACGCGTTTGCCCCGCTTCGTCTTGCAGTAAATCCGGATAGGAAAGCGGCAGATCTTCTCCTTCAAAGAAAAAAGCAAAGGCCTTAGCGCCTTTCTCTTCCAGTCCAGCTAAGATTGCATCCACCACCTGCTGCTGCTCGTAATCCACCACCGAGCGATGAATAGCTACCGCAATAACCGGCTGGTCTGTAGATGCCTGCAGCCAATTAAAAAACACCTCTTCACTATCAGTCACCAGATTCGGCAGGCGCGGGTGATAAAAGCCCACTTTAGGCACAATAATTGGTTCAGCTACAGACTGCGCAGAGAGGCCAAAGACTCTGGCGGAGAGGAACTGCATTAAATGCCGGTAGTTTTGTCGCCCAGCATTATTAAAATACGCAGCGATGGATTGGTGCTGTTCAGAGGTCAGCCCCTGATTCATAGAGACGTTATCGGCATCCCCCAGAGCAACCACTGGTACATTGGGGTACTGGGTTAGCAGCGGCTGGTATTTACCAAACATAAATTGGGAGAGTGCCGGATTGATACCGTCAAGCAACACCAGGCTGGAAGATCCCCAGGCCTGTGCTATCTGCTCTTCACTCCTCCCTTTGCTGTTAAATATCTCCAGGGTAAACGGCTGGTCCGCAGCCAAATCAGATAACAGCGCTCCTTTGGCTTTCGCGGTATGGCTGGACATCATCAGCAAAACTTTGGGTTTATCGCTGGCCTGCACCATCACCGTAGTGAAAGCTACTAGCGCCAAGCATGCTAACTGCATGCAAACCTTTTTCAACATCGCTATTTACCCCCCACTGCTTTGTCTTTAGCGGACTCTTCTTTTCCTTCCGGCACATAGACCAGACTGCCATCGGCCATCTGGTAAGCAACACCAGCGCGAGTGCCCTCTCCCGAGCCAATTTCGCCAGTGGATTTGTACTGCTTAATTTCTTCCCCATCTTTTACGATGACTTCCATATTGGGCTCGCCAGCATTCTTGATCACCGTGACCTTTTCGTCGGAAAAAACGTTTAATGGGTTTTGAGCAATAGCGATGAGCAGCGCGGCGATAATCACCAGAAAGACATCAATCAAATTAACCGCACTCAAAATCGGGTTGAGCTCTTCATCTTCATCCAGGAAGCGCATCAGGCAACCTCCTTCAATTTCCGAATGTTTATCAGCTCAGCGGCAAACCAACGCTTCTTTACCGAGGCAGGCCAGAAAGTCAGGGTGGAAATTGCGAGGCCCCAGATCACAGCGGCAAAAGCGATAATCAGGTTTTCACTAATCCCCTGGATATTGCCATCGGCCAGGGCACGCAACGCCGGCCCCATAGGAATCATGGTGGCGATCAAGCCCAGCATGGGCGCGATGCGAGTGGCCATGCGCAACATTTCCAGTTTCTTCAGCGCAAATACTTCCAGCTCGTCATCACATGCCAAAGGATGTCGCACGTAATAATTGTGCACCTGATAGCCGGGCAGGCCCTCTTTCCGACCTTGCTTTAAGGCCAAGCTGTAGGCACCAGCATTGCGGCGGCGCAGCATCCATAGGGAGAGAAAGCGCCCCGTTGCGTACAACGAGTAAACAAAAAGAACCAGAATCGCCAGTAAAACCGGGGCCATAAACAAGTCGGCCACATCCGCCATCAGGTTCTCAATCATCGAAATATTCATTGCAAGCCTCCTCAGCCCAGCACTTTCGCTCTGTATCAATGGCCGCGGAAACTAGCGGAACTCCCCACTAACGTCAAATTTAATCTAATTGATATTGATTCGTATTTAGCTTTACATTAAGAAAATCATCCATATAATCCCCTCCAGCTGATAGCCGAGCTGATTTATCTCACCTATTGCTAACAGATACGGCTAACAGACAAAGCTGAAGTACAAAATTCACCCCAAGGACAACACCATGAAACTTCGCCCTCTCGCAGCGGCCTTACTGGGCTTGGCCTCCGCCACTAACCTGCATGCCGAAACCTCAAGTTCGGCTGCCAGCAGCGGCCTGGAACTGATCGTTGTCAGTGGCCGCGCGGAAAAACCGCTGAAAGATGTCGCAGGAAGCGTTTCTGTTGTCACCAATGATGAAATTGAACAGCTGCAGCTGAACGATATGAGCCAGCTGTTCCAATACGAGCCCGGAGTGGAAGTTACCGGTGCCGCCGGCAGCGCACAAAATATCCTGGTACGCGGCATGGGTGGCGATCGGGTACTGATTATCAAAGACGGTATGCGGGTTAACGAAGGCTATGGAGCCAATGGTAAAAATGACATCGTGGGCCGCGGCTTTATTGAAATAGATACCTTGAAACAGGTAGAGGTGGCCAAGGGCGCTGCGTCTTCTTTATACGGTTCTGACGCTCTGGCCGGCATCGTGGTATTCACCACCAAAGATGCCAGCGACTATCTGGAGGATGGAGAGCAGTTCGGCGGTGCGATTAAAACCGGATACACTGGTATTACCAATCAATCACACATCTCCCCTACCCTGGCTCTTCGCACCGGCAACTTTGAACAACTGCTGCATACCACCTTTCGCGATGGCGAAGAGCAACAAAATTTCGACGAGAACCAGGACCCCTTCGATATTGAATCCAAGAGTCTGCTCTACAAGGCCAAGTACAACTTGGGCGGCGAGGACTTTGTCAGTTTCAGCATCGATCACTGGAATCAGGAAAGCACCGGCAATAGCGCCGATGGCCTGCTCCACTACTTCCGTGGACTGGCCGATTACGGCTACAGCATCGTCAGGGAAGAATCGAACTCCGACAAAGAGGTCCGCGCTTACCAACTGCGCTACCACAGCGAGACCCCTAGTGCAGTCTATGACCAGTTAAATATCAGCCTGTATAAAAACGAATCCGAACAGCAAGACGAGCAGTATGGCCAGCTGGACATCAATGCCCCGATGTTCGGAGTTCTTGAAATTCGTGATATGTGGGAAACTGGCCTTTATAGCCAAGAGACTATTGGCTTTCTCTCCAATGCCAGCAAAGCCCTGAATGAGACTCACACCCTGGGATATGGCCTCGATCTGGAAAAAACCGAAAGCCGCCGTACCGTGCACCAGTACCGTGAAGTGGAAGGCAGTTCCACTTTGGATGTGACCACCGAAAAATTCCCGGAAAATACCGTCTCCCGCGCGGGCTTATTCCTGAACGATGAAATGACTTTTGCCAATGGCCAGCTGATTGTAACCCCCGGGGTACGCTACGACTGGTACGAAATGGACCCCGATGGTACAGAGAAAGCTGACGGCACAGCCTTTGCCACGATCGAAGAGAGCAACTTCTCCTTCAACCTGGGTGCCTTATACAAAATCAACTCCCGCTTGTCTGCCTTCGCGCAGTATGGCCAGGGATTCAAAGTACCGGCCTATGACCTGGCCTATATCGAGCATTATCTGCAACCAACTTCTACCTATGCTTATGAAGTATTGCCAGCGGACGACCTGTCCCCTGAAACCAGCGATACTTTTGAGCTCGGCTTGCGTGGACACCTGGGCCCAATCGCCTTCAGCGCTGCCGCCTTCTATACCGAGTACGACGACTTCCTAGAAACAGCACTCATTGACAGCGAAACTTTCTTTAACAACGATGGCAGTTTCTCCCACGTATTTGAGCAATACCAATACCAGAACATCGACTCTGTAACGATCAAAGGGGTTGAACTGAGCGCGAACTGGTATCTGACACCTGCATTCGAGCTATTTGCTAATGCCAGCTATCAGCGAGGTGAAAATGATACTACCGGCGAATACCTCACCAGTATCAGCCCGCTTTCCGGTGTAGTGGGTGCCAGCTACACAAGCGCGCAGCTTTCCAGCCAAGTGCTGGTGCGCTGGGCGGACCGCATGGAACGCGTCAATGAAGGCGAAGTAAAGACTCCAAATTATGGCTCTGTAGACTGGACGCTGGGCTATCAGTTGATGGAGCAGGTATCGCTCAACCTGGCCGTCAACAATCTATTCGACAAAGAGTATGTGCCCTACCTGAATGTCGCTGGCTGGGATGAAGACAGTGATATCTACGTAAACTCTGCTCCGGGCCGTACTTTCTCTGCATCGCTCAAGTACGACTTTTAAAGTTCATATTTTGATTATTAACCAGGCGAGATAGTGGACGCCGGGTTGATGCGACGCAAGGAAGCGTCGTCGCTGGTCACTGCCAGCAAAGCCCCTGAAATACAAGTCACTCTGCGCTTTTGCGCAATTTCAGGGGCCTAATCACACAGGTCAAGGATGACCTTTTTTTGATTAGCGGAGAACGCACGCTCCACTATTCATACTCTCCTATAAGTCCCTTGCGGCCGCCCCCATGCGGCCTTTTTTTATTCTCTTGCATCAATACAATATTTACCTGCGAAATAGGTTAATTAAGAGGCTCAATATCAGGCTAACAATAATCATCGAGACAATGGGAAAATAAAAACGCGTGCGCCCAGATTCAATACGAATATCCCCCGGCAACCGACCAAACCAATTAAATAGCCAGGGGGCAAAGTGCAGTGCTACACCTATTACTAGAAGAATCAACCCAGTAATCATCAGCCAGCGTGACATAGCGCCCTCTCATTTTGCTCTATTCAAGTTCCAATAAAATTTGTTTACTCCTCCAACCCCTTGAGTACACAGGATTAGGCAGCTAACATAAGTGACCAACTGACACTTAGTGAAGCAATGAACGAGAAAGAATTCCTCGCAGCTTACAACAAAGGTAGCTTTGAAGCCCCTCTAGTTACCGTAGATGCCGTCTTGTTTACTTATCAAGATGGACAACTCAAAGTATTGCTGGTGGAACGCTCCAATCATCCCGAGAAAGGGAAATGGGCGCTACCGGGCGGTTTTATTTCCGAGAGCGAAGATAAGACCCTAGAGGATACGGTCACCCGAAAGCTCAAGGAGAAAACCGGGGTTGTCCCTCCTTATGTTGAGCAGCTAGGCACCTTTGGTGGCGCCTGCAGAGATAAGCGGGGCTGGTCTGTAACCATCTGTTACACGGCTCTGATCGCTTACCAGGCCTGTGAAAGCAAATTAGAAACGATCTCCGATGTCGCCTGGCTTCCTATCGAGAAAGTCAAGAAAATGCACTTGGCCTTTGACCATCTCAAAATTATCAATAAGGCACATGAACGCCTTATTCAAAAGGCTCTATACAGCATTATCCCCGCCTACGCACTGCCAAGGAAATTCACCCTGCCCGAGCTTCAACAAGTGCATGAAGTCATTATTGGCAAGCCTCTACAGAAAAAATCATTCCGCAGGAGAATTGAGCAGGCGGAACTTCTGGTAGATACCGGTGAAAAACGCACTGAGCGAGGTCGTCCAGCCACGCTGTACAGTTTGCGTGCCGGCTCTGGGAAATATACGTTTGTGCGGAATCTGGAGCAATAACCCTGCCCTATGGCCACTGATTTAATTTAATAATCACACTCAAGCAGATTTAAGAAGGATTTTGCAGGTGAATATTGAAACAATAGACAAAGTAAAAGGCTGTTTAGTCGGACTCGCTTGCGGTGATGCCGTGGGCACCACGCTGGAGTTTAAACGCAAGGGGGATTTCACCCCTCTTTCGGATATGGAAGGTGGAGGTCCATTTGGGTTAGAAAAAGGGCAATGGACCGATGATACTTCCATGGCGCTCTGCCTGGGACACAGTTTACTCCAGAAAAAAGGCTTCAGTGCAACTGATCAGATGAATCGTTACTGTAACTGGTACCAGTATGGGTATATGAGCTCTACGGGTGAGTGTTTCGATATTGGTGCAACAGTTTCATCCGCTCTAAATCGATACCTGCAAACAGGTGATCCTTTTAGTGGTTCAACATCTACTCGCTCCTCAGGTAATGGATCACTCATGCGCTTAGCGCCAATTCCCATATTTTTTTCTTCAACAGTTTCAGACGCTATTTATTTTGCAGGGGAAAGTTCCAGAACCACTCATGGCTCGGACGAGTGCATCGAAAGCTGTAAACTGTTCTGCAACCTTATACTTTCCACATTTAATGGCATCGAAAGAAGCAACCTTCTAAGTTCTATCGAACAAACTCCAACTACCGAAAAGGTAAAAAACATTGCCAGTGGGCAATTTCTAGACCAGCGCTATGAAGAGTTGACCGGAAGTGGTTACGTGATTGAATCCCTGATATCAGCGCTTTGGTGTTTTTTCAATACCAATAGTTTTCGGGAAGCTATTCTTTTGGCCGCCAATATTGGCAACGATGCCGATACAACGGCGGCCATATGCGGACAAATAGCCGGAGCTTACTACGGAGTTTCTGGAATACCTGAGCAATGGACCCGGCAAATTTCTTTGTCGGAAGAAATTCACACCTTGGCAGAAGATCTCTATAAGGTTGGGCTATCAGTCGCCAATGAATGGTAAAGCCGGCATAAGCCGGCTCTTGACGCTATGTGATAAGAAGGGCTCAGACAGCTATTGCCAGCATCCCCTCCTGAGTGGGTATTTCTGCCAGTAAGCGGACGGCCTCAAAGTCCTGATCGATCAACAGCTTGCCATCGCGAAATACCGGGCGAAGTTGATTCACACATTCCCCTAATTGCTGTTCGCGGATCGTTTGGTACTGGCCATCGTGAACGCTTCCATAAAACTATATGACAAGAGTTCTACCAACCATCGTTGCGACGAAAGATCTATGGATCAATAAAAGAGCTACAAAAGGATCTGGATGAATGGCTCGTATTTTACAATAATGATCGAACTCATCAGGGTAAAAAGTGTTGGGGTCGCACAACGATAGCAACCCTTGAAGAGGGTAAAAGTATCTGGAAGGAGAAGCTCGTAAACTGAACTTGACCTGACAGAGCACCTTCTGAAAAACCGGTAACTGTCAGATCAAGTCTGAACTACTACAAATTAATAATTTGATATGTTTATTTATCTATCAATTTTGAGCGTCACCATTACCGTTACCGTTACCGCCTCGAGGAGGTTCTGAAATTTTAAGTACCGTCCAATTTTTTGCTAGGAGTTGACCTTGTAAAGTTTGCTCCTCATATCTGACGTAGGCATCGGGCCCAAACCTTAGATGGTCGGGTCCAACTGGATAAGCTATGAGTGCCCCCGTGTTAGCATAGGTGCTTAAAGAAGTGGCCATTTGGGTGTTTATCAATGGCGCATTTCTATTTTGTCCATATCTAGGATCATAACGCCTTCCTTGTTCTGCAGAAAAACGATAGGGCTGAGCATCAGTATTTAGACGATAGCCTTGATCAGCAAGTTCGGCGCTAATTGCACCTCTCAAAGAGGGGTCGTATGTAAGTAGGTTTTGATTACCAATTAATGATAATTGTCTCTGAGCCCCAGCATTGGAATAAAGTCTATCATTAACCTCAATAGGTTCTTCAACTGCTACCATCATGCCGGGAATATTTAAAATTGCAGCTGCAGTATTTCTTGCAGCTGTTCTTATATCCTGAGATTGTGCGCCATGCCTTTCTCCCATTATAAGAAGTGCACACCTGTCTCCTTCATGATACATAAGTATCGGAGGTGGCATTTGAAAGTCGGCTCCAGTGTCCGGTATTTGTGCCATAGCATCGCTCATTGTGGCGACCACATAAATATTGTACTGATCTATTGCACTCCAAATTGCGCGAGCATTAGGTAATTCACTAAGTTGTATTACTGGCATCATTAATTCCTATCTTAAAAAATTACAGAGTGTTCAATAAGCTACATTGACATAGCTAGCAGAAGTCTAGGGATAACTAGAAAGGTTTTTTGTTCTTATGCTTCTCCTTTTTTATACGCTTGGCATTTACCTTGTATCTTAATCCCTAGCTTGATTACATATACATTTATTTCATGGTGAATAGATCAAGCATAGAGAAGCCGCTAACGAGCGGTGTAGAAAACAGATTAACCAAGCCCTCTACCCAATCAATTGTCGCCCATCTTAATTGCTGAAGATGTTTTCTAGAGAACTAGAATTATCTCAATACATAAAAATTTGGTTTCTTGTAAGCGGCCTTAAATCACCGCCAAATGGCTAGAATGAAATGGCTGGAAACGGCCGAGAAAAACGGCAAAATCGTAATCTCTTTGCATTGCAGCAAACTCCTTGCTGTATTTTTCTCTCCCCAGTCTAACCAGAAAAGTCCATGAATTCATTGACCTTTTATCACTAAAGGTCAACCTGAACTTTATGTTATTTTTTTTCACCTTTTTGATTAACCATCTCAAGAGCATACTGATAGGCTTCTTTGACATCGTCCTTAAGTGAATTCACACCGATACCACTCAATACTTCCTTATAGCTAGTAATGGATGGATTCTGTAGCCACTTCATCATCACACTATTCTTTAACATGATGTTGCTAAGCCTTTCATCCCTTAAGGAGTCAAATTTCCCCTGTAAAATATGGATTCCTTGAAGCTCCACCGCATTTCTAACAATTTGCTTGGAAATGTTACTAACATCCGGCTGAAAAGTATTTTTAGTTTGGTTGCTCATTATCTTCACCTTGTCCCTTTTTTTCGTCATCCAGTTCAAAACCAGTAGTTGATATATCCGAGAAGGATTTTGTCAATGCATCATTGACCTCCTGGCAGATGTCTATGATTGACTGCTGCAGTTCTTTACCCAGGTCAACATCAGTCCCTTTGCTGCTAATCAGCTTATCCAGCTGGTCTTCAAAATCTGGAGGGAGGTAACTTTTACTTGTGGGTTTACTGTTAGACATAAGTTGAAATCCTTAACGCATAAACATTGAAAGCAACAGCATCAAGAAACTTTGAATAACGGCCACAATCAACTGTATATGTGCAACGATAATTATAAGTAGAAAGATGAGGTTGAATGGTTGGGTCAACCATTTCTGAAAAGCTTTTCCAACAACTGTAGAGGTTTGTAAGGCTGTATCCCTTACATGATCGGCTGCACTTTGAACCAAAAAAGAGGAAGACATACGCTTCCCTTCTTTTGCCGCCCCCCCCTCGTCTTTCATAAAATTACAAATCAACTATTTTGTTTAGCTGCTTAGTCATCAACAACATACGCTGATTTCGTGCATTGACTTGATCTTGTAGTGTCGTTTCCACAGCACTATTAATAGAACGCTGCAAGTAGGCACTAGACATCACATCAATCAGCCTCCCCTTTCCTGCGGAAAGCTCCCTGAGTGTTGGTGTATCATCATCCTTCGCCATCTGTTCATCCTCTCAGACAGTAAATTAGAAGGTGTCTCTAAATGTGCGCGCCCCAACCGCCGACATTTGCAAGATTGAATTGGCTGTTGCCTGCATTTGAGTTGCGCCGGTATGGGTAAATTCACGCACCTGTAGTTTAGATAGCGCAGACAAGTCACGTAGGCCATCCAAATGAAGGCTTAGTGCAGAAGAAGTAGCCATCTGATCTGCCACTTTAGTGGCCAGGCGATCTCGGAAAGAATCTTTCATAACTTGCTCCTTTATATTAAGGGGTAGCGATAAATCGCTACCCCTTTAAGGTCTAAGACCTTACTTACCACCATCCATGATGTAATTGACAGCCTTAGCACCTGCCGCCGCCATTTGGGTCATGGCATTGGAAGTTGCTTGCATTTGTGTTGCACCGGTGTGAGTGAACTCACGAACCTGCAGCTTGGAAAGCGCAGACAAGTCGCGCAGACCATCCAAATTCAGACTTTGCGCTGAAGAACTGGTAGTCTGGTCAGACACTTTAGGATCAACACGGTCGCGGTAAGGAGAAGGTTGAATACCGTCTACAGTATTGGTTTCATCAGACATAATTTTTTCCTTTCAATCAGATTATTAAGTCACCCAGTTATTGGGTTCTATCACTGTATGGAAAATCCCAATCACTAATAATCGGGAAATTTTTCTCCATCAGCGATTAGATAGCTGTACAGTATCTTTCTGCCCCTCCCCTTTACTACCATTACCCAAAATAGCATTTACCGCAGTAGCCCCAGCCGCAGCCATTTGTGTCATGGCATTGGATGTGGCCTGCATCTGGGTAGAACTGGTATGAGTAAATTCACGTACCTGTAATTTGGAGAGAGCGGACAGATCGCGCAATCCATCTAGATTTAGGCTTTTTGCAGCACTAGAAGTGGTTTCATCAGATACTTTGGGGTCGAGCCGATCCCGGTAAGGCGAGGGATCAATTCCTTCCAAGTTACTATCAGTTTCATCAGACATGTTTTTTCCTTCTCTTAGAGTGTTGCTAGGTATGTAGCCAGATCACTCTAAACAGCGATTTAAAACCAGTTAATCAGGAATTATTTCCTCATTTTGACCTAGAGAGACATCAATAGGCTTCATGATTAATATCCAGTCAAGGAGCAATCATGAAGCGATCGAGCAATAGATGGTTTTTCACTCTCTCCGTAATAGCCCTTATTGGAACCATTATTTATGCATGCAAGGTTCCCAAAAATCGACTCCAAAGTATTCAGGAAGTGGGTATATTAACTGTAGCCACACGAATGGATGGAGTGGGATGCTTCTATCACCGCGATCAACTGGCAGGATTAGAATGCGATTTACTGCAAGCCTATGCGGAAAATTTGGGGGTAGATGTAGAGTTCAAGAGAGCGGCTTCTATCAACGAAACTCTGGCTATGGCAAGAGAGAAAAAGGCAGATATAGCAACTTCAGACCTAACATATACTAACAGACGAGGAGAACAAGTCACTTTTAGCCATGCACTGTTTGAGACAAGGGAAGTACTGGTACAACGAAAAGAAAATGCTTTAACACAGTTCGAGGAACTAAAAGGAAAAACTCTAACCATCCACCTAGATAGCGCCTATATTGAAGAAGTTAAAGACAAAGCTTTATTACAAAAAATCCCCTTGAGATTCCCCAGCCACCCAGAGAATACGGCAGCCATAAGCATAGATCCCGCAGATAATAAAGTATCGGTTCTTGAGTTGATTGATGCTGTGAGCATGGGGGAAATAGATTTTACTATCGCCGACGAACATATCGTTAATGGAAGTAATGGTTACAGCGATAACCTAGATACCTCGCTAGTGTTTGGGGAAAACCGCTGGGTAGCCTTTGCACTAACCAAGGATCACGATACCTCCCTTGTTAACAATCTCAATCAATGGCTGGAAAGTGAAGAAGCCCAAACGATAGTCAGAGAATACCTGAGCCTGTTAAAAACACAGGGAGCAGACAACCTACGAGGCTATACCCTCCCCAAAGGTAGACTAAGCCCCTGGGATAGGCTCTTCAAGCGCTATGCCAGTGAACCGTTCGATTGGGTATGGCTTGCCGCGCAAACCTCGACAGAATCTAACTTTAGACCCAATGCCGTATCCCTTGCGGGAGCGCAAGGTCTAATGCAATTAATGCCGGAAACCGCCAAGGAAGTGGGAGTAAAGGATAGCTTTAACCCGACACAAAATATCCGGGGTGGTTCCAAATACAACCAGAAGCAATATCGACGCTGGAAAAATTTACCCAAACGAGAGGCCATGGCTTTTACCTTTGCTTCCTATAACGCTGGTGCCGGACACGTACTGGACGCCCGCCGGTTAGCACTACAAGATGGAGCAAATCCCGACCAATGGTTTTCAACCTCCAGCAGTAAAGGCGTTGAAGATTATATTGCTCTTCTGCAAAAAGCGGAGTACTACAACAGTCCAATGGCTAAATATGGTTATTGCCGTGGCACAGAAACCCGTCAGTATGTGCGAAGGATATTTCAACAGGAAGCCAGTTATCGATCTCAGCTTAAGGGCCTTTTGAAAAATGAGGAATTAATTCCTGATGGGCATGAACAATTCTCAGATACACCATATAAACTCTGACAATCTGATGAGGAAAGGCTCATGAGGAAACAAAACTACCTGGATTTTTATTTTGATCTGGATGGGATCGTTACACGACGACAGTTCTGGCTGCTTTTTGTAATACCAGTGCTTTGTATCCAGTTTATTACCGGTCTAATTCTAGAGTATAGCAACTTTAATTTCAGCGATGGCATTTGGAAGACTGCAGAAATATTTATGGCGGTCATCAGTGTACCTGTACAGTTAAGCTTAATTTGGGCTTCTGTAACCGTATGCAGCAAACGTCTCCGAAGCTCTGGATTACCCCGCCGTATGCTGATCGTTGCCCTGCCAGGCATTGGGGCAATATGGGTTTGTGCAGAGTTGTTTTTTGCTCCCAATGCAGCTAAACGCTCAGATAAAGACAAACTACTGGAGCCAGAGGATACCTTATATAATCGACCTGATATGCAGTAAGAAATTTGTGCCCAGCCTAATAACTGGGCACACTTACCCAAAATAATTAAGGTTAATATTTTTCATCATAAACTATAGTGTTAGCTAGAAAAAAGACGGACAACAACTGAACCTTTAGAAATTATATACAGACTTGCCCCCCACAATAAAGCAATACATTATAGAGCAAAAAATAGACACCCCAAATCATGGGTTAAGTAAATACTTCTTCATGACTTGGATCCAGCTATTCTCACGCAATATTATAGAAAAAAGTCAGGCAATAGTGAGCAGATTCAAGTCAGAGCTAATCGATGATTAATGGAAGTTGGTCAAACCTTTTATTCCTAATTTAAAACGAAGGAAGGGAGGACTAAAACCCATTGATAATCGAGCCTGCTTCAAAGGCATCCTCTGGTTTTTGCGTTCTGGAGCGCGATGGGAAGATCTTCCTTCACACTTTCCACCACCGAGTACATGCTTGAGAAGGCTTTAATTTTGGTAAGAACAAGGAGCTTGATTGTAGGCAGGGAGAAGATTTCTGGAACTCTTAGATCAACAGTTTTTGCTTAACTGGGAGGAGGCCTTATACGAAAGCAGCTTTGCACCATCAAAATAAGGGACATTCATAATCTGGAAAATTAAGCGAGGCAAGAGTTCAAAGTGGATAGTGATGATTGATGGAAAATTTATTCCGCTTGGAGACACTACTACTTCGACCTTACCAGCAGAAGTGAAGCCATTACCCCCATCACTTGATATTACGTATAAAAATACAAAGATTCATCGCTTTGTTTTTCATAAAACGTGGACTCCGATCCTCTTCGTGATTGCCTGTTGATTCGTGGAATCGACCTTATTTGTCCCTATAGGAAAATGGCCTCAAGGCAGAATATTAGAAAGCTCAGAAGGTATGTTCATTTTTAAAAATTTGAGTAGATTTGTTCATGGTCCGAAAATTACCGACGCTTAATTGTTAGGTGGCGGCTACATTTGTCTTCTTATCCTGATTTTTCTATATTTCATCCATGTTAATTAATTTAAAGAAGTCATGGAGCAGCTTCTAGGATGTAGCAATAGCATGCTGCAATCCTCACGGAATACTTACCCTTCATTAATTAACATGAAATCATTCCCTATACAATCAAACTAAGGAAGATATCAGAATATCTGCTCACAATATAAAACATGAGCAAAGACTATTATGAAACATAAATCACCCTTGAAACTTGACGACAAAATTAAAGGCCGCCTTCTGGACAGTGATTTACCGTGGGAATTCTCTGAATACGACTGCAGCATCAACTACTATGAAAGCAAGGACAAACAAAAAATAGCCAAAAATAAGTATACTTTCAAAGATCTACTTGGGGACTTTATTACTTTAAGCGAACCTAATGGGATTAAATATAGAGTTGGCAGCTTATCCAAAGACAATTATGAAAGCTTCTACATAATAGGAATTAACAAAAAAAATTTACTTACAGAGCTTTACAAATTAAAAATACCTAACGCCTACTCTTCAATGCCATGGTACAACAGAAATACCAAAATAAACGAACTCATAAACAAAAAGGCAATGAGCACTCTACCAGAAGAAGACAAAAGAGAAATAAAAAATAATAAAGATAGCAAAAGCTTAGGAACAATCACGGTTGACAGTTATTATGATAAGCTACGTAAAATATTGAATGGTAAAGGCAATACAACAGCAATTCTCAACCTAAACTCAAGCACACCCGAATTAATCATATATTTGGGAATTCTTCCATGTCTTCACTTTAAAAAATCTAACTCTTCAGGTAATTCCTGCCACTTTATACTCAACGGAATGGCCAACCTAATTAACTATACAAACAACAATATGAACCTTAAGTTTGAAAGAAAATCCCTATTTCAATATATATATCTATACTATTGCCAAAGAGAAGACCTAGAAAAAAAACTACACTCTTACCCAGGTAAAATTGGGTTTGACCATGAAGGAGAAAGCCACAATCCTAGAGAATTCAACTATACATTTTCCACTATAAAACTTTGTGAGAATTTACGCCGTAAAGAAATCCATCACTTGGAAGACCGTGCAAAGCTAGAATATATCTTCCACTGGAAGAAAGCACAAAAACTAAACCTGGATTATGAAATAGCTCAACTAAAGGAGATAAAAATCTTAGTCGAAAACCTAACAAAAAGTTTAGAAATAATTAATCAAAATATAATCTCAGAAAGTATGCTTCCTAAGAAAGGTAGCCCCAAGTTAAAAGACCTAACCTATATGGATGATACTGGAAGGATTTTCGATTACTTAGAAACTGCTTATAAAGCATACGCCGGCTCAGAAAGTGAAAACCAAGCAAGACTTATAGTTCTCGCTTACAAAATGAATACAAAGGTTGAAAACTTAAAATCCTGCTCAATAGAGGATATAGTTACCAAACTTAAAGAGTTTGGAGGAAACGAAAGCTTCCTGAAAGATTCTTTAGACATATTTTCTGGCACATGCGAGACCCCCTCCAGGAATTACCAACCAGAAAACAACCCCTTTTTAGACGGTTTTTTAAATCATACCCAGAAAACCAATGAAGATGAAAACCCCTCAAACCCAAACAGTAATAATGAAAATTATCCAGCCAGTAAATATGCTTGAAATTTAATCTGATGCATTTATCAAAATTTCTTACCACCATGCATCTAAACAATAGATACAGTTAGCAAAAGAAGAATTGGCTGGCAGGTTCTACGCCTACACAAATCAAATAAAAGTCGTCGATGGGTTACTGCCAGCCTTACAGAAACTAAGATGTATTTGGCGCATTATACTCTATTACCTACACCTTCTTAGGATAAGAAAGTAGATTTAAGTCAAAATTAACTGGTGAGCATTAGAAGATTAAATCCACCCTCCGAACTAACTACAACAAAAATTCACTTTCTTAGAAGATAAATTTTTCTTTGAACTTATCCCATGGTTATAGACTACGATGCAAGTATCTAACTTTACTCGATACATCAACGAAGCACTTGATGGAGAAAGCCTTAATTTTGGCAAAATTACCGAGTTTGATTATAATTTTGAAGATTTTTTTCTGGAACACCTGAATCAACAGTTTTTATTTAATCGGCAATAGATTTTTTCTAATGCATATTTACGCGATGGGCTCTAAGGCCGAGCAAACCAGACGAGATGTAAAATTTAAAATAGTTGTAGTCACATAATCGTAGAGGTATCCCACTAAAAAACACTATTACCACGACCTTATTAGATAACCCTTAAAACTAGACATCAATAGATTATTACTTTCTTACACAAGCACTTAACTATGGATACATACCATTATGACTCCTGAAATAATTAACTAAACAATATAACTTTATCTTGCTTACACTCCTCCGTCAAATTTAAACCTAAACACAAAAATTTATTACACACATTTAGAGACAGCCGCTCTAAAACTCACCCTCCGGCATTATCAATCACGCTGTTACTTTTAGCTACTTACTTATTATTGTCTTGTGCCAGCTAGGTTTTCTCCTCATCCCACTTCTAAAATTTCAAAGGTCATAAAAACATACCTTAACACACTGGGAAACGTTTCACTCTACGCCAAATGATATCGTTAATCGTACTCTCGCTGCATGCTTTATCTTACAAGGACGATGATATGCAGCAAGGGAACAAAAATCGTAACCACAATGTTGAGATT
The DNA here is from genome assembly GCF_009363535.1 of Microbulbifer sp. THAF38. NCBI lineage: Bacteria > Pseudomonadati > Pseudomonadota > Gammaproteobacteria > Cellvibrionales > Microbulbiferaceae > Microbulbifer > Microbulbifer sp. THAF38. The sequence goes on from NZ_CP045369.1 coordinate 2,814,175, forward strand.
GATCATAAGAAACTACCAGATCTGATGCAGGAACTTATCGGGCTGATTGGTTACGCTGACATGTATATTCTGGTTACCACTTTTGGGGGGCAGGATGTTTACATCCCTAAATATCCGGCTAGGAGCAAGCTGATTGATATACTGCCCATCCAATCACTACAAACCCTCAGTAACTCTTATGGCGGTACCTATCTAACCCTGCCTACTTCACGACAAATTGATATTCAGGCTCGCAATCGAGAGATCTTATGCGCTCTGTATAATGGCGAATCTCGATCAGCAGTTGCCAAAAGGTTCGGAATTGGAGTAAGACAAGTAGCGAATATAAAAGCAACCGCAAAACTCAATAGATGCATCTAAAACAAAAGTATTAAAATAGTTTTACTTGAAACCTAAAATATAGAGAGTCGGTCAACTCGTAATTTCTATCTCAGCAATTAATGCCCCTAACAGGCTGTGATGGCTTACTAGCCTGCGTAAAACCAAACTAATTTATTAGCCGACTTGGCTATCAAGGCCTATCAAGATGACTCAGACACCACTAAGAAAGAGACTCTGTATAAAAAGTGGAGAGTGCCTATTGCATTTGGAAAAGCGACGTTGTTGTCAATAACCCTACTGATATACTGTTAGGCACACCCACCTACCTCAAGGGTCACCTAAAGTGAGAAGGATCTCTTTTTATACAATATTATTAGCGTTCATTTGCGCAGTCATCTCTGCTACAAGCCTCGCTGATACTTTTCTATCCCGGGGCGCGATCCCCGTAATCGACAAAATTAAGATTAGTAAGGTCGCAGGCCCTATTCCATATCCATGGGGTATAGCCTTGCTTCCTAATGGTTCTCTAATCATTACTCAACGAGATGGTAAGCTACGCACTATAACCAACAATACCCTTTCCGAGGCGATTGATTTTCCAGCGCAGGTTTTCTTTGAGGGACAGGGAGGGCTTCTGGATGTAATAGCCAGCCCAAACTTTGACAAAGATCAGCTACTGTATTTCAGTTACGCTAGTGGCAATACCGAAAGTAACCGCCTAACTATTGGCAGAGGAAGATGGCAAAGTGGCCAGCTGGTTGACTTTCAAGAGATATTCAAGGCAGCTCAAGGTAAAAAGAATAGCGCGCATTTTGGTTCGAGATTTGCCTTTCTCCCTGACGGTACCCTGCTGGCCAGTATTGGGGACGGCGGTAATCCGCCACAGGATTTTCTCGACGTCTTTGCCCGTGAGCAGGGTCAAAATCTACAAACACACTTTGGCTCAATAATCCGTATTAAATCTGATGGTTCAGTACCTGATGACAACCCCTTTGTAAATACCAAAGGCGCTCTCCCAGAGATTTGGAGTTTTGGCCACCGCAATCCTCAGGGGCTTGCTATCGACCCTGAAAGCCAGGTTATCTGGTCCTCAGAGCATGGTCCTGCAGCTGGAGACGAATTAAACCAAGTCCAAAAAGGGGCTAACTACGGCTGGCCCAGAGTAACCTTTGGTAGGGATTATCGAGATGGGTCCAACATCTCTTTCAAAATTGCCAGCCCAGAATTTACCTCTCCTTTCCTTGCCTGGATTGATACCCATGCCCCCGGCGGTCTCACAGTTTATACCGGCACAGCATTTCCACAGTGGCGTGGACACCTCCTTTCCGCTGGCCTGGTCACCCAAGACCTGCGGGTAATCAATCCGCAAGGGGATCCGCTGAATGTTGAGAGAAGAATTGTTATCGGTGAGCGGGTTCGCGATGCTGAAATCGGAGCAGATGGCAATCTCTATATCATCACCGATGGACCCCAGGGCCATTTACTTCGTATAGAGCCCGATCAGTAAACAGCCCCCTACTCCTGCACTCATTAGACCAGCAATCTTTTAATCTACTTTTCAGGGGGTATGAAGCCACCATAGAATGGTCGGCGACGAGAACAACAAGGCACTCCACCATGCGTCTAGCCCAAGCTCTGGCGGTGACACTACTCACCGCCACTTCTATCAGCTCTCAGGCAGTAACACTCATCCACAACTTCTCAGGCTATCAAACTACGGATAAAGCGCTTATTCAGTTCTCTGCCATGGCCTTCGACCAGGGCAAGGTGCTGGGAACTGGCAATATTGCCGAACTGGATAAAAAGTATCCCGATGCCGAGAGAGTGGATGCCAAAGGCAAGACTCTGCTACCCGGCCTGATTGATGCTCACGGACATATGTTAGGCCTGGGGCAACTCAATGAGTTACTGGATCTGCGCGACCAGTCTCTGGAAGGTTCTCTCGCGGCGATAAAGCGCCATGCTGAGGGGCTGGAACCAGGCCAATGGCTGCTCGGGCGCGGCTGGAACCAGGTTACCTGGCCCGGCAAGCAATTCCCCAGCCGGGAGCAACTGGATGCCCTGGAGATCGATCACCCCATCTGGTTGCGCCGGGTTGACGGCCACGCAGGCTGGGCCAACTCGAAGGCTCTACTTCTTGCCGGTATCGACAAGAGTACCCAGGCCCCCGAGGGCGGTGACATTCTGCGGGATAGCAAGGGCGAGCCCACAGGAATCTTAATTGACAATGCCATGAGCCTGTTACAAAAGGCAGTCCCCTCTCCCACTCTGACCCAAGAGAAAAAATCCCTACAGAATGCCTTTGCTACAACGCTTTCTTTGGGGCTGACCAGTGTGCACGATGCGGGTATCAAGGAGCAAACTCTCAAAGCCTATCGGGAGTTGGCCGAGGAAAATGCCATCCCGATGCGGGTGTACCCGATGCTGTCAGTCGATAGCCACAACTATGCCAAGTTGCTGAAAGCTGGCCATATCGGCAACCCCGAAGCGCGACTCTATATGCGCAGCATTAAATTATCTGCCGATGGCGCCCTGGGTAGCCGTGGCGCGGCGTTGCTGGAACCCTATCACGACCGCCCTCAGGAAAATGGTCTACTGCTCTATCCAGAGAGCAAAATGCTATCTCTACTCAAGCTGGCAACTGATAATAATTTCCAGGTGAACGTACATGCGATTGGCGATAGAGCCAACCATATAGTGCTCGATCATCTTGAAACCTTGAATAAAAAGAAAAGCCAGCAAGAATATCGTCACCGCGTAGAGCATGCGCAGGTCATTGAAGCAAAGGATATCCCTCGCTTTGCCCAACTCCACCTAATAGCCTCCATGCAGCCCACCCACGCCACTAGCGACAAAAATATGGCGGGTGACCGCCTTGGTGATAAACGCCTGATCGGCGCCTACGCCTGGCAAACACTCCTTAATCAGGGCACTCCCATCGCTGCCGGCTCCGACTTCCCGGTTGAACCCGCCAATCCCCTGTTTGGCCTTCACGCCGCAGTGACCCGTCGCGATCGCCAGGGCAATCCCAGCAAAGGCTGGCGCACCGAAGAAGCGATGACTTTAGAACAGGCTCTGCGCGCATTTACCCTGGACGCTGCCTACGCCAGCCATCAGGAGAAAGTAATCGGCAATCTACAACCCGGTAAATTTGCCGATTTTATCCTGATTGATAAGAATATTTTTGAAATAGATCCACAAGAGATCTGGCAGGTACAAGTTTTGCAGACTTGGGTTGAGGGAGAAAAGGTTTACCAACGAAATTTATAATTGGTTTGCCACTATTACCTCCCTATAAATTACTCGGTGCTTTTTTGTAAACCTCTATTAATAAGTATGCAATCTGGGCCCCATCAAAGCCCAGGTTGCATACAATACCCTTAAAAAGTGAGTTCTCAGTAGTTAATTGGCCAACTCATTGCACTTAGATTCTGGCATGAGAAATCCAGAAGTCAGCAGTCAGAGGAAAAATGAATATTAAATCAAGAGACCAACTTATCGACTTTGTAGTGGTCTAATACTTCCGGACACTTCGCTAAGATGGTAAAAACACCAAGCGAGGTGATGTATGACAACGAAAGGTACACGCCGGCAATTCAAGCCGGAGTTCAAGAAAGACGCCGTAGCCCTGGTCTCTGAGCAGGGATATTCTATTTCTAAAGCCGCAGAGGCTGTAGGAACCACTGCCAACAATCTGCGACGCTGGATAAAAGAGCTGAAGCAGGAAGAGAGCGGAGAAAGGCTGGATGTCGGCGAGCGCGCAGAATTGGACCGGTTACGACGCGAAAACAAGCAGTTGCGGATGGAGAAAGAAATCCTAAAAAAGGCCAGCGCTTTCTTTGCGAAAGAAATGAAGTAAAGTACAACTTTATTAAAGAACAGCAAGGCAGCTTTCCAGTTAGGACACTCTGCCGAGTGATGCAGGTAAATAAGAGTAGCTATTACGGGTGGTATCAGCGTAGTAATAGCTCAATAGATAGCCAGACATGGAAACTATGCCATCGTTTGAAGGCCTTATTTTCTGAATCTCGACAGAGTCTCGGAAGCCGTCGGTTAATGAAACTGTTACGCAAAGAAGGCTTTAAAATTGGTCGCTATCGTGTCCGCAAACTAATGAAAAAGCTAGGTTTGAGAGTAAAACGCAAGAAGCGATTTACACTGACGACAGACAGCAAACACCAACTACCTACCGCGGAAAACCTTTTGAATAGGGAGTTCTCACCAAGTGTTAAAAATCAAGTTTGGACTACTGATATCACGTACATCTGGACTGCACAGGGCTGGCTGTATTTGGCGGTAGTGATTGATCTCTATTCACGTAGGATTGTTGGTTGGCATCTAGATCGCCAGATGGAAACGGCCCTGGTAAGTCGTGCATTGATGATGGCTGTTAATTTGCGTACACCGCCAAAGGGTCTTCTACACCACTCTGATCGAGGCAGTCAGTATGCCAGCCATACCTACCAAGCGCAGTTGAAACAGCATGGTATGGTGTGCTCAATGAGCCGCAAGGGAAATTGTTGGGACAATGCACCGACTGAACGCTTTTTTAGCAGCCTAAAACGAGAATGGCTGACGGGAAATATCTATCCGACAAGGGAAGATGCGATAGCCGATGTGAGGGCCTATATTGCTTATTACAACTCACGCAGGATACATTCATCACTGGAGTATATAACCCCTATCGAATTTGAAAAATGTGCTTAAAGAGGTGTCCGGTTAGACTTGACCACAACACTTTGTAAATAAAGGAAATAAGGTTAAGTATCTCTACTTTTGGGGGCATCAAGAAAAAGGAAAGCAAGTCTCTAAGAGCTGCTTTAGCCAATGGTACGACTCCAAATTCAAAGAAGAAGGACATCATTTTATTACAGCTGAACACTACATGATGTATCACAAGGCCAAACTCTTTGGGGATAGCAATGCATGTAAAAAAATTTTGGCTTCACCCAATCCGGGCGAAGCCAAGAGCATAGGTCGGCAGGTTGTTGGTTTTAACCAGAATATGTGGGATAAGAAGCGATTCGATATAGTGGTTAATGCCAACCTTGCCAAGTTCTCCCAAAACATTGAACTAAAGGAGTTTCTGCTTAATACAGAGAACAGGGTCTTAGTGGAGGCCAGTCCTGTCGATAATATTTGGGGGATTGGCTTGGCGCAAGACAGTCCAAAAGCACAAGACCCGAACACCTGGAAAGGTCTCAACCTTTTAGGCTTTGCGCTTATGGAAGTGAGAGATAAGCTTCGTCTTTCTCCTGCTTAACACACTTAATTGTTATCAGGCTTGCGCATTTGCATAGCAAGCTTTAAAAAACTCAAAGTCAACTTAAAGTAAAGTAGCTTCCAAAAAAATTGAAAACGGGCAATGGAGTTATTTTAAATTAAACCTCTCCATTACCCATAAACTAACTACCTGCTAGGTGTTAGTAATCAACACTTAACCAGAGATTTTCAAAGTCAGTGTAACCATAAACAGCCACATACCAGATACCTGCTTGAGGCGCATTCACATCAATAGATTCATGGCTGCTCCAGTTTTCAGAGTAATAATCCGCATTGGTTGCCGAGACTTGTTCGCCATACTTGATATACAAGTCGGCATCACCGAGAGAACCAATAAATGATGGCCCAGTCGCAATGGAAAGCTTAGCTGCGCCCTCTGGCACCTGCACCTTAAAAGTGAGCATCTCACCCGCCTTACCATCCAAATCTGCGATTGTCTCTCCTGTTAATAGGAACTCAGATGTAGACTCCGTGAAAGAGCCCATCAAAGAAACATCTTCAAAATCCGTATAGCCCAACAGCATAACGTGCCATACACCCGCTTTCGGATTGGCGATTGAGACGGCCTCTTCATTACCACCTAAATAGGGACGATAATCATAGACTGATTCTGTTGGTTTCTCTCCAAAGCGCACGTAAAGATCCGCATCCCCAGTGCCGCCAGTCATTACAAACTTTAGGTCAGAAGCATTTTCTGGAACGGTCAGGGTGAAATGCAATGCTTCTCCAGTAGCGGCAGCCAATCCGGCAATCTGCTGTTGATTAACAAGCTCATTAGCTGGCTCTCCACCCAAATCCAGAGTCGCAGTCAAATCGACACCTTCAAAAGAACGCTCGACCGGTGATAACAGTACATACCAGCGGCCTTGCTCTGGCGAAGCAATCTGTATATTTTCGATGTTACCGGCATTTTCTGAACTGAAATCAAAATCTGTGGTACTGGGCTGACGGTTGTAAGCGACATAAACATTCATCTCGCCGCCCGTTCCCGACTCTTCTGTTTGAACAGTCAACTTTTGAGCATTTTCAGGGACATCAATATGGAATAGCTTTTCACCTTTAGCCCTTAAATCGACCCTAGGTTTACCCGAAATTAGCGTTCGCTCCGCCTCCTCATCACAAATGAATGTGCCACCACCTTTAACCGGGCTGTATTGGATATTGCCACCTTTTATCACACCATTAATTAGGGTGAGCATTTCACAAGAGTAAACATCCAATAGATTATTGGTAACATCCACATCTTTCAGGAAGGGCTTATCCAATACCCACTCAAATTTTGCTGCGTCTAAATAGTTGCCGGCAAAATTCAAGGATTCCAAGCGTTTGGGCAGCTCTGGAATCTCCGTCAGGTTTTCATTGACCGCGGTCAGATGTTTTAGATATCGAAATAGATGGATACCCTGCAGCGACTGAATTTCACCATTCCCAGGAGTCTGGATTTCCTCAACTTTTGCAGCCTCTAAACTGCTAATTTCACCGTCGTTATCGCTATCAAAATAGGCAAGTAGATAAGACTTAAATGCCGGATCAGGAATATTGATATTCACTGCGCCGTAGTGGGAAGCCGCCCCCACCTGATCACCAGCTCCGAGGTCGAAACGTTGCCCCACAATGCCATCATATTGCTCATAGCCTTTCTTTGGGACAATAGTTGCATCCCCATTAACGCTATATGCCCTGGAGGGATAGTGCATCACAGACAGGAAGTCATATTCACTGTAATTGTGTGATTGACGAATATCAAAGTTGTAGATATATGCGGGCTTTATATTTTCTTCAAGGATCATCACATATTGATCACGATCCGAACGCTGTTGTTCATGCCTCATACCAATTGCGTGGCCCAGTTCGTGAACAATAATATACTTCTCATCCCAGTTGTTCATACTGAAAAACTGCCCACCGCCGGACATTCCAACCATAGAGCGGTTTTCGCTGCCATTACGCACATAGATATAATTAGCTTGATCCGTGCGTTGCACAAACTTTAAGTCTGCAACTTCTTCCCAAACCCTGGTGGCTTCTAAGAAGCGTAGGCGGTTTTCTGCCGTTACATCCCCATAGAAATCATAATAGACAATACCTTCAGGCCATTTATTTGCTGATAGCTCAAAGGCTGACATGATACCTACTTGCTCAGATCCCTGTTGAACCAGCTCCAGCATGTCACCAGTTAACTGATAGAGTTTGCCATCGACCATCACTCTTTTTGCTGTGAATTGCTCTTCCAGTTGCGCAAATTCACTTGCAGTGAAGCTCGGAATACTAGGATTCTCTAGCTGACTTGAAGCCAGGGCTGATTGACCCATCAAGGCCAAACTTGTGGAAACCCCCAGCACTGCACCGGTTAATTTTTTCATTTTCATGTTCCTTCTCTGAAAATTTACGGATTTATAACCTAATCTGGTGTTCAAGGTTTTGAAAGACGACGTACTCACTTGATCTAAATCAAAAATTTCCATGGACCACGTCGACGCCGGCAAGAATACAGACTTTAAGTTTTTGGGTCGATAGAAAATCAAGCAAAGAAGGTTTAAAAATCATCTGCAATAGAAGAATTTTTTTTCATTATGAATTGATTATTACTGAAGTATTTCACTTACAAGAACCGAAACATTCCCGCAAGACAAAATCAGCAATAACAGGGCCATATTTCAGACAATTCAATTTGACTTGAACTCATTCATTCGGAATTAACCTAGCCCCCAAAAAGATGGTACGAAAGCAGTTAACTATTCCAAGGCCAAGCTAAACGCCAATACGGAGATTGCTTTTGCAAGAAACTATTTCAAAGTGCATTGACAGATGCTCACAAGCACCATCAAGGAAAATGTTTACATGAAAACCCAAACCCTTGGGAGAGAAATACCATTCAAAAGAAATAATGGCTATAAATAGAGACGAGGATTTCGACAGAATATCGGGGGATTTTAACGATTACACAACCAGAAATGCAGACAGGTTATATGAGCCTTAGGATATCCATCCTAAGGCCCTGTCCCCACTTGACATTCCCACTCGGCCGAAAAAAGCACACCTGATGAAATCAGCTCACCAACAAATTCTGTCGCAACTTCGAAGGAATGTGAAATAGAGTTAGCAAAAAGTTGGGCAACCCATCAAGGGCACTAAGAGGTGGCGCGCTAGGAATGGATGCTATACCGGACAAACCCAGCCCCCACTCACCATTTTCCGTAACGTTCCAGCTCGCCAGATAAAACCCTGCGCAATGGTTCCAAGTCCGCTTCAAAGTGCTTCCACTGCTCAGTGCCACTACGGTAAATGGGCTGGCGCACCTGCTCAGCGCTTGGAGTACGAACGGCGCGATCCGTACGATGAAACTGCAGGCACTCTTCGGCAAATGGCAGTCCACAAAAATCCAGGAGTCGCCGCACCTGCCCTTCCAGATCTTCAACGACCGATTCATAGTGCACACGAAGCACCTTGCCCGGTAGCACCCTGTCCCAGTGATCCATCAGGCGCACATAATCCCGATAGTGCTCACCCACTTGCTCCATGCCATAGGTGAACTCCTGCCCTTCCGCAAATAGCTGCTTAAAGCCACTGAAACAACAAGCCATGGGATGGCGACGGGCATCGATAATTTTTGCATTTGGCAGAATCAACTGAATCAAGCCAATATGACGAAAATTATTCGGCATCTTGTCGATAAACAGTGGAGCTTGGCCGCGATGAATAACGGCCTCTTCCAGATAGCGCTGACCAATCTGCCTCAGCTGATCCGCACTTAATTCATGCAAGACTGCGGGGTAGCGTGCCTGCTCGCCAGCTTGACCACGCCCCTTTAGGCGTTGAACCGCAGCCATAATATTGTGCAATTCAAAAGTGCCATCCACTTGGGGATGCGAGGCGAGAATCTGCTCCAGCAGCGTCGATCCTGCTCGGGGCAGGCCCACAATAAAAATGGGGTCAGGAGCATCACAGCCAGAGGAAGCATTCCTGGCAAAAAGCTCGGAGTTGCAGTGAGCAATTTGCAAGTCGGTATCCCTGCGGTTTTGTTCGATGCTGTACTGACACTCCTGTTGCTTGAGTGCATTACCTTGTTCATACCAGGAGAAAGAACCAGAATAATCTGCGCGATCCTCCAGAGCTTTGCCCAATGCAAAACAGAGGTGGTAGCGATCGTCACGCGCTATATCTGGCAAGCCTTGCAGCTCCCGCATACTGTCGATTTCGGCATCGGTAAAGCGGTAAGTTTTCATATTGGCCAGACTCCAATAGGCATCTCCAAAGTCCGGCTTGGCCCGATAGGCATCCCGATAGGCCTCGATGGCCTGCCCTGCTTCCCCCACGGTTTTTAAAGTGTGCCCTCGCTGCAAATGCACCCCGTGCAGATCTGGGGCCTCGGCTACCACACAATCATAAATCTCTAAGGCAGTCTGATAATCACCCACCATGGCGCTTTGTGTGGCGAAAAGTATATCGCTTTGGCGCCCCCCCTGGCCTGCTCGCAAGTGGCGGGCCTGTTCCAGCGCCGCAGCAAACTTCTGCCGCTTGCGCAGCACACCGATATAGTCGAAGCGCGCCTGGTGAAAATCAGGGTGCAGCTCCAGACAGCTTTCAAGTAAGAAGTCGGCATCATCTAGCACCCCCAATTCAGCGCCGATCAACGCCAGCAGGCGCATAGCTTCCGGATGGTGCTTGTTTTTCTGTAAAAAACTCCGGCAAAGCTGTTCGGCCTTATGAAGTTTTTTCTCATACATCAGGCTCGCGGCACTCAGTAGTGTAGGCGGCAGGTTCTGCAATCGTTGGAACTGGTGTAGGGCCTGTAAGGCATCGGCCTCCTTGCCTTGGGCGCGCAAGCCGAGCGCCAACCCTTTCCAGCTGGCATACAGTGCCGGGTTTAACTCCAGGGCGCGACGGTAAGCGCGTACCTGTTCGGCAAAATTTTCCTGCGCCGAAAAGTTATGGCCGCACTCCTGATACGCTCGAGCATGACTACCATCTCGCTCCAACAATTGCCCAAGGGTCGCCAGGGCGCCGTCAATCTCACCCGAATACCTTAGGCTAACCGCCAGTAGGTAGTAACCCTCAATGTCGCTGGGGTATTGCTCCACCAACTCTTTTGCCATGGACGCCGCGGCAGAGAAACTTTTCTGCTTCAGAGCGCTACGGATTTTTTGACTGAGTTCGGTTTGGCCACCCTGCAACGGAGAAGTTTCGGATTGCGAAGAATTAGACTGCGATGACAAAAGATTTTTCTCTCTAAGCCGTAAAAATGCGAGCCGCTACACCGACCACCAACGTAGCAGGGGGAACTCAACAGGATTTATGAAATGGCATTGATGCAACTTCACCAATAATTTATCCACGACAGCGGAGCGGAATCTAGCCGCCCCGCTATCGGGCTAATCACTAAAGAGACTTACAATCCCTCAGAAGTCATACGACACGCGCAAACCCACAGTACGCGGGCGATTGGTGGTGATGCGCTTGGAATTATCCAGGGTATTGATAAACAATTCCGCGCGCTCGTCGGTGAGATTCTCAACGTAGAGCTCTGTACCCCAATGCTCCTCGCGCAAACCGAAAGACGCATCCACGGTAGTGTAAGAGTCTTGCTTAAATCGGTCGTTCGGATCGATCACAATAGAACTCCAGGCTTCATCGCTATAAGAAACGCCCGCCTGCCAGTAAGCACCGAAGCTGGCCAGATCCCACTCGTAACGAGCACGCAGATTCATCTGCAGAGGTGGAGACAGGGCCAGTTCACTGCCTTCAGGAGCCACGTTAACCGCACTGCCTAGCACATCGGTAATTTCGGTATCGTTGTAAGACATAGCGCCGATAAGCTGGAGGTTATCAATTGGCAGCCAGGTCACATCCATCTCAAGCCCACGGATTTCCGCATCCAGGGCATTGTCGAGATAGAACAGGAAGTAGACATCGGGATCAAATACCGCAGTTTGAATATCTCTCCACTCTACGAAATAAGCGCTACCGTTAAATTGAAGGCTCTGATCCAAGAGAGTCGTTTTCCAGCCCGCTTCGTAGTTATCTACGGTATCGGTACTGATGGTATAGGGTACTACCGTCGTCTCATTGCCATTGCCGCCGCCACGGTTGTAAGCGGGCGGGCGGAAGCCCTCCGAGTAGGTTGCATAGAGCATTACATTATCTGTAGGTCTATAGCTGAGGGTGAATTTGGTAATGACATCACTCTCATTCATGGGGACATCGATACCGGTCTCCTGCCACTTGGAGTCCAGGTTATCGCCGTACATATCCAGGTCAATACCGCCTGCATTGCCAAACGAGGAGTTCGCGGAGCCCAACAACTCCACATCGATATCGTAATGACGCAGACCAACTGTGGCACTGAGCTGGTCGGTGATGTCATAGGTCAGCTCACCAAAAAAGGCCAGCTGCTCTTCTCTGCGGGTAATATCGTTAAAGAAAGCCACCCCTTCCGGGCGAGCGTTCGGGTCGATAGCAGTGGATTTCACCGGATCAGTGGAGTCCGGAGACCAACCGCGCGGATAGTTTTGCGGGAAGCCCAATTCCAAAATGGACTGATAATCAAAATTGCCCCGGTCGAGGATTTCGATATCCTCATAAAAAGCACCTACCGTAAGGCGCAGAGCGTATTCCTGCGGCGTGGACAGACGCAGCTCGTGACTGGTGCGGGTATTTTCCATAAAGCCCACATAGCCCTTTGTGGGATCGTAGCAAGTGTCCACATAGTTACAGGTGTAGTAGGCCGCATAGTTGCCCACATCGTTGTAACCGGTGTAGTCCATAGATTGCTCCACCTCGCGATCGAGGTAGGCACCAGTATACACGATATCCAAAGCCGCCAGGCGCCCTTCAAGAGTCCAACTTGTCAGATCAAAGCTGTCTTCCAGGGTATCGTCGTAGAATCGGTTTACTTCCAGATCTCCAACTTCTTCCGGGTCATGGTCAAACACCCCATCAGCTTCCAGATCTTGATGAGTGTGCTGCACCAGCAGAGACCAGTCATCACTGATCACATAGTTCACCCCTAAGCGAACCCCTTTGTAACTGGAATCGTTAAAGTCTTCCTCTACCAGCGCTTCACTGGAAGCGCTCACAACCGGCAGCCCCTCCCAAGCTGGATTAACGGAAGCATCGGGAGTGTAAGTACCGGCCACATTATCGATATAACCGCCTTCATTGGATTGATAGGCCGCTACGCGCACAGCCAGCTTATCCTCAATCAAAGGCAGGTTGATCATGGTTTCCAAACTATCGGACAGCTCGCCATCCTTAGTGGTCGCCAACCCCGCTTCTATACTGAGATCGAACTCGTCCAGCTGTGGTTTATTGGTGATCAAACGTACGGTACCCGCTTGGGAGCTGGCCCCAAACAGGGTGCCCTGCGGGCCTTTCAAAACTTCGACACGCTCAATATCGGTGACATAGACATCCAAATTCCTGCCACCAATACTCACTGGCGACTCATCCAGATAGAGCGCAACATTGGGTGCGGTTCCATTGGCCTGAGACAGCTGGGTGGCAATGGTTTCGGTCGCCATACCGCGAATGTAAATAGAAGATTGCCCGGGCCCACGCCCCCCGGCAGTCACATTGGGCATAAAGCGAATATAGTCATCAAAGTTAGAGACATTCAGGTCCTTCAAGCTTTCTTCGCCCAGAGCCTGCACGGTTACCGGGATATCCTGCGCGCTTTCAGCGCGCTTGGTAGCCGTAACAGTTACTTCCTCGATTTGCCTGGACTCGGCAAATACCGGTTGGTGGGCCAATACCGCCGCTCCTGCAGCCAGCACCGCGCTGTGCAGCTTGCTTTTCTCAAACACAGAAATCTCCTTAATTGACTTCGAATTATGCTTACCCAGTGCCCTAAGCAGAGGCTGACAACTCCTTTGGCAACCATACCCATTTGCTTAGTGCTGTAATTATTTTTTCGGAAATATGATCTTTGAAATAAACAGACTCACACTGTTCTAACTATCACAGGAAGGCCTAGATAGATGAAAGTGGGATCATAAGTATAAATTTTGGACGGAATTCTATACAAAACCCTTAGAAATATAAAGTTGGTATGTTTTTTAACCAAAAAAGCCCCGATGGAGAAAATTGGTAACGACTGGCAGCAAATAAATTTTTAGGGGTGTAATATTTTGATATCTAATATTTAAATCACTTAGAGTATCGCCCCAATATCAACAGCCGCTTGCGAAAGATCTAACTGGGTTGGGACTGGGACTGGGAAGCGAGCGAGTGGACAGGACTTGCTACAAGCACGCTTTTAGAACCTGCTCTCATGTGGCCACCTCTACAAGCAGGACAACGAATGGAAAGGGCCCTATAAATAATCAACTGCTATTAACGCCTTGCGAACAATCAGAACCCAGTAGCCACCAATAGGAAAAGAGTCAATTCCCAGAGGTAAAGCTGCTTATCTTTTTTCTAGATCGGGAGCTACCTTCAAGAAATAACACTTCGATAGGGAGATCACAGTCTAACAAAACACCGTTGATATCGGCCTGGGTCAACGCTTCAAAGACGGTATTTGATCCCCCATATTCCATTAACTAGCTTCCTATTTAAGATTACCCTCTAAGCAACCGAGATCACCTGGAACTGATTATGCAGTCGGCTTTTTCAACTTATAAAAGCAATCTATATAAAATATGCTAAGCTTGATTTCTTATCAAAAATACACATAAAAAAGGAGGAAATCGCTTTTAATCGTGAAACTCCACCCCATCACTAGCAGTATGGCAGCGCCCAAAACAATGCTTGCCCTATGGCGCTAGCCTATTAGTCGACATGCCTACTTTTCTTTGTAGAGCTTGGCACATGAAAAAATTCGAATCCGCCGAAATAAAGAATTTAATTACCGACTTTGATGGGACTCTTTGGCAGGGCTCCGTTGCAGAAAAAGAAATACCTCGCCTTAATTCTGATTACTATCATTATCTTGTTGATCTCTACAGAAAGGGTGTTGTCATCATCGGGATAAGTAAAAACGATAGGAGTGATGTGCAGGCGGCATTTCGAAAACTGAATATCAATAAAGAAATTTTTTTGACCGTCATTGCCAACTGGCAGCCTAAAACGGACAATATACACGCGCTATTTCAACAGCTCTCTCTTAAGGCCTCCCATACAGTCTTTATAGATGACAACCCACTGGAAAGAAGTGATGCGCAGGCCGCATTTCCAGACCTTTATGTACTGGATTTCAAAGAATGGCATTTACTTCAAGAAAACCCATACCTTAAAAATCCCATCTCCACTGAAAGGAGCATCAAAGACCGATACAAAAAGTATCGTCACGCACTCAATTTTTTTGATGCCAGAGCTCACTTTGATAAATCTGACAAGGAATTCCTATTCTCAAGAAATCGCTCGATACAAATTGGCTCCCCAGCCAATGAAGAAGAATTTTCCAGAGTTGCTGAGCTGTTCTTTAGAACAAATCGATTAAACTTTAACCCACGACAACTACCCTCAATTGAGGAGTCAATCGCTTATATACAAGGAATAGTCGAATCTGGAGGGAGGATTTATTCTGTTTCTGTTAAAGATGGAGGAGAATCCCTTGGGATACAGGCTGCATTTACAGTAGTCACTAATGGGCCAGCATCCATTGTCAACAATGGCACCATTTCTTGCAGTATGATCAGTTTTGGCGATTTTGAAGGAAAGATTCTAAATGAACTGCTAAAAAAGTGGTTCAAATATTCTAAGAAAGTGGAAATTCTAGTAAGGCGCACTAAAACCAATACCAGGATCTTTGAATTACTTAAAAAATTTCACTTTAAGTTAAAGCGCCAAGATAATTTAAACTCTACCTATTCCTTAAAGAGGGATCAATTCAAGGAGATCTCTGTACCCTGGATCAAATCCGATGAAGACGCTGAAGTAGACTACGATTATTTTGGCGTTCCGGCTATTAGAAATTATTTCTTAAATCGGGAGTGGAATAAGATACCAGCAAGCTCTCACGTGGTTCTATTGGGCTCAGGGCAAGGCGAAACACTAGGTGTAGCTGTTACCAATAAGCTCTTTAAGCACTTACAGGCCATAAACACAAAGTATGACCTTGTCGATATCGAAGACTATGGATTCAATATCGTCGCCAATGCAGAAAACCTAAACGATATTTATAAAGCGGAATCCGTTGATTATATTATCTGCACCGAGCTTCTTGAGCATACTGAGCATTATTGGAGAGTGATTAACGAACTATTGCGAATTCTCAAGGTTTCAGGTCAGGCGTTTGTCAGTGTACCCTTTAACTTTCCAGCACATGAATATCCAATTGACAAGTGGCGATTATCATTCGAATACCTTAAGGAAACTTTTGGAGTCTGCTGCAAAATTGAAGACTACCATCTTGAGGGCGACCCAAACAACCCACGCCATATCCTATTAAGCCTCACCAAAACAGGCGCTTTTCTTCAACACATAGAACCTAAGCAGGGATATATAGACCCCCATACTGGATTAACTTATATTTTTAGCGATCATGAAAAAATTAAAAAATTAAGCCATTAACTAAAAACTCTACAACAGCACTTAAAAACCGTCTTACATCCCCCTCTATTCTCTTTCAGTCCACCCAGCCTGAAACCATCGGTACACCGGTAAAGGTGTAATTAAATACTCTCACTATGGGTAATGATACTAATTCAAAATATTACTGGATAAAAAAAGGCCGCATCAGTCGATGCGGCCTTTTCGAACTAATTGTTAAGCTAAACGATCAGTTCTTAGAAGCAACGGTGCTCTCTTTCTTCTCCGGGATCGGGAAGCCACGATCACGCATCAGCGCTTCGATATTGGCATCACGACCACGGAAAGCACGGTAGGCATCTGCGGGATCTACAGCATTACGTGGTGCAAACAAGTGCTTCACCAGCTTGGCTGCTACTTCTTTGTCGTAGAAGCCACCTTTAGACTCGGAGAAGGCCTCAGAGGCGTCGGAAGTCAGCACGTCGGCCCACATGTAACCGTAGTAGCTGGCTGCATAACCTTCACCAGAAAAGATATGGCCAAAGTGCGGGGTGCGGTGACGCATGACCAGCTCGTTCGGCATGCCCAGCTTGTCCAGAGTTTCACGCTCAAACTTATCTGGGTCGATACCCTCAGGATCGACAGTGTGGAACTTCATATCAATCAGCGCAGAGGCCAGGTACTCAGTGGTGGCAAAACCAGAGTTGAACTTGGCGGCTTTCTTAATCTTCTTCACCAGATCCGCAGGAATAGGCTCGCCAGTCTTGTAGTGCACCAGGTAGTTATCGATGACCGCATCGGTAGACAACCAACGCTCCAGCAGCTGGGATTGGAACTCGGTGTAGTCGCGAACGCCGCTGTTCAGGGTCGGGTAGGTCACGTTAGAAGCGAGGAAGTGCAACGCGTGGCCAAACTCGTGGAAGAAGGTTTCCGCATCGTCCCAGCTCACCAGCACAGGCTCACCCGGCGCGCCCTTGATAAAGTTGGAGTTGTTAGAAGACAGGACGTTCTTCTTGCCATCAAAGGTGGAGTGGTCACGATACATGGTTGCCCAGGCACCGGAACGCTTACCAGCACGGGCAAATGGGTCCAGGTACCAGAGGCCGATATGGTCGCCACTGGTCTTGTCAGTGACTTCCCAGACTTTTACATCTTCGTGGAATACCGGTACAGAACCCTCTTTTACCGGGGTGAACTTGAAGTTGAACAGCTCACCAGCCACGTAGAACATGGCTTCACGCAGATTATCTAGCTGCAGGTACTGCTTCACTTCATCGGAGTTCAGGTCGTACTTGGCTTTGCGAACCTTCTCGGCGTAGTAACGATAGTCCCAGGGCTCAATAGTGATATTGGCTTTCTCGGCATCTGCCACCGCCTGCATATCAGCGACTTCTTCTTTTACGCGAGCAACCGCTGCAGGCCAAACCGCTTCCATCAGCTCCATGGCGCGCTCAGGGGTTTTCGCCATACGGTCTTGCAGGCGCCACTCCGCGTAGTTGTCAAAGCCCTGCAGGCCCACACGCTCATCGCGCAACTTCAGGATCTCAGCAATGATGGCGTTATTATCGCGCTCATCGCCATTGTCGCCACGGCTGTAGTAGTTGGTCCACACTTGCTTGCGC
Organism: Microbulbifer sp. THAF38; assembly: GCF_009363535.1. NCBI lineage: Bacteria > Pseudomonadati > Pseudomonadota > Gammaproteobacteria > Cellvibrionales > Microbulbiferaceae > Microbulbifer > Microbulbifer sp. THAF38. Next base: position 2,831,871 of record NZ_CP045369.1, read on the forward strand.
AACTCACGGTTGTCGGAGTAAGTGAGGAATGGGTCCATGGAGGAGCGGGTATTGGTAATTGCGTACTTGCCCTTCTCGCCCTTCTCTTCCGCCAGAGCTGCCGCCGCTGCAACGAAGGATTCCGGCAAGCCGCTCAACTGATCTTTGCTCAGGAAGATATCGTAGCCTTCCTCATCTGCCAGTACATTGTTGGAAAACTTGGTGTAAAGCTCAGCCAGGCGCTTGTTGATTTCCGCATAGCGCTCCTTGGCCTCACCCTCCAGGGTGGCACCATTGGTAGAGAACTGGGTATAGATCAGCTCAACCACACGCTTCTGTTCGGCATCCAGGTCCATCGCGTCGCGCTGGTCGTAGATCGCCTTGATACGCTTAAACAAGTCTTTGTTCTGGTAAATTTTGGACTCGTAATCAGCCCAGATCGGTGCTAGCTCTTGCTGAACTTTGCGGAACTCCGGTGAAGACATATTCGCAGCCCAGATTCCATAGTAAGCCGTTGCGCGGCCCAGCTCTGCGCCACTACGCTCCATAGGCACAATGGTGTTAGCAAAGGTTGGCTTGGCAGGATCTGCAGCGATCGCATCCAGCTCGGTAAGGCTTATCTCAATGCCCTTTTCAATTGCAGGCTTGAGATCTTCCAGCTTCATCTTGTCAAACGCAGGTACACCACCAAAGGGACCAGTCCACTCTGCCAGCAGCAAGTTACTGGCGTGCTCTGGAGTTACAGCCATGGACTCTTCGGCTTTCACAGTGTCTTTAGCTACCTCAGCCTGCTTTGCCTTTTCACCACAACCGCCCACAACCGCCAGGGATGCGGCTACGGCTAGTGCGATCATTGTCTGACGCATTTGCTATCTCCTCGTAAAAAAGGGTCTTGTAATAGTTTTAAGAGCGGGATTCTACCCTCTCTTGACCTGTGCCGGCCAATTCTACCGCCTCTGTGGCCTGGAACTGCGACTAACTGAGCGATTCGTGCGACAACCTCCTCCCCCTGAACTACCGGCACCTCCATGGAGATGAAGAGAACACCCAATATTGTTAACGGTTTATTAAGTTAATTCATTTGAACATAAGAATCATTCGAATGCTTAGTCAATGCGGCTCGCTTAGCCTCACCATAATAAGTTGGGGAATCTATAAGCTGGGGGATCTCAATACGAGTGCTGCTAACCAAATAATCTGCAGAGCACCAAGTGGCCAGCGGAGACAAGCCCGTTAAAACATTTAACTCTCACTGCTGGGAGGAATATTGTTTGTGCAGATAAGAAAAAGAAGGAATTTAAAACTCATTTTTTTGGGCAACCCTCTTTTCTTAGCCTACTTCTACAGGCGCTATAGCTAAGGACCTTGGCTAACGTCAAAATCTATAAGTCCTTTTTCCAACAAACCAGCATTGCCATTGGTGGAACACACTCAGAGTTTTCCAAATCTCCACACCAATTACCCACATTCTTCCCGAGTTCAACAAACTTCTGTAGAGATAGATTACTTTCAATTGCCACCATCAAAATATCTGACAAGGTGTGATGAAAATTATAATTTTCTTTAGCCTGATATTTTCTGCCATCCAAATAGCCCAATCCTTGATCATCCTTTTGCGGCTCGCGATTGAAATAAGACATGGCAATGTATGAGGGGTCACCTTCTTCATACATATTTAGAACCGGATGTATTTCTTCCATTAAAAGATAACCACCCGGCTTCAGCAGCGAAGCGCAGATACTCATAAACTGCTTAAGGTCCGGCATCCAGTTCAGTACGCCAATCGTGATAACTGCAAAGTCAAAACGGCCTTTATACTCATCAGGCAGCTCATAGATATTAGAGCAAACGATCTCTATATCCGAACATCCCGAAGCATTTACCAAAAGCCGGGCCTGATCGACAAAGGCTTGAGATCCATCAATGCCGACGCAACGACCAGCCCCTTTCTTTTTTATGGAGATAAGATCTTTTGCATTATTACAGCAAACTTGTACTACTGACTTTCCGGAAAGATCAAACCCATCCAACAAGTCATCAAAATCTTTTTCCAAGATATTAAAATTAGACTCGGAGACTTTTTCAAGTAGACCCTTGTTTAATTCCCAGTGAATAGGTCCAGCCTCATCCCAGGAGGCCAAGGATTTACTGACAAAAAAATCTGTATTTTCTTTCATGGAACACCTCTTTAGCGCCCAGCTTATATTTTAATAAACTCGACTGATCCATTCTGGGACTTTACAACGCCCTTATCCTGAAAATGAAATGAAAGATCTCTTTGGAACACTCCAAAATGCGCCTTGTATACCGCCCCAGTTTTTAGCAGTAGTCCACTGAGCCCTCCCCAGCTCACCATCACTTTATCCCCTTCAATATAGAGTTTTTGCTCCGGCCAGCCATTACTATTCACATAGGTACCAAGCAAGTTTCCTGGGAAATTTTCGGCGCTAACAACCAAGGCAGGATCTGGAGCTCCCAATAGCTCGCCTCGAACAGACTTCTCCAGTCGATTCATCTCCTGCTTAAACAGCGCATCCCTATTTGCTTTATTTAAAATTGAGTTATACGTATAATTAGCTATTACATGGGGTAACATATAAGCAGCATCCTGATTAGTGAATGCAATTACACCAATCTCTCTTTCTGGTATAAATGATACATGGATGCTATATCCACCATAATTTCCAAACCGCGTTAAAAGAGTTTCTTCATTATACTCTGCCAGATCCCACCCTAAGGTGTAGCCAGATCGTTCATAGGTGAAATAGGTTTTTGATTGATCTATCTGCTTTTCATGAAGCTCATCAAAAATATCAATATTAGATACATTTGACCTATCTTTGTTTATATTTACCTGAAGCCATGTCGCCAAATCGTTTACTGTCGAAACCAAGCCTCCTGAGGGGTGCATCGTTAGATCAGACTTGAAATGTCCTGAACTAAAGATATTACCACTACTGGAGGTGATAATAGATGGAAGAAAATTTTCCACTTTGGATACCTTATTCGTAGTCGAATTCATATCCAGAGGCTCAGTTATATACTTCTCTATAAGCTCTCCCCAAGCTTTTCCAGTGACGTTCTCTGCAATCATCGACGCGACTATCGGGCCCGTATTAGAATACCTAAAGTTGTAATCTGGCGCTATAAGTAGATTCTCACTCAATGAATGTACCAGCTCGTCTGGACCGGAATAACCTAAAAAAGCTGACTTAAAGGTATGTTGGATACTTGTAAATCCTGCCGTATGGGTCAGTAAATCCCTAATACTGATCTTATTGGTATCAACTTTTCCCTCAAGCCCCAACTGGAGCTTATAAGATGATATGGGTTTATCTAAATCCAACTTGCCCGAGCTATGCAGGATAGCCATCAAAGTACTGGTAAAAGACTTTGTGTGACTTGCGATTAAGATAGGAGTGTTCTCTGTAACTTTAGGGCCATCTTCAGAATAGGCATAAAAAAAATCAAGCCCTTTCTTATCAACTACTGCAACAAAATGTGAGCCAATTAAGCCGTTACTATTAGACAGCTCCGCCAGAGCTGATTTTATTTCTTTTTCAATACTATCATCTATGGCATAACAGTTATTGCCGGCAATCAAAGCCATTACGATATCAACAAGAAGCCTTATTATCATATCTAAAATTCTTTTTCTAAATGAGATCGAAATTGGAAAAGTTAACTGGCAACCAATTCAAACACTAACTTCATCTTTAAAAACAAGCAGCAACTATGCAAAATACGATAAATAGAATGTATATATAGGTATTCCGCAAAAAATACAATTAAACTATATCGGGATTACAGAATACTCTTGATCTTGACTCATTGTTGGACCCCCAAGTACAACCTCAATTTTCGTTACCGCTCATTATTATCCAAACATCCTTCACAGGCCTAAATTTCTCTTCAAGGCTAAGTATCTAACTTCAGATCCAGGAGTAAAATTTGTATACTTGCTACTATAGAAGCAGGATTTAAGGCCATGGCTCCACTGAGTGATCTCCCAAGAAAGAAAAGCGCAGAAACCGATCGCAAGTTTATTGAAGCCCTCGCCCGAGGACTGGATGTTCTGCGGGCTTTTCAGCCCGGTGATGGCTTTCTGGGTAACCTTGAAATCGCCCAACGCACAGGCTTGCCTCGCTCCAGTATTTCACGGTTAACCTATACTCTGACAAAATTAGGCTATTTGACCTACTCAGATCGACTGGAAAAGTACCAATTAGGAAGCGGCGTACTAGCACTGGGTTACTCTTTCGTGTCCAATCTGGCTATTCGCCAGGTTGCCAAGCCCTTAATGCAAGACCTGGCAAACTCCACCGGAACTGCTGTAGGGCTGTCTGACCGTGATCGGCTCGAAATGATATTTGTCGAGTTTTGTGCAGCCGCTAATGTTACGACTTTTCGCTACGAAATAGGTAACCGTGTTTCTTTAGCTACCAGTGGTTCAGGAAGGGCTTTCCTGGCAGCGCTACCTCAAGAGGAGCGCGAGTACTTTTATGGGCACTTGGAGAAAAGAAATAGCGAGCGCTGGCTAAAAATCAAGGTTGGAATTGAAGAAGCGGTAGCAAGCTATAAGCAGCGCGGCTTTTGTTGCTCCTTTGGCGACTGGAATCGCGATGTTAATGGTATTGCTGTCCCACTACAATTAAGCCAGGGGCGCATTTATACATTTAATGCGGGCGGGCCTGCTTACCGCCTGAGTCCAGAATTCTTAGAAGAAGAAGTCGCCCCCTTATTGAAAAATATGGTCGGCAATATAGAGGCCATGCTGATCCGCTACTAGATAGCTTAACCCCAGGTTAGTAGCTCAATGCGACCAACCTGGGGGGGCAACTCATCACCTCACGGCTGCCTGCCTCGCTAGTGCCCGGCAAATCGGCGGGTATGATAATCCGTACTACCGAACAAATACTGGATTGTGGTTAAACGTTTAAAGTAGTGGCTTACATCCAACTCCTCTGTAACCCCTATACCGCCATGTAACTGAATTGCTTCCTGGCCTACTAACCGGGCAGCTTTTCCAATGCGGCTTTTTGCTGCAGAAATTGCCTTAGGGGCAACGCCATTATTCACATCCAACTGTAACGCTGCCATTAATAGAATAGAACGGGCCTGCTCATATTCGGTAAACATATCCACCATCCGGTGTTGCAAGGCCTGGAACTTACCAATGGCAACGCCAAACTGCTCCCGGGTCTTTGTGTATTCCACGGTCTTTTTATAAATTTTCTCCATGGCTCCTACTGCCTCGGCACACAGCGCCAGTGTGGCCCGGTCAATTGTCTGTTCGATTACTGGTAAAGCAGCTCCCTCCTCCCCAACTCGGTTTGCCACAGGAACCATCACGTTATTAAACTTTACTTCAGCCGCACGGTGCCCATCCACAGTGGCATACCCCTGGCGATGAACACCCTCAGAGTTGGCATCTATCAATAATAAAGTGATACCTTCACAATCATGCTGACCGCCGCTAGTACGCACTGCCACCAATAGTTTATCTGCGGCTGAACCGTTCAAAACAACGGCTTTGTGGCCATTTACTACGTAGCTGTCTCCGTTCCTTATAGCTTTAGTAGTAATATCAGACAGGTTGAAACGGCTCTGGGGCTCAGCAAATGCAAATGCCAGTTGCAACTGGCCTTCCATCAACAAGCTTATTAACTCTCGCTTCTGCGCCTCATTGGCACCGCTTGCTATTAGTCCACCACTTAAAACTGCACTGACCAGGAAGGGTTCCACTACCAGGCCACGACCAAACTCTTCCATCACTAACATTAGATCAACAGCAGAGCCACCCAAACCACCGTCTTCGGCACTAAATGGAACCATTAGCCAGCCCAGCTCGGCAAATAACTTCCAGTTATCCTCACTAAACCCAGTATCACTTTCTATTAACTTGCAGCGACGATCAAAGTCATAATCCTGTTGAATAAATTTGCTCACACTGCTTTGCAGCATCTGCTGCTCTTCGCTATAGGAAAAATCCATCGTTCCAATCCTCATTAAACATCGCGTTTACAGACCAAGTACCCACTTGCTGATAATATTTTTCTGAATTTCGTTACTACCACCATAAATTGAGGATTTACGGTTATTTAAGTAACGGGGCACGCTGCTGGTAATAACTCCAGGGCCTACATGCTCGCCATCAAATCCGCTTTTAAATTGCTCCCGGACAAATGGCATTCCGTAGTAACCCGCAGTTTCCATGTAAAGTTCATCAATAAGCTGGGCGATTTCAGTTCCTTTAATTTTTAAAATGGAGGATTCCGGCCCCGGTGCATTACCGGTACTCACTGCCGCAAGTGCTCTTAGCTCAGTAAACTCCAGAGCTAAAAGATCTATTTCAACTTCTGCGAGCTTTTGCGCAAAGGCTGGATTTTCCAGGAGGCTGGCGTCACCATCACAAGTATCACCTGCCAGCTTTTTCAAAGTCTGTAAACGTTTTTTGGAAGTAGCAACCCTTGCAATGCCTGTGCGTTCATGGGTCAACAGTACCTTGGCATAAGTCCAACCGTGACCTTCCTCTCCTATTCGATTGGCCACGGGTACCCGTACATTGTTGAAATGCACCTCATTTACTTCATGATGGCCACCCAAAGTGATAATAGGCGATACCGTAATACCCGGGTGGTTCATTTCAATTAACAGGAAAGTGATTGCGGCCTGGTTCTTGACTTCGGGGCCTCCGGTACGAACCAGGCAGAAAATCCAGTCGGCCCAGTGCCCCAGAGTCGTCCAGGTTTTAGTGCCATTAACGATATACTCATCGCCGTCTCGCACTGCTATGGTTTTTAACGACGCCAAATCAGAGCCCGCATTTGGCTCCGAATACCCTTGGCACCACCAAACATTACTTGCCAAAATATCCGGTAAAAACCGCTGTTTTTGCTCTTCACTACCATAAGTGAAGATAACCGGTGCAACCATTTTAAAGCCGAAAGGAATTACATCTGGCGCGCCGAAGTTGGCACACTCATTGGCCCATATGTATTTTTGTGTTGGCGTCCAACCGGTACCCCCATATTCAACTGGCCAGTTAGTCGCAGCCCAACCCTGTTCGTACAGGATCTTTTGCCAGCGTTCATAGTCCTCTTTTCCCAGGGGAATTTCATCCAGAGTCCTCTCACTGATATCCGCCGGGAGCTTCTCTTGCAGGAATTGCTTAACTTCCTGCTGAAAAGCTAATTCTTCGGGGGAAAAATCTATATTCATTCGCTTGCTCCTGTTTTTATGGGTGCAATTGGCAGAGATTTTTCAGCTAACTTCCTTCACCAACTTGCACAATCAACATGTACTAAATTCGGAAGTTCCCTTATACAAGCGGAATAAATTCACTTTCGATCTGGCTCGGGGAGTTCCACTCTTTGTCTTAATTAAACCTATCTACAAACAATTTCAGGATGATATTGATATCTGAGCATCGCAATTTTGACTTTTTCCGACTCACGCAAGTAGGCCCTCAATTATCGAGACAACTCTATTGACGCAACTTTCTACTTAGTGGCGTTTATATATAGCTGATGTAAATATTTATCCGCCAATTCCCACCAATTAGCTTTTAAATAACCACTCGACGCACAAAACATTACCATTGAATTCCGCAGAGTGGAATGCTCTTTTCACTTTTGATATTGTCATCAACATAATAACCATAGTGAGAGAAGCCCCCATGTCTATCACGTCCACTTCCACTGGCAGTCCCATGCTGCAATCTCTTGCAGAAATCCAGGAATATGAAAAAGTACCTTTGTTACAACGTTATCCCTGGGAAAACACCTACGATTTAATTCGGCAGGCCGCCCGTCTTTACCAACAAGATACAGCCATCGAATTTCTTCCCACCGCAGTACCAGATGAAGAAAGTGTGACTGTGAGCTACTCGCAGCTATCCGAAAAAGTTAACCAAACCGCCAATCTACTCCATTCTCTCGGCGTTAATTCGACAGATACCGTTTCATTACTATTACCCAACCTTCCTGAAACGCATTTTGCACTCTGGGGTGGACAAGCCGCGGGAATCGCCAGCCCTATCAATCCGTTGCTGGAACCGGAGCATATCGCCGAGATCATGAATGCCACCAAAGCCAAGGTATTAGTCAGCCTTGGGCAGGATCTCAGTGAGGAAATATGGGAAAAGGTAGCGCAGGTCATTAAGCAGGTTCCAACCTTGAAGGCACTGCTGCTAATCAGTAAAAAACCGGTTAGCACCCTATCCATACCTTCCGGCATTAAGGTAGAGAATTTTGTACTGGCTATTGCCCAACAGCCAAATGACCATTTAATTAGTGGGAGAACTATTCAAGGCGATGAAATTGCCAGTTACTTTCACACAGGGGGAACAAGCGGACGACCTAAAATTGCGCGCCTGACCCACAGCAATATTGCATTTGTTGCACAGCTGAGTGTGGACACAACATCCAGTAAGGGGAGATTTGCCACCCTCAGCGGCCTTCCTCTGTTTCACATTTTCGGCACTGTGGTCGCCGGCATTGGCACCCTGCTCGCCGGCCGCACAATTGTCATAATGACTCCCTCAGGTTTTCGCTCCCCTAATGTGCTCCCCAATTGGTGGCATCACGTCGCCCACTTCCGGGTACAGGGCTTTGCCGCCGTGCCCACTATTCTGGGCATCTTGATGCAAATTCCTGTGGGCGACAATGACATCAGCTGCCTGACAGATGTTGGCTGCGGGGCCTCACCTTTACCCGCAGCGCTTAAGAGTGCGTTTGAGGAAAAATTCAATGTGACAGTAAGCAACGGCTATGGCATGACAGAGTCCAGCTGCCTGCTGGCCCGCCCGCCAACCGATATGCAAGCACCTGAGGGCAGCGTCGGCCGCCGCCTCCCCTATATGGAAATGAAAATTGCCGAAGTGGATGGAAACCGACTAATGAGAACCTGCAACACCGGTGAAGTCGGTATTGTGCTTGCACGGGGGCCACATATTTTTTCAGGCTATCTCTCCGAAGAGGATAACGCCAAGGCTTGGGTTGATCACAGTTGGTTTAATACTGGCGATATGGGATATGTCGATGGCGATGGCAATCTTTATCTGACCGGGCGAGCCAAGGATTTAATCATTCGTGGCGGCCACAATATAGATCCAGCCTTGATTGAAGAACCACTAAGCCGTCACCCCGCCGTGGCTATGGCCGTTGCCGTTGGCCAGCCCGATGCCTATGCCGGTGAGGTTCCGGTGGCCTATGTCACTCTATATCCGTCCGAAAATCCACCCACAGAAGAGCAGCTTATCGACTACTGCCGCACTCAGATTTCTGAACGTGCAGCGATACCCAAGCGGGTAGAGATTATTGATGAAATTCCTCTAACCGCGGTAGCCAAGGTATTCAAACCCGCTTTGCGCAATCGCGCGACCGAATATGTTATTGGCCAGGCACTTCAGGAAAAAAATATATCTGCAGAGTTTTCTGCCCGTTTTGATAGTGCCCTGGGCCAGGTTGCAAAAGTTCGCCTGGAAAAACCTTCAACTAAAACGGTAGCAGAGGAGGCATTGGAAAATATTCCGGTAGCGCTGGAGATTGATTAAGCCCGGATATTTACGACTACTCACAAAATAATAATCAGTCATTGGGAAAACTGACGATGCCACAAGCTTATATCTATGATGGCGGTCGAAGTGCTTTTGGTCGCCATGGAGGTAGCCTTTCCAGTATCAGGCCAGACAATATGCTCGCGCATGTCATTAAAACCCTGGTTGAACGTAATAATTTCGATCACAAGCAATTTGAGGATGTGATTGCCGGAAACACCAATCAGGCCGGTGAGGACAGTCGTAATATCGCCCGCTTTGCCGGGTTAATTGCAGGACTGCCAATCTCCACCGGTGGTATTACGGTAAACCGCCTATGTGGTTCAGGCTTATCTGCCGTTGCCGATGCAGCCCGCTGCATCAGGGCCTCGGAAGGTGATTTGTTCATTGCCGGTGGTGTTGAATCCATGAGCCGTGCCCCTTTGGTCCTCTCCAAAGCAAGCAGCCCTTTCGATCGCACCCAGCAACTGGCGGATACCACTTTGGGTCCGCGCTTCACCAATCCCGATATTGTTGCAGAATTTGGCAGCCATACCATGCCGCAAACTGCAGACAATATCGCCGCAGACCTGAATATTCAGCGGGAAGAGTGCGATATCTTTGCACTAGCTTCACAAGCAAAATATGAAAGCTCGCGTATTGATGGCTTTTTTATTGATGAAATTATCCCTATCGAGGTGCCACAGGGCAGAAAGCAACCACCCCGCCTTATCGATACTGATGAGCATCCCCGCCCCGATGCCAGCCTAGAGCGCCTGCAAACACTACACCCATTGTTTGAAGACGGTGTAGTGACTGCCGGAAATGCTTCCGGAATCAACGATGGTGCCGCAGCACTCATTATTGGCAGCCAGGAAGCCGGCCAGGCCGTAGATCTCAAGCCCCGCGCACGTATTCTCGCCAGTGCTATTGCGGGAGTCGAGCCAAGAATAATGGGGTTAGGCCCGGTCCCAGCTACCCGCAAAGCATTGGCTCGTGCAGGCTTGAGCCTGGCTGATATGGATGTCATGGAGTTTAACGAGGCTTTTGCTGCACAGGCCATGGGCTGCCTAAAAATGCTTGAGATTGATTACGAGGACTCCAGGGTTAACCCCAATGGTGGTGCAATTGCAGTTGGGCATCCCCTCGGTGCCAGCGGAGCCCGGATTCTACTCACAGCACTACGCCAGCTGGAGCTTAGCGGTGGACGCTACGGGTTAGCCACCATGTGTATTGGTATTGGTCAGGGAATCGCAGTGATTATTGAGCGTATATAAAAACCGGCGAGACGCTCTAGGAGAAACCATCTAATAGTCATTTAAGATCTGGAGATAACAATGTCTACCGTAAATTATGAACTTATTGGCGATATTGGTGTTATTCGACTTAACAACCCCCCTGTCAACGCGCTTTCCCACGGGCTGCGCGAAGGCATTTGGGGAGAGATCAAGAGTGCCCAGGAAGATGCCTCTCAAGCACTGGTTTTAATATGTGAAGGCCGCACTTTTATTGCTGGTGCAGACATCACAGAATTTAGTAAGCCACCACAGGCACCTGCCTTATCTGAGGTGATTACAGAAATCGAAAACTCTCGTAAACCGGTGATTGCCGCTATTCACGGTACCGCATTGGGCGGGGGCTTTGAGGTGGCACTGGCTTGTCACTATCGCTGTGCCCTGGCATCTGCCAAAGTCGGCCTGCCTGAAGTTAAATTGGGGTTATTGCCTGGGGCCGGTGGTACTCAGCGCACGCCACGTCTGGCCGGCGTTGCGGCTGCACTAGAAATGATCACCAAAGGTGCCCCAATCCCGGCCGCGAAAGCCAAAAGCATGAAGCTGATCGATCACGTGGTTGATGATGATCTATTCGAAGGGGCCCTCGCCTTTGCTCGCGAGCTAATTGACCAGAAAGCCCCACCACGCAGAGTCCGGGACATCACTATAGATCCTGCCAGTATTCCAGAGGGCCTGTTCGAGGATTTCCGCCAGCGACTGGAAAAAAGAGCACCTGGTCAACTGGCCCCACAGAATATTGTCTCCTGTGTGGAGGCAGCGGTGAAGCTGCCTTTCGATAAAGGACTGGCTAAAGAGCTGGATCTATTTATCGAATGCCTACTCTCAAGTCAGTCCGCCGCCCTGAGGTATATGTTCTTTGCCGAGCGACGTGCGACAAAAGTTCAGGGGCTCTCCAAAGATACCCCTATCAGAGAAATAAACAGTATTGGCATTATTGGCGGCGGCACGATGGGGGGAGGTATCGCCATGAATTTTGCCAATGCCGGTATCCCCGTCAAGCTGCTGGATATCGATCAAGCTGCCGTAGAACGTGGCCGTGCAGTAATCGACAAGAATTACAATATCAGTATGAAAAAGGGGAAGATTACAGAGCCCCAAAAAGCACACTGTCTCTCACTAATCCAGGGCATCACTGACTACACCGACCTGGTAGAGGTAGACCTCGTTATCGAAGCTGTGTTTGAGAATGTAACGCTTAAAAAGGAAATTTTTTCCAAGCTGGACCAATACTGTAAACCCGGCACCATTCTCGCAACAAACACTTCCTACCAGGATATCGACCAGATCGCCGCTGCTACCAGTCGGCCAGAAGATGTTATCGGCTTACACTTTTTCAGCCCCGCCAACGTTATGAAACTTCTAGAAGTCGTTCGTGGCTCAAAGAGCGCCGACGATGTTATTGCTACCGCAATGCGGTTGGCAAAAACTATCAAGAAAGTTCCCGTGCTGGCCGGAAACTGTTATGGGTTTATTGGCAACCGGATGCTGCGGCCCTATGCCCGTGAAGCGCAACTCTGTTTGATAGAAGGAGCCACCCCGGAGCAAATAGATACCGTAATGCAATCCTGGGGCATGGCCATGGGGCCCATAGCGGTTGGAGATTTGGCCGGTCTCGATATTGGCCACAAGGCCCGCGAGGGCCTGAGCGAAGCAGAAAAAGGCGACCCCAAAACCTATTGCATTGCGGATGCTTTAGTAGAGATGGGACACCTGGGCCAAAAGAGTGGAGCCGGTTATTATCGCTATGACCCAGAAACTCGCGCTCGTACCAGTGACCCCGAAGTCCAAGCAATTATTGAGGCTCAAGCCAAAGCGCACGGGATAGAGCGGCGAGAAATCTCTGATAAAGAAATTCTTAATCGCCTTACTTTCTCCTTAATTAATGAGGGAGCCAGGATCCTGGAAGATGGAATAGCCCAGCGTCCCAGTGATATTGATGTTGTGTATGTTTATGGCTATGGCTTCCCTCCCCATCGTGGCGGCCCCATGTTTTACGCAGATAGCATTGGCTTGAAAAAGATCTACGATACTATTTGCACATTCCGTGACCTACATGGCGAAGCCAACTGGACTCCTGCACCATTGCTCGTCCAACTGGCAAAAGAAGGTAAAACATTTACGGACTGGGCAGACGATCAGCGATAGTATTCGCTTCTCAAGGGTAACCGGTAAAAGTACCGGTTACTTTTTTGCCAAAGTTGAGATATTTTTAGTTGGCAACACAATGATAAGGCCTGATACGTTAATAGAATCGAAACTACGACCGAGCCAAATGCGTCTTAATGAGCTTCAGCTCGAACAGTCACCAGAACCGCCAGATCACCACAAAGCGATCCAAGCCAGGGTTAAGAGAAACAATTGGAAAGGCATAGGTTACGCACTAGCCACCGCTATGGTTGCCAGTACAGCCGCCGCAGCCAGTAAATGGATATCACCCGCGGTACCAGTACCTTTAATAATTCTCAGCCAATACAGCATCTGCTTACTATTACTTATTCCCTGGCTGGTGCGCCAGTCACCCCAACAGCTCATAACACAACACTGGAAAACCCATTTACTACGCGGCTTTGCGGGCTGGCTCTGCTTCTTTTCCTACTTTTATGCACTCAGCCATATTTCATTGGTGGAGGCAGGCTTACTGCGCAATGCCGCCCCTATTTTTGTTCCGCTTGTAGCCTGGCTTTGGGCGCGTGCACAGATTCCCGCCACAAGCTGGCTACCCATTGTGCTTGGGCTGCTTGGTATCGCACTGATTCTTCAACCTGATATCCATGGTATCAGCAGTGGCCACGCCTTCGGCTTACTGTCAGGTATTACTCTAGCTGCCTCTATGGTGGGAACACGTATTCTGTCTCACACTGATAAGTCGAGTCTTATTTTATTTTACTATGTCCTTATCTCATTTATGTGCAGCCTGCCCCTAGGTATCCACTACTGGCAGTCAATACCTAGTTGGACCATTCCCTACCTAGCTTTTAATGGAGTTTCTGTTTTATTAGCGATATGGCTCTATACCAAAGCTTATAGTTATGCAAAACCCAGTGTAGTTTCACCAATCAGTTATTTTGGAGTAGTTATTGCTGGCATTTTTGGTTGGCTGATATGGCAACATCTGCCTAACACAATTGCGTTGATAGGAATTCTTATAGTGGTCATAGCAGGTCTGCTCACAGTGTTTTTCTCTACACAGCGGGCTGCCCGAACGCACCCTGTCCCTAACCAGTCTCCCATAAGGTAAATCCAAATGAACTGGCAAGATATAAAACAACCACCGTTTAATGATCATTTGGGTGTAAAAATTGATGAGTGGCAGGAAGGCCGTGTAGTGATCAGCGTAACCGTACTTCCTGAGCATTTGAATAGCCACGGAGTACCCCATGGAGGGTTTATCACAACGTTAATTGATATTGCCGGTTCCTACTGTGGTCTCTACTGCCCATATCCAAATCGTCGGCGTAAATCCCTCACGCTTTCATTAACAACCAATTTCACCGGTCGAGCCAAAACCAACCAGTTAACCGCCATAGGTAAGTTGACTAGCTCGGGGCATAAAATCTTTTATTCCTATACTGAAGTTTATGACAGTGTAGGAACATTGCTTGCAACTGGTCAGATGACAATGCGCTATCAAACGGGTAGTGAACCATAAAAAACTTAGAAAGATTTCTCAATCAAGCTGAAAATTGACTTATCTTATAGCAACCCCAGAATAAAAGAGCACCATCAAGCCACACAGAATATCCTTAGTTTTTATGGCAAGCAGATAACCCGATAAGATAGGCAGGACAAAACCGACAAGACCTCATAAAGCAGGTAAGTTTTCTCCATAACTGCAAACTTATGATATGGCTCCCGTTAAAAAACGCACCTTTCGGAAGCCATATCCTCCTATCACATAAAATATCAACAGATATTGCTTTCGCCATCTATTAAATGGTGAACGAAAAAAAATCCTCAGTAGCCTTTAAAAAATATAAAAGCCAGTAATGCAGTTAAAGTAGATACCCACCCAAGGATATAGCGTCTCATCGCTTTATTAGCTTTCTTTTTTTCAATCCAGGTTCTTGGGCTAACACCCTTAAACAGAAATACCACTTTGCTCGCCAAATTAACACAGACGATATTAATAGCAAGCAACAACCCTGCACCGCTAGCTAGATGCATCTGCCCACTGCCAATCATTATCCCCATTGTTACTGCAGGTGGAAGTAATGCTACTGCGACCATAACGCCAACTAAAACACCAGACAGCCCCGTAGTTAGGGATAGTGTTGCCGCTGCACCAGAAGCGAGAGCCAAAGCAATTGAATCCAGACTTGCATTGGTTCGAGACATGATTTCATGGTTATCGAACTGTCCAGGCCATAGTAATCCAATCCATACAGACATCCCGATGGCAATAATAATACCAACAGATAAGGTTTTTATTGAATTCAACATTAAGTCGCCATCACCTAGAGAAGTACCAAGACTTAGAGCTAGATTTGGCCCAAGTAAGGGGGCAATTACCATAGCCCCTATAACAACTGCGACATTATTCTCTATTAGCCCTATAGCTGCTACGGTTGTCGCCAATATAACTAATAATAAATAATTGGAATCAAGACGCGCCCCTCTTTCAATATCCTGATATAGAGATTCACGAATGATACTGGCCGATACATTCTCTTTTTTCTCCTCCACCTTAGCTTTTGGTAAGTCAGCATAGACAGGCAAAACTACTATACGAACACTGGGTTGTGCTCCCAAAATGGTCTGAAGAGTATCCAAGGTTTCTTGAAGTCTGCTATCATCGACCAGCATGCGCATTTGCTGCATACCGTCATCCCCTATAACTCCGCCTCTGAAGTCAACAGCCTTAACCTTGTTTGCAATTGCTGAGATAGTTTTATAACTCCCGGCATTTGCGATTATTTCTACATATTTCAATGGTAGCTCTCTTATTAATACCGCTTTCCAGCTTTATGATAAAATATCAATTCATATCGATAATTCTGTACAATCATAAATAAATAAATCAAAAAAATCTAATAATTATAGAAACAATTTACTTGGAACTTCCTTACCCCGATAAAACCGACCTGCACCTCGGCAAAGCTTCGACAATATAGTTGCTAGAAAAGGTTTCAATCTTTAAAGAAGCAATATTGTTAATGTACTAAACTATATTTACTTTAAGGCTAACTGAATACATTTAATTTCAGAAGAATTTATAAATTTTAGTTTGCAAATAGTGGCCAAATGCTACTATCAAGTTTAGCTAGACACACCAAAAATTCCGTTTAGAAAAAAATAAACCTATCGAACCTTAACATAATCACGACTCATCTTGAGAGTTAATATGAATATTCGATCTGCTTCTAGATTAAATACAGCCTGCCTTATATGGATAACACTTTAGTTATATTAGTGGGATAAGAGGCTTCAATTTGTAGTCACCTCTCACAAAAATAGAAACGAAATAGATCAGGACAAGAGAGATTAGTTTGGCTGAAAGCTGATCTCCTTAAGATCTTTGCTGGCATCAGTTTCTCCAGAAAGAGGTTTATTCTGAAGCTCATATGCTTCTCTATATTGATTAACGAGCCACTTATCCCAGTACTTTTGATCATAAAAATACGAAATTTTCTCTTTCCCAAGCCTACCAAGAACTGCAAGCCGCTCATCATCATAGATTATTGAATTAATATCCTTATAAAGCTCGCCACTTATATATACCCTTTCTCCAACTCCACCAAAATTTGAATAAGTGCCCTTGTACCAGTTTTCCTCATTAATAATGCCTATGTATGATTGAGAACCAATAGCAATTACTGGTCTATTACTTCCCAAAGCATCAAGAGCACTCCTTCCAGGAGCAACTACCAAGTCAGCCGACTGGTAAAATTTATTAAGTTTCTCTTCTTCCTGCCAGCCTGTGAAATTTATACATTGGCGATCAAGTTCTTTATTCAATTCATTTGCAGCTGACTCTAACATAGGTCTTCTAGGCCCATCACCGACAACTAGCCAATTCCAAGTTGTCAATCTATTCTTGGCTTGATAAGCCCAGGCATCAATTACACAATTAAGTATAAATTTTTTATCCAGCCCCATTCGACAGGAAAAAACAATTATTCGATCGTTTGCCTCTATTCCATTCGGAAAATAACAGCTTATTGCGTTTATACGGTCTAATCGCTCACTATGACCACTATAAAAAAGATCTGTATTAACAGCATTTGGGTAGATCAGAATTTTATGGAGATTTTTGACTCCCTTTTTGACAAGATGATCTCTCACACCAAGGCTCACACAAAAGATTCGGCTAAAATCATCGGAGTCTTCTTCTAAAGAGTCGGTATATTTTCCGTGCATCGTGAGCATAATTGGTATATTTAATTTTCTAGCGATTCTCTGACCAATTTCCCTAGAAGCAAAAGGATGTGCATGTACAATATCAAATTTAAGTGCACTGGCTATATGAGTTGCTGATCCAGAGGGGTCTTTAAAATCATCCTCAATTACATCCAGACCAATATCACGACATTGCTGAGCGAAAATTCCAGGCTTACATAATATTGTACAACGCCAACCTACTTTAGTGATTACTCTTGCTTGTGCATATACATGCGAATGAAGACCACCAAGTGGAGCCTTGAAGAAAACCGGGATAAGGATATGCATAATTTTTCCAATAATTGAACATTGATTTAAAATCAACTTATTCAACCCAGTAACAACTACCTTTACATCACCCAAAGAAAGAATCAGTTTAACAACGCATTATAAACACCTATTAAATAGTTTGATATTTATCCATACTGTTGGAATATTTATCGGTAACTCATTGCGATACGCTTTAGCAATCAATCACCTAATAACTCAAAAGTGATAATCATTAAGCAATGAACATCCTATCATAACCTTATAAAGGTTATATATAGCTCCAACATCCGTTATTAGGGAACCCCTGAACATTCCATGAAACCTCTGACCTAAAGCCTGGTTCGCAATCAAAGTGCAGCTTCGCAAGAGAGCCCAGACCTATCAAGAAATCACAACGCAGAGTGTGAATCGCCCTGAAAGATCCATAGAGCTGGATTTGAAAACTATAGTTACTATGTTACATATTTAAAAGGGCTATGGCCACTCTCTGAAAATACCTGAGGCCTTCAAAGCCTGCAGAAATATTTCTGAATTATTCAGAGATTCCCTATATAAATGCACTCAAGCCCCCCCTTGAATCAAAAGAATCAATTTGCCGGATTTGAAGTGCTGCGAATACTTCTCTTTTCCCTCTTGAATATACGCCTTAAGGGATTCCCCATTGTACGCCCGGCATCAGAAGCATAGATACCTGCACCCAAAACTATTATGGCTCCAAGTAAGGTAAGATTATCCGGCAGATCACCAAAGATAACAAAACCAATCACAACCGCCCAAAATAACAGGGTATAACTAAAAGGCTGTAAAGTAGAAGCTGGTGCGAAAGCCAGCGCCTTTATCAGTAAATAGTGGCCCATAGCACCAAGAAGCCCATTCAAAATCAACAATTGCCAGCCCGCCGAAGTTGGCTCAACCCAATTAAAGGGTGCTAACCCTCCGAAAACCATAAGTCCAATGAGAGCTGTATAGAATACCGTCGTATTCGAACTATCAAACTGAGCAACACGGCGTGAAAGCACTTGATATGCTGCCCACAAAATCGCTCCGCTGATAGGGATAACTGTGTGCCAACTCATGACACCTAATCCAGGCCGAATAATAACTAGTGTACCTAGAAAGCCTATAGTGACCGCAACCCAGCTTCCTCTATCCACCTTTTCTTTCAGATACCACCCAGCCATTAAAATAGCAAATAATGGTGCCAATGCTGCGATAGCATGCACATCAGCCAACGGCATCATACTGAAGGCAATGATGAATACCGTAACCTCAACCACTAGCAACAATGACCGTATGACTTGGATGCCAATAGCTTTACTACGAATTTCTTTTAACTGGCCAGTTAAGCCAGAAACAAGAATTACAATTAAGAAAAATATCGCAAAACGAACCGTCATTATTTCAACGATAGGATAGTTTTGCACGAGTAATTTGCCGGTCGCATCCATACCAGCAATGCAGAGCATAGCTAAAACACATAAAATTATTCCTTGACCACTTTTTATATTCAATTTTTCGACTTCCTAAAAATAAATCTGGGTGATTTCACACCCTTATCTAATTGATACAATCATCCGTCTACTATAATATGCAGTATACTTAGTTGAGCTGGCACGAACTGATAACCGAAACTTAAAACTTCTCGGCAAAAGAGAAAATAATAGTGGATACCATAACAAAGAGAAAACTTCTGCTAATTATATTTTTTCACTAAAATTACATTCAAATTTTCCTGCTTAACATCCTTGGTTTTAAGGAAAAAGAATACCTATTAACATACAACAAACACGATCTATCAGTATCATATTTTGAGTAACTCACTAAAAAATTAGTGTTATGTATCTGATTTAGTGGAATGCTAAACAAGTGAGCAATGGCTTTATCACCTTCAGGCTGGATTGCTAATACAGCCCCAAATGTGATATCTAAACCTTCAATTCTACGCACTACTAAATTTTGAATATTCATTCCTTGATGAGAATTAAAAGCTCGATAGTAAAGTCGACCTTTCCTAACTCCTCGAAAGTCTTAACGATCTTGTAGATGTTTGATGGTGCAACCCTAATCTGAGGTGAATCAATTTTTGGACATACAAAAGAAGTTGCACTGGTCATCATAGGAACAAAGAGTACAATGAATAGTAACATCGATAATTTCAAACGCACTTTACCCTCTGCTTTCTCTCTACTGATTATTTCATGTCTTCCGTAAGAGAATATGCCTGGATACTCTATTTTCAAGTAAACGAACTAACGCTGGGTCCATACAATTATAATTGTCAGGTATATCTAAACAGATCAGCTTTTTATCTTTTAGGAGATCCTTGAACTTCTTTGAGACTTTGTTTTTATGAGACTTCTCCATAACAAAGATGACATCAGACCACTCGATAAGGTCGCCACTCACAGTTGTTTCGGCATCACTATTAGTGCCTGCACCGATAGCATTGATACCCTCGTACGTAGAGAAAATCTCTTCACCTGTCGGGCTTCTCAACCTATTTTCACTACACACAAACAACAAATTCATGATAATCCTTCTTTTAGATAACGCATGTTATTGGCGTGGACCCTAGGGATAATGATCTTACTTTAGTGGTATGTAGTTTACTTTTTGGGCTTAAGATCTTTTATTATCTGGGCATCGATCCAGTACAAGTCTGACTGAGAGCCTTCCCTACCGTTTCGGTGAGGCACCATCCTATTGAAGAAAAGAAATTTTCCATCAGGAGTGATTTGTGGCCCACCTTCTTCCGCTTCTGTATTTACCTTGTCACCAAGATTAATCGCTTCCCCCCAGGAACCATCTTTTTGGCGAAAACTGATATAAAGATCATTACTTCCAAATCCGCTCTCTCTTTCGCCATCCCACATAATATAGCTCTCGTCAGGAGCAATATACGGATGGGCTTTCCACTTACCAGTATTGATTGTTTGAGGTAGCGGTTTCGGAACTTCCCATTTCCCGTCAATAAACTTTGAGTACCGAAGAATTCCATCACCGGCCGGACTACCTCTCTCATCCATGACCAAAGTCCCTTTGCCTGATGCTGTAAGGCCCATGATTTGAATGGCTTCAAATGCAGGGCCAAGGCTTTTCATTTCTGACCAACCGTCAGCCTGGAGTACTTTATATTTGGCACCGTAATGAAGGATCTTTCCATCTGGTGAGTGGAAGGGTTTTCGCACTCCAGTCGGCATTACTGTCTTGTGCCACTGATCACCTACTTTTTTAAAAATGACAGATTCCGGCTCTCTTGCATCACGCGAGTGCTTCCACCTACCGACATATAACTCCGTCATATCTAAGGAAAAGCTCCCAGCATCTCCCCACTCCTCTGTATTTACGATACCCGGTGCGAAGGGTTTGGCGACTAAACCCGGAGGCTTTTGCCCAAGGTAAGGCCCTTTAATTACCGGAAGTTCATCTTGGCTATAACTTTTATTAGCCATCAAAAGAATAGAAAACAGAGCGACAACTAAATTGTTAGTATGTTTCATAATTTAATCCCACCCGAAAACCTGTGCAGAGCATTTTATTACAATGTGCATGCATGATACTACTTGTAATTTATCAAGGCACTTATTCGTCTAATCGTCGTATTGTTGATATTTCTCCACCATCAATTTCTGTTGAAGTCCAGACGCCATTAGAATTGACTTCCTCGTACTTACATCTAAATCTAGGAGCTTTGAAAGGTTTTGAGCAAAAAATACCGTTCTTTCGTTGCTCCCAGACCCCCTTTACGACCGAGCCGTCCCTTGCCGTACTTCTAAAGGTGCCATCGGCAAGAATGACCTCTCTGTAAACTTTTCCATCAGAGGCGGTAACATCAAATACACCATAAGGAGGTTTACCATCTGCAGCGTATATTCCGACTTTCATGACTGACGACTCAGAGTCATCCAAAGCCAAGCATGCATTGCCGGAAATGGCAACCCCCAAAATAAATGATGCTAAAATTTTTTTCATGTCGTAAGGCTCTAAGATATTAATAATGAATGACCTCTATCCATCGAAGGAGAGATTCTACATATTACCTTACTAAACGGCAGCAGGAACACAACTTAGGCTGTTCCGTGGAAGACGGGAGCTTTGTGTCCCGAAAAATTCAGCAACTTGTCAACCTATTCCTCCTCATCGCTCCGATCCACCAGATCATCTGGAGAACCAAAGAGAATTTTTTAATTCATCACTGTTTTTATTACTCTTTCACCAAAGATAAGAGTAGGCCTTAATTTTCAGGGATCAACGAAAAATCACCCTGAGACGGAATAGTTTTTCATCAGCTTATCCTTCAGCGGATCTATTACTCTAATTTTAGTCGCGCCGACTAGGTCCAAACGCTTCATACGCCAATCATGAAACAGGAAACATATCCCTTACGAGTAAGGCATGCTTGTTGAAACACTCAATAGATTCCAAGTGCATCGATGTGCCTCTTTAAGTCGGCCAATCAAGAATTAATGCGTACTAAGTACTTTAGTGCCACACAAAAGGTCAAACGCTTTCGGAATGAAAATTTTGTATCGATAAGGAAAATCACAACTCCAATTTCTAGATGATTCTTGAGCCAACATTTACTGATTTGAAAGCGGCAAGTGCTTTGTAAGATATAGCTTCTAACGAAATTTTTTTAGGGGAGATATCTTAGTAAGACTCTGGATGCCATGCCTCTAGCTTGCAAGCCAAATTTATTAATTTTTTATATAGAACACTTACAGTTCAACTTCTTTTGTCGATTTTACTTCCGTATAAGTTAACACCCAATGCACAAGCAAATAATTTGTTACGACCCCAAAGCACCAAGTGCATTTTATACTGGGGTCTGTTAGTTATTTTTTACAAGCCCAAATATGTCATCCAGAACAGACTCCCCTTGTTCAGTAGGTGCTAATTCATATTGCCATTTGTGATCTCTTGAATATGAACTTGACCAACTCCAAGAATCATTAATGAACTCTACCAAATCAGACCCATCTGAAGTTTTCGAATTTTCAAGTGAATATGGCACCTTCGAGTCAGGCTTTTATTAATTCAGAGCCACCAAGCTTTTCGAATTAAGAGAGATTAAAAGCTCAATAGCTAGCTCAAACTTAGCTATTAGTCCCATTTCGAGGTTGCCAGAATTAATCTCAGAAATTAACTCGGGGAGCGATTTCCAGAAATCCGTTAATTCTACTAACAACCATTTTTCCTGACCAGACAAATTGATAGTTTATTCTCCTTCGGCAACTAACGCCTGCATATGGGGTGCTTTAATTGTCCTACATACTCTTGTTATGCTTTCACTGCAAGGACTGTACCGATTCCAATCATAGTTGCACCGGAAATACGATTTAGTGTTTTTTGCGAATGTTTGCTATTTAACGCTTTCTTTGCTCGAACTGCTGTATATCCGTAGAAAAGTAAAGTTGAACCCAGCACTATTGCCACAACTGAACTTATCGCCAAAACATCTACGCCTGAGAGTTTTTCCAAATTCATAAACGTTGGTAAGAATGCAACATAGAAAAATATTACCTTGGGGTTTCCTAAAGTTATAAAGAGGCCAGTGAAGAAACTTGTCCTTTGAGAAATTTCTTTTGTTGATTCAATCTCTACTATATTTGGATCGGATGACCAGAGCCTCCATCCTAAATATATTAGGTATGCAGCACCAAAGTATTTAATCAGTAAGAACAACCAATGTATTTTCTCAGCTACTGCACTTAAGCCATAAATTGCAAATAGCAGAAAAATAATATCTCCAATAACGATACCAAAAACAACAATGGCAGATTCCTTCATCCCAGATGTTAGTGCCCTTGCAATTGTTGCGAAAAACCCTGGGCCAGGGGTAATAGCAAGGAGTAACATCGCTCCAGAGAAGATAAGAAGTGAAGTTAATGACATAGTTCCCTCAAAAACAGGACGCATCAATAACCGAAAGCTGGAACGCAGAAGCGTAAAACAAGCTATCCGGTACACGTATGCGTGTAGCTGATTGACTTGTTAAATGTACTAATCCGGAGGCAATACAATTACAGTCACTCCGAAACGAACCTCTAATTCTTTAAATACTGTGAGGCTATTATTTTCTACTTAGAGCTCAGCGTGATCACAGTTACTCCTATAATCACAGAAAACATCAACTTGGTATTTATTTTTCAGCTTCTTAATAGCCTTAGCATTCTAGTTTATTACAGATCAACAGCATTCATATGCTTAGATAGGCCTTCTTCATGAATATTTCATTCGCAAGCCCACATCGATTGAGAGTAAGGCTTAGTGCTTATAAAAATTTGTCACCCTTGAGGTGTAAAATCGTAGGCTCAAATCTCAACAACTTTTGTTATTTAATTGAGGTTTTCACTGCCTCCATACATTCTTAAGGAGGCAGTGACTGAAATAATCACCTTCACTCATACCCAACGCTGCAATCATCAACGACTTACTTTGTGCAAAAGGTACACAAAGTAAGACGTCGGCTGCATTGCTTTGTTAACAGGGCTCAACCAATACTTTTGAGACTAACGCCGCACCAAAAGCAATTTGGGCGCGACTTACGTATCTTATGGCCATCATCAAGACAGTTTTTCTCAGATATGGGATCAAATTTCCTATCACATAAGACAATTTAAGTCATTTTTTCTTTAAACTGACTCTCAGAGAACCCTTTAGAACGTTCAAGCTCTTCAAATAGTGCATGGCTTTGCAAAGATAAACGATCTGCTTTCTCTTCCAGCTAGCGGATTAATGCAAACGCCGCTCTAGTATCACACTATGCATCATTTCACGTTTTGATTATCCGAGATCTGTCACTGCTGAAAAACATCCCAAAGCCACAGCATGGTTGATAATTTCCTCTCTCTTAATTTATTAAGTGATTGTTAGCTATTTTTTTTGGATATAAGCTCATAAGCTGGCTTATCTGTTTCTATAGCATATCCAAAAAGAATATTTGAAGAAATAACAGGGGTTACCTTAATAATGCCAATTTTACTAGCGACCAATTCACGCTTTATCAATTCATAGCTGGTGTTAATCTCCTGCATATTTGGACTCATCGAACTTGAGCCAAACATAACTATAACCGTACCATCACTTGATCCAGCCACCTTCATTTTCATGCCAGAGATAGAGATCTTTTTAGTAGGCCCTGATAAGCCAGAACAATCCTGCGACAGTTGATGAGGGCTACTACAAGTCATACCAACTGCCGAAATAGAATCATTATTCAATGAATCTGGGACCAAAACAGGTGGGTTTGAAACACAGGCAGTCAGTAATACGGCAGAAAATAGTAGCAATGTATTTTTAATCATCTTTCTTCCTTATTGTTTAAAGTAAATAGTGCAGAAATAGCCTCATTAACTATTTCTGACGGTTTTTTCCTGACTAAAGAGGTTCTCTGTGAATATGCTGAGGCTAGCAGCAGGCTGGACTCTTTCTCATAAAAACGGATATCCACATTCAATAAATACCACGTCACGTCCCACTGCCATTGCCCCCCATAGACAATTTTTACATCATAATCTTTAGAAGTATCTGTCGATTCAGTATAAACTTTCAACCCTTTCTTCTTTAATTGACGTGAAATAATTTCATCTAGCCCCCTCTCATCAATCGCACTCTTCTCAACCATGTAAACTAAATTACGATCAATAGATTCTCCTGGGACAATATAGCCACCCATAGTACTTGAGCAACCCACTATGGATAAGAATAAAGCGGAAGAAATAAATATTATGTATTTCACTAAAACGCCTGGATTTGATGGATTTGATGGATTTGTATTTTCACTTAATGCCGAGCTCAGTTGCAGCTTGCTGCCTGTACATTTTCCAAAATAATAGGTACGCAGTGACCGTACAAAAGACACCCGCAGTAAGCTGTCGGTCTGCAGCGTAATGATAGCTTTTTCGCCTACTTAACCAAGCCGCACCCACTATAGAAAGTAAAAGCCACCCTAACATTACGGTGTTGAAATTACGCTACTGATCTGTTTCAGAACTGTAGAGTCTTAAATCAGCCAGATTCAGGAGCCATCCAACCAAATACACTAAAAAGAAATGGGTAATGCAGATGCAAAAAAATGCGACGACAAACCAAAGTAATTTTTTTATCATGCTACTGGAAGAAACTTTATTTTCTTAGATTTACCCAGGTCAGACCAAATGCTTGGAATTACTATATTGAATCTTGCACGAAAATATGAGCCAACTCCAGTCATGGCTCTACCATTCTAGAGATCGATATGATCTCCACCGCTACCATCGCTGTGGGGATAGTAGTCTTCAAAGCATATGATTCCTTTCCTCAACTCAACTTTTTTTCTTCAGTTTTCACCGGTGATATTTTTCATAATGAGTATATTTGGAATTTTGATTTTTGGATCTAATCTGCAAATTCTGCAGCTGCAGAATATGTTCTTCCTTAGGGTGAACACAACACGTCCTTCCTTTTGAGGAAGTATTGAATTTAATACTAGATTTTTTCACTTCATGACTTAGCCAAATCGCACATTGGTTTATAAAAAGTTTTTCACCATCCCAGTGCTTGCATTGCATGAATCTTCATTTGGGTAGTCTCCCCATAAACTACCCAAATGTACCATTTAACTTCCTTATAGGCTTTCTATTTCCGGCTAATGTGGTCTTGCCCGCAAAAAGTGGACATTCTAACTATACACATTTGCGCTTATACGCTGCATGGCTTACTTAACCCATTGCAGAGTACCTACGGACCCTATTGTAGGAAATTTCAATGTATTCAGACACCTCAGATTTTGCTTGCTCTTCGCTTTTGAATGCCTCAGCACGGCTTTCATCCTACTAAAGAATGATTCCATTTCTGCATTATCCCAACAGTTTGATTGCCGGCTCATGCTCGGCTTGCACTTGATTTCGGGAGGAGATCTTGATATTTCTGAGACTAGTATTGCACACTCCCATCAGAGTGATCAATTAGTCCAGACTTTGCTTTTCGTCTTTCTTGAAACACTTTCAATGCTCGACGTGTCAATTCATCGGTCATCTGAGAATCGAATGCCCAACCCACAATGCGTCGAGAGTACAGGTCCATAACTACCCCGAGGTACAACCACCGCTTTCGAACCTAGATATACATAATGCCACTCGTCCAGCGGTAATTTGGTCGATCCACATTAAAGCAACGCTTAAGTAGATTGGCTGCGACATTGATATTCCCCTCTACGGGCTGACTATATCGAAAGCCTTTACCGTTTCTCGCTTTAATATGTTCCTGTTGCATAAGCTTATGCGAGGTAGTTCCGTGAGCATGGTTCAACCAACTCTTGAAGCTCGGAAGCGATTCTAGGCGCTCCATAACGACCTTTAAACTCAGCAAACGTCTTCGGATTTTCTCGATTGTTCGTATCTTTCTAATCGTGCGTGGAGGTGGCAGCCGCCCTCCCCATCGATAATAACCCAATCTTGAGACTTCCAAACACCGACACATCAAGCTAACCGGGAATGACCCTACATGCTCTTGTATCAGTGCGTACTTTACTCTTGGTGGTTCGTAAAGTACGCAGTTGTAGGTTCAACCTCCTGGCGAGCTTCATGCAGCTCCTTCCTGAGCTTGCGAACTTCAGCGCTTTCCTGTTTTGAATAGTCGACGCCATCTAAACTATTGAACTGCTTATCAGATAGTCGATTAAACTGACGACGCCAGTTGTAGATCTGCTGCGCGCTGACGCCTAGCTCTCGTGCCACAGAAGCCGTTGTTGTTCCAGGCTTCTCAGCCCTCTTAACTGCTTCTCCGTATACGCCTGAGTTCTTTTCTTACCCATGATACACCTCCGTGTTAGGCCTAAACCTAACTATACAAGGTGTCTACTAAGCGTGGGGAAATCTTACTCATAATACCCGCAACAGGGACAAACAATGCTATGCACTTTTTGTGCGAAACTGGGAGCGCAGCGACCCACACAAAATGTGCATAGCGTTTGGCGTCCCGCGGAGGCCCGAAGGGGCGTATCATCCTGCTTTCGTTTGTTATGTGTTCAGTTGATTGGCAGCGCCGAAGCCCAGAATATACATGCCAAGCGCAAGTACGAACAGCAATAGCGCAACCGCTACGAGAATTGAGCCTTTCTTAAAGCCATACCCCTTATAAAAATAGTATGGCAAGCCTAGCGGAGGTACGAGTAACGTAAGAATCTTACTTCCCTTTGGGGCAATAATGCCATTTTCACTTGCATGGACCCCAATCCACCAAAATAAAAAACTCAAGATCACTAAACCATGGAATAGGCCTAAGCCATTACTCTCCCCAGGAAAAAAGGCTTCAAGCACTCCAAAGGCGATAAAAGTTAATAAGAGACCAAAAATTATTTTTCGTGAATTTTTCATAGCTCTTTACACTTAACGCCGCCAATAGGGGCGGCTTACCTTGTGCGCGTTTTGCGCGAAAATGGGAGCACAGCGACCCGTGCAAAATGTGTATAAGGTTAGCTGTCTCGCGGAGGGCTGAAGACTCGGAGCAAATTACCCGGCCTTGTTATGCTAGCGAACCTCGAAAATGTAAAGTTTCTTAGGCTTACCTTCTATAGGAATCCAAACCTCTTTGACACCTTTAAAGTCCAAGACTAAATCTGCTTCTTCCAATATGCTTTGACCTTGAATGAGCCCATCCCAGTAGACTCCACCACAGGTCCAGTAAAATAGTGCTTCTTTTTCAGGAATATTTACTATTAATTCGCCACTTTCAGGCCTGGTGATACTTAACTCGTGCTCTTTGAATGCAGCCGTAGAAATGAAGTTCTTTCCTTCAATACTCATGATTTCAGGAAGTTCTATTTCCCTCACCTCTTGAGACGCACAACCGCCAATGGTGATCAAAATTATTGCGAGAAAAATACGATTCATTTCATTCCTGCTTGAGCATAACGACTACAACAGGGGCGGTTGGAGCATAGCGTATGCCGCCCCGCGAAGGGTCAAAGGCCCGTAGCAACCTGCTTGTATTTGTTATACGTTGTTACGACCACACTACCCACCCGATTATGAAGCCTAGAACAAGGCACGTAAAATCCACCTTTACTGCCGTGCTCCTATCTGCGTTACTTTCCATGATAGAGCCTTTTATATAGAGCTCTAGAGCTGCTTGAACGTTTGGAACCCGGCAAAACGGATGATCATCTAAACGATCGTAATCGAGAGCCTGCTGAATTTCCTTTGCCTCACCAGTGTCGTGCAGCTCGGGACTCTCAGCTATCTCTTTAGCTTTTCGATAATATTCGCTTACGTCCATAACTAGATATGTATATAACGAGGCTGTAGAAAAACACTTTTAGAAAAAGTCGTCTCGCCTCAGACCCCTCCAATTAAAATTTCGACCTGAATTTAGCTATATCACCAAATTTCTTTCATTGTATTAAATTTAGGCGTCTTGATGCCCTTAATTTATACTCAATCACTGGATACTGCCATATCTCATCAACTTTTCAATGTTATGCACCAAGCAGAACATCTGCCATTGTCCCTGAACCTTACTTTTTCCTCGTAGCGAGAAGCGATTCAATCGTTTGTTGGTACCAATGTTCCCAAACACTGGCTCGACAACAGACATTCGATGCCCATAAATGGTCTTACCCTCAATACTATCAACCCGCTTTTTCATCCAGTCGGTGGCTGTCCGTCCGTTTGTCCAAGTAAGGGATACTTACCTTCCATGCCCTTTTCGAGAGCCTGCAGAATCTGGGTTTCGCATACACTGATTTTTAAGGCTGCATTACCTGCAGTCAGTGAGGCGCCCTTCGAATAATAGCTTTTTCTTACCTTCACTAACTTGCTCTTCTTTTAACAAGAGCATGGATTTTCCTGCCGGACAGATGCAGGTTTTCTTTTTCTTGTTGAATGTAAATTCACTAGCAGCGAAAGTCTGCTCAGCACTAGCTCTACCTTTTTTATTACGCTTGCCATACTTGGCTTTTTGCTTAACAAAAGCTTTATCACGTGAACGGAATTTATTGTCAGATATGTAGGCATTAATGCCTTTTTCTCGCAGGTAGCTATAATTAGCATCGTTGGAGAATCCAGTATCAGCAGTAATGATAACCTGCTTGATCAAGATGTCTTCTTCTATTCCTATATTCTTATAATGGCAACTGATGCCATTGAGAATAGGCTTCAGTGTATGATGTTCTTGCCCCTCACCAAAGGCCTGTGCTTCAACAACTATCTGATGCTTCCTATCAACTGCGGCAACACCGTTATAGCCCTGAATGGTTCCTTTGCTGGTAGTTATCTTGGCTGATTCATTATCCGTGATATTACTTTTTACCTCTTTAGGGTTTTTTCCTTGCCCCATCCTGGGGGAATGATTCTTTAAGAACTGATCAATTTTATCAAAGTGTTTCTGTAGAGTATCAGCCGCTTTAGCTACCGCTTGCTTTCGCTCTTTTTCTTTAGTTTTCCTGCCATCAAGCCTCTTGTGCTCTTTGAGGCAATGTTTGATCTTCTTGCTAATTTTTTCCTGCTTCTGCTCTAGTTCTTTAAAAGTCCCTGAATGTTCTTTGCTGACATTGGATGGCATCTTGCATCCATCTATTGCAAATAGTTCGTTGCCAAGCAAACCCTGTTGATCGCAGATCAGTAACACCGACTCAATCGCATCAGGATGACTACTTACGAAACTCGCAATACTAGTAAAATGCGGAACGGTATCGCATGACAGAGCTTTGAAGAGGATATTGTTCTCACACTGCCATTGAATTTCACGACTTGAAGTAATGCCTTTTGAGTAAGCAAACAAAATGATTTTCAGTAGGATAGCTGGATCATAGACGGTTCGCCCGCTGCTATCATTTTGATATTTTTTATGGAAGGCAGAGAGGTCGATATGGTTATCAATCAAATGATGAAGTGTAAACTCAAAGATTTCAGGTTGTAGTTGTTCTTCGAAATTGATGACGACCATTGCATCTTGATTGTAATCGTAACGTTTGAAGTTGGGCATATGGATAATCTCGTCATCAAGACCTCCATTTTAACAAAAAGCTACCTTTTAAGAGTTTTTCTACAGCCTGAACGCCTTGCTTAGCGGCAGCCGAAACACAGTGCAGGCTGTCCGGTGGAGGCCACGTCTTTTGTGGCCGGAACGTACTACAACAACTGGTTATGTGTACCCGCCGAACCGTCTAATTCGAGCTTTAAATCCATAGTTCACCTCCATTTTTGAGATCCTTTAACTTCCCTAATATTTCTTCAGCATGACTACGATCTCTGCATGGAATCATAACCTTTCCTTTACCTTTTTTCCGATTCCATATCATTGGATTACCAGATTTAGATTCAAGAATCTCAAATTCTCCGGCTGACCTTGGGATTTGATATTTTGGCAAAACTCAGTCCCTTCTTAAAACACATAACGTAAACTGTCCCACGGAGGGCCGCAGGCTCGGAGCAAACTGCCCGGCATTGTTATGAGTTTCCACGACTTCAGTGAGCACCGAATTCTCCCAGGCTTGGAAAAGCCAACGTAGTTGTAACGAGAGAAAACATTACTAAGGATTTTATTAAAAGCTCTACTCTTGACCTACGCCAAGCTTCGGGTGAACCTTCCATGTTGCTCCACTCTCCCGGCATATCATCATCTAGCTTGACCAAGTGACCGATCACAGCCCACACCGATAGACCGCAAAGTGTATAGATGTACGCAACACCCGCGAAAATTGACAACCCAACTACAACGACAAGGATAAACAAGCTTGATAGAAATATATTTATTTTCTCATTCACAATGAAACCTTGTCATTCGGACTCATAGCGCCTACAGCATAGACCGTAGCAAAATGTCGCTTTTGTTGCAAAGCAAGAAAAGTGACAGTTTGCGGAGGTCCAGCCCCAAGGGCGAACATGCCTGTGCTGGTTATGTGTTTGCATCCTGAGTCAGCCTTAATGAATTTACTCTTCGAATCATTACTCCAATTAATGTAGCAATTGATATTTCTACAATTGTTATTGGGGCATCGATTATCCATGTTTTAGGGTAATAGATTGTTTCTAATAAAATTGCCAAAGTAGCAGTGCTAAATAACCAACAAATGACACAAGTAATAGTACAATGAAGAAACGTAAAATCTTCCCGTTTCTCAGCTAAAATACTCAATATTACGATAGATAAAAGACTAGATGCACCATAGCTTAGCAAAAAGAACTCCTTGGATTCTCCATATTCTAAAGCAGAGATCCCCCAAGAATAGCTTATACAAGTTGAAAGTGTAGTAAGCGAAATAAATAGTAATATCGAAAATTTTAATATTCTAATCCAGTTCAACTTGAGCCCTTCTTATTGGCACATAACGCCTCAATCAGCCGACGCGTCAGCGGTCGGATGCATTGATTTGGTACGCCCAGCATGGGCGTGAACTAATGGGGTGAAAGTCCCCTGTAGGAGGATCACCATTTAATGGTTTCCATTAAATGCTAACTACTAGCGAATGGCAACTGCAATACCGCGAGGTCTTGTGGGGAGGAAGCCGCTAGCAAAACTACGAGCTGACGGACAGAAACATCATATAAGGCTTAGCCTGGAGGCGAGGTAGCCAAGGATACCAAAGCCATGTGGTCTAACGGGTAGAGTAAATGATGCAGTTGTGTAGTGAAAGTTCACGTTCTTATCTGGGGAGATCTGTTCAACCTGCTGCTGTAAAGCTGTCAGCGTGGCCGCTGACTCATAAGTAGGCCCAGCCCGTTAGCCACCATCGCGGGGGTAAACAAAATTGGTGGAACACAGCGGCGCCTCGGCCAGTAATGGCCAAGGTGATTGAACAGAAGTCAGCCGACGGCATAGTAGCCTAATACCAAGATTAATACCTTGGATACGGTGAAGGCCTGAACCCAAAATCCACGAGTTAAAAGACAGGGCTAGCCTGCCGATATGTTGCCAGCCGGATATAAAATTGACGTAGCGCACTGCCATGACACTCAACTCAAATGAAAATCTGCTTGAAACCATCCTCAGCAAAGAAAATCTTAATGCTGCATGGAAACACGTGCGAAGCAACAAAGGTGCCGCAGGCATTGACGAGATTACTGTCGATAATTTTATGCAGCACTTCAAGGCAGTTGGCGACGACCTCATCGAGACTATTCGACAGGGTCATTACCAGCCGCTTCCCGTCAGGCGCGTCTACATTCGCAAGCCAGATGGCGGCCAGCGTGGTCTCGGGATACCTACGATCTTTGATCGTGTTATACAGCAGGCTATCGCCCAAATCATCGGTCCCAGTTTCGATAAAACCTTTTCGGAGTTCAGCTATGGGTTCCGCCCAAAGCGATCACAGCATCATGCGGTGAAAAAGCTACAGAAGTATATCGAAGGCGGGAAGCGGATAGCCGTAGATGTCGATTTATCTAAGTTCTTCGACCGGGTCAACCATGACTTCCTCATGAGTTTACTTGGCCAAAGAATCAGCGATAAGCGTTTACTCAAGTTGATCGCAAGTTACTTGCGTGTAGGAAGTGTAGAAGATGGATGCTGGAAAGCCTGTCATGAGGGGGTGCCACAAGGGGGCCCTTTATCGCCGCTGCTCTCCAATATTGTACTCGACCTGCTCGACAAAGAGCTGGAAAAACGCCAGCACGATTTTGTCCGCTATGCGGATGATTTTGTGATTGTCGTTTCCTCTAAACGTGCCGGCGAACGGCTTATGGCGAGCATTAAACGCTTTGTTGAGCGCAAGCTTAAACTCAAAGTTAACGATGCTAAAAGCCAAGTAGCCCCCGTTAGTCGTTGTAAGTTTCTGGGTTTTTCTTTTCGTGGAGCAAAGCTTGTCTGGCATGATAAGTCACTGCGCCAATTTAAATACCACGTCCGTCAGATTACAGGACGGTCCCGTGGCATTTCGATGGAAAAGAAACTGAAGGAACTTACCGTATACCTCCGTGGCTGGATCAACTATTTTGGAATAGCGCAAGGCTATCAAAAATGTATTGATCTAGACTGCTGGATACGGCGGCGATTAAGAATGAGCTATTGGAAGAATTGGCGCAGAGTGAGAACGAAAGTTCGAAATTTACTGCGTATGGGTGTGAGTGAATCGCTGGCAGTTACCTGCGGCTCGACCGGTAAAAGTTACTGGCGAAGCGCAAAAACTGAGGGTATTCATATTGCGCTCAATAATGAGTTCTTCGAAGAGATGGGGTTGATTTCATTGCGAGATCGTTGGGTAGAGATTCATTACGGATAGGGAACCGCCCATTGCGGACCCGCACGATGGGTGGTGTGGGGGCCGGTAGCTAGAAACTACCGGCTACCCGATTTAGCATTTAATTTAGGTGGTAAAACCTCGAATCCAAACTTTACTACATCATCAACCTTCCCAAGTCCAACCTCTGATGTTGCATGAAATTCTCTCGGGCTTCTAATAGCTATTGTAATCCAAAGCTTCTCGCCAACATGGCTATTTTCTATCGTCAAATCAAAATCACCACTATTTTTCCATTCAAATACATAAGGGAATGCCCCAGGCAATACAGCATATTCCAATGTATCACCAACAGGATCAGTTGCAGCTACATTAAATTGGATTTGATCACCCGGCCTTAAAATGCAGTTTGTATTAAATGTATTACGCTCTCCAATAGTCCAAGTATTTCCTAAACTATCTTGAATGCTTTCAATCCTAGGGTAATATGATTCGCCTGTTTCCATTTTACTAAAGTACTCTGTAATTTCTGCTCGAATTTTTCCACTAATGCCAATAGCCAGGTGCTTTTGATATGGGAGTAAGTTTCTCCTGTGAGCATCTGGATTTCGAAGTTCCTCTAATATATCGAGAAGAACCTCAATTTCTTTCCACCTTCCAAATACTTCCGAAAAACCCTTATCCCAGCATTTTTTAAGAATTGTTTTTAAATCATAAAAATCAGCATAATAAATTATTCGTGGATCACTATATCCAAATTTCTTTTCGTCAATTTCTTTTCGGTCTTTCCACTGGGTTATTCGTTTTTCTGACACCCCACATGAGTCATGCCAGTTATTTCCGCTTTGTTTGAGTAAAATGAAATTTATCAAATCCCTAAGTGAGTTTTCTGCACGCTTAAGTGAATCAGAAATATCCATTATAGATCCTGTATTTCTAACGCCCAAAGCAGCGGCGCGCGTTAGCGCGTCCAGCCCGAAGGGCGGTGCTGCCTTTGTTTGTTAGTACTTTAGGCTGGTATCGGTTCATGATTATTGTCCAAACCAATAGGAGGTTTAACTCTTTCGACCCAATCTGGATGTTCTAAATCAGGATCAACCGGTACTGTGCACGCTTCGTTAAAATCCTGTTCAGTGCTTTGTAACACCAGGCCTTCAAAACCTTGAGCGTCTTGCGAACTAAAATAAGACCTAAACTCGTTAGGAACGTGGAGTACAGTAATTTGAAAATATCCCTGCTTTTCAGAAACGGCAATTACTTTATAAACCTCATTCATTCCTACAACTGAATGAGCAAAGCTTGGATTGGGACTCAACACGCTTAAATCTTTTGGTGTGGACGTTACGATTAGAAACCTTACATTTCCATTGATACCGCCAAATTTCGCCGTCGCATCACATGCAGTATGCTCCTTAAAGAACATACCTACTTGAAATTTCGACAGTTGATCTTTCGAAAGATTAGTGTCCCGATAAATGAATTTTGAGCCAGCAAGCAGCTGTTTTAGGCGTACCCCACCATCTTTATATGGATCATATTGCTCCACCAGAGGTTCAACATTTTCCTTCACGTTTTTATTTTTTTCTTTAGCCAATTAAACATGATATTTCCAATATAGTACTAATACTGCGTCCAGCCGCGCCAAGTTGGACGGCTTTTGTGGTATAAGGGCAGCGTACCACAAAAGACACACAGCCTTGGATGTCGTGATGCAACGTCTTGTTACACATTTACCAACCATTACTGACAAAATTGATAAAACCAACATAAAGTAACCATACCCCCCCAAAAAAAACAGCTACCAACTCAACTTTAAAATTTGTAGGGTGTTTCTCTTTAGGCATTAACTTATTATTTACATGAAAAAAAATCCCGGTATTAATCATACTTCTACATAGATTAAGTAAAGAAGAACCTAAAATAATTGGCCAAACAACCCCCATACTGTTTTCACCTGCGATCAAAAAGTATATGGAATAGCCAAAAAATAGAGCAATACAAAAATTTGCAAATGGCCGAAATTCAGCAATTCTATGTATTATATCTTGCTCTTCCTGCTCTCTCTCTTCTCTTTCAATAATTATTTCTTCTTTGATACTCTCATATTTGTGATAAGCGACGCCACATGAGGGGCATTGCCACTCCGGCACCCTTTCATAAGGGTTTCTTTGATATTGACATTTAGGACAGATCATAATTAGGTATAACGCCGCGCTTACCGGCGTAGTAAAATTGGTGGCTTTTTTGCGCCTTATGTAAAAAAGACGGCAGTTTTACGGAGTCCGCTACAGCGCCTTGTTAAGGCTGGGCTTCCGCTTTGGCAATTGCTTTATCTATACTGCGATTAATGAAGTAACTAATTACAACAGGCAAGACCATTACAACACCAACTATATCAGAGACAACCCCTGGAATTACAATTAGAGCAAAAGCAACACCATAACGAACCACAAAGAAAAAAGGTCTCAACTTTTCAAGTTGTTCTGCTGATAGCGAATATTCTTCACCCGCAAATTGCTTTTTAAATTTCTTACCTATCTTTTTGGATGCATTCATCGACCGCTTGAATTCAGGGTATTGCATATATAGAAACACGCCACCGATGGCAGTAGTAACTATATAAAGTCCTATCAAAGCATAAAGGCCAAGTATTGAATGCAGTTGACCTATGACTGCAACTTCACTTACCCCAAGAATTATCAGAAAAATTAACCACTTCATACGATTCTGGATGCCTTAACGCCGCGCTCAGCCGCGGACAATTTTGGGCGCTTTATGCGCGATAATGGGAGCGCAGCGACCGCGCAAAAAGCGCACAAAGTTGTCCGTCGGCCTGCAGCGCTTTGTTAGAGATTTAGCTTGATCCGCCTGGCAATACCTTTAGGTAAAGTCACCTCAATGCGCTCTTGGTGATCCCAAAATAACCTAAATTCATCTTGCCACTCATCTTCCGTTGATTTAAGAAAATGATTGCGATTATAAGATGCAGTGTACTCACAACACTTCGCAATACTTACCTTCCCCAGCTGATCATCAATGACCTTCTTTAAGACATCAACATCCAATATTTTTACGCATGCTTTCTTATTGAGTTTCTTAGCTATTTCCTTGCTCTTTCTATTACATAGGGAAAGGATGACTCCATCCTCATGATATTTAGATGCCCTTACATTTTCAGCTATAGTTCTTCCATTCTCTACTATTTTTCCTATTTTAAGATCCCTAACTCCATCAACCTTTATGAGATGTCCGAATGATTCTAAATCATGTGTAGACTCATAAATGAGGTTTTCATCCGGCGTATAGATACCTTCCCTATCCATTTTTTTGTAGGCGCTGGCAGGATTCAGTGGAATTTTCCCTCCACTTACCCAAGCGCTCGCCCATTCTGGGTGAGTCAAATACAGATATTTATACATCCTTGATCTCTAACGCTTGCAGCAAAGGCCGACCGTCAGGGAGGTCCAGCCCGCTTGCGGGCGATTTTGCCTGCACTGGTTATGTGTTCGCATTACCTGCCCATGACTGAGGGTCTACTAATTTGACCTCTACACTAATCTCTTCAAACTCTGGAGAGTAGTCTTCAATGTGGATAAAGTGAGTAGAAATTTTATTACCTGACTCATCTTGAAGGGTTAACTCTAAATCATCTCTTTTCTGATGATATTCATCATATTGCTCGTTGGCGAACAGTTTAAAAACATTTTTTACTTTTTGATAATCAGGTTCTTGCGTAAAAATTCCATGAACCATGCCCATACTTAAATCAACATGTTCCAGTCTCGATTGACCTAAGCATAGGTCTTTTGAAAGCATGTAGTAATTCATGTATTCACATAACGCCTAAAGCAGCGGCGAGCGTAGCGAGTCCAGCCACGAAGTGGCGTTGCTGGCTTTACTTGTTAGGCTTTTTTTACATAGTTGCATCGTGAACCTCAATACCTAGAGCAATTGAAAGCTTTGCACATAATTGCGTAAGCCAGCCGACCCAAAGATCATCATTAACATTACCGGAAAAGAGAAGGCCACTTGGTTCGAATGATACGGAAATGTATCTTTCATCCTCTTCTGTGCCATACCAATACGGAAAATCTTTCCCTTCGATCCAGCCGTCCATACATTTATATACTTCGGATATTTTTTCCCATCCTTCATCAGAAAGATTTTGAGGGATGTTCAAAGTAATAGATTGATCCATATTCCTACCTTAGGGCCTAACGCTTAGATAACCTGCACTGCAGGCGGTAAAAAAAATGACCTGGCATTAAATTTAGGCCGAACTAAAGAGGCCCATTCCTGCAGTGTCTGGTTCATCGCCATGTTGTACGTTCCCGCCGGCACTATCTTGCCGAGCCACCCCCTTTAT
The DNA here is from genome assembly GCF_009363535.1 of Microbulbifer sp. THAF38. Taxonomy (NCBI): domain Bacteria; kingdom Pseudomonadati; phylum Pseudomonadota; class Gammaproteobacteria; order Cellvibrionales; family Microbulbiferaceae; genus Microbulbifer; species Microbulbifer sp. THAF38. Next base: position 2,869,856 of record NZ_CP045369.1, read on the forward strand.
AAAGGAAATTCCTTTTTTCGCCTTAGACCACACCCTGCCACTCAGTTTTGTGGGCTCGTGGCACTGACCACACTCTACCACCAGATCTTGGATTTGTAATCCAGCCGGGAGTGGTTGATCTTTCATTAAACCCACGAGATTGCTACATAGATCGTGCTTTTTCTTGTTACATCCAGCATATAATCCGTAACCTCGTACCATATGCTTACCTATCGGGGGTATGTGCTGCAAAATACGCCTTAAGAACTCCTGAGGCTTTAACCGTAGTTGCTTACGTCGCTGATCACGGTGATCAAAATAACGAAACTTCAGCCCCTTATGATCCACATTTAATATCTGCTTTGGCTTCAGCGGACCGCCTTTGATATAGCGTGAAAAATACAGCAGAACACCTCGGCCATGCTCATATCGTTCCTGAATACGAACCGACCATTCTTTGCGATAGCAAGCTTTAAAGAGGATATCAAATTGGCCTATTGACCAGTTGGGAGGGAGCTTGAGTAACCCGGCACGATACTGTTCTAATAAAAGCGCTTGAAATTTTCCTCTATAAAGGCTCTTTACCACTCGCACAGGTAATAAATATTCACCTGTTTCTTTCCAGTTTTCCCTTAAAGTCAAACCGCCGGCGGTTATCAAGCAGTGTATATGAGGATGTAAAGTTAACTGTCTTCCCCAAGTATGCAGAGCCATAAGCATCCCAGGGGTTACTCCGTGATAAGCCTTACTCGCCATCAATTCAAATAGCGTTTCTTTACTTGATAAAAAGAGTATATCTGTAAGCCTTTCTTCGTTGTATTGCCATAATTGCAGATACTCATGAGGAATAGTAAAGACCACATGAAAATGCTCTGTATCAAATAATTTACGACGCTGCTGATCAACCCACTGTAACTGTTTTCGACCTGAACAAAGAGGACAGCTTCTGTGTCTGCAAGAATGATACTGTTCAGTTACATGGTTGTGCTTACAGCGATAATAACTGCTTCCCATCGCTTTTGTACGGCACTCTTGAATTGATGAGATAGCTTTCAAATTTTTTAGTGGCTGCGCAGTTTTAGATAAATAACCACTGTACGCAGAAAATATATTTTGCAATACCCGGTTATGCATTTTCTAAAATGCCTCTTATAATTTAAAGGTGGCACCACTCCCGCGCAGCGGGTTTGTACAACATTTATATAGTGATCATCACGACCACTATTATCTTGATTACTATTTCAGATGCAAATTCCCGCCATAGCTCTGACTTCTCTTTAAAAATCAACTAGATACAATCAATTGCCACCATGTTCACAAATGGAAAAATGGTCATAATGACCACTATCACAGATTTTCTTAGCGTATCCAACCCGTTGATTTTATTAGGCTTTCATCTTCAATCTACAAATACTCAGAAATAACGGTCACGACGACCGAAATCTCTGGTCTGTTTTGATCACGAAGTGGGTGTAGGTTTCAAATTTGAAATTATTGAACGCTGGAACCAGTAACTGGCAATCAAGCTGGGGGCCATTTCTTAGCTCAAGACTCTTAACTCTCAGCTTTATTTCCAGTAAAGAAAAACCCCTTGTCCAAGTGTCGATCTCAGAGCAAGGGGCCAATGTATTAGCATTTAAATTAAGCCGTTAGGCAATCCGTCCAGCCCGCAACCATTCAGACACACAGAAAGCCAACTCTAATACTTGGTCGGCATTGAGTCTTGGGTCGCACTGGGTGCGGTAGCAGCTGGCAAGATCGGCTTCAGAAATTTTCCAGGCGCCGCCAGTACATTCGGTGACATGTTGCCCGGTCATTTCCAAGTGGATGCCGCCGGGGTGGCTGCCTTCGGACCAGTGTACGGAGAAGAAGTCGCGGATTTCTCGCAGAATTTTATCGAAATCGCGGGTTTTGTAGCCATTGCCGGCTTTTACGGTATTGCCATGCATGGGGTCCGTACTCCAAACCACGGAGCGCCCTTCTGCTTGTACTGCACGTACCAGCGCGGGCAATTTATCGGCGAGGGTATCCGCTCCCATGCGGGTAATCAGGGTTAGGCGGCCGGCTTCATTCTCTGGGTTGAGTTTATCGATCAAACGCAGCAGCTCATCAGGCTGCATACTGGGGCCTACTTTTACGCCAATGGGATTGCAAACCCCGGAGAGGAATTCCACATGGGCACCGTCCAACTGGCGAGTGCGCTCGCCAATCCAGAGCATATGCGCGGAGCAGTCATACCATTTGCCGGTGAGGCTGTCGGTGCGGGTGAGTGCCTGTTCGTATTCCATCAACAGTGCTTCGTGAGAGGTATAAAGCACGGTTTCACGAATTGCCGGAGTATTCTCTGAGGTCACTCCACAAACAGCCATAAATTCCAGCGCTTCCTGCAGGCGCTCGGCCAAGAGTGCATATTTTTCGCGTTGGGGATTATTTTTCAGGAAGCTCAGATTCCAGCCATGCACCTGATGCAAATCGGCCAGGCCGCCCTGGGCAAAGGCGCGCAACAAATTGAGAGTTGCCGCCGATTGGTTATAGGCGGTGACCATTCGCTGGGGATCTGGCTGGCGGGCTTCGGCGGTAAAGTCGATGCCGTTGATAATATCGCCACGATAGCTAGGTAGCTCTACCCCATCAATCGTTTCCGTATCGGCGGAGCGAGGCTTGGCGTATTGGCCGGCCATACGCGCAACTTTGACTACGGGCAGGTTACCGGCAAAGGTCAGTACCACCGCCATTTGCAGTAATACTTTAAAAGTATCGCGAATGCGGTTGGCATTGAAGTCGGCAAAAGATTCGGCACAGTCGCCACCCTGCAACAAAAACGCCTTGCCTTCCGCTACCTGGGCCAACTGGCGACGCAATTCGCGCGCTTCGGCGGCAAACACTAGCGGCGGGTGACCAGCAAGCTGCTTGGCAACTTGAGAAACTTCTTCGGCGGAGGTGTATTTGGGCTGTTGGTGTGCGGTGAAGTTTCGCCAGCTCTGCGGGGTCCAGATTTGGGAGGGGGATTCAGACACTGGGGCTCCTAGCTCAACTTCCATCTTTCACTCTTACTTCTTTAGGTAAATGTTAAAGGGCGAGCATTCCGCTCACCCCCAATTTGCCGAATTTACAGCACGCTGGCAACCGCCTTGCAGAAGTATTCCATATTGCTGGAGCTCAAGCCGGCAATACTGATGCGGCTGGAGTCCACCATATAGATGGAGTAGTCCTTCTGTAGTTGCTGTACCTGCTCTGGGTTAATGCCCAGGAAGGAGAACATCCCTTTCTGCTGTCGGATAAAGCCAAAGTCGCCTGCAGCTCCGGCAGCAACCAAGCCCTCAACCAAGCCGGCGCGCAGTCCGTTGATACGCTCACGCATCTCGGTCAGTTCTGCTTCCCAGTTCGCTTTCAAGCCTGCATCTGTAAGGATAGATTCCACAATCGCAGCACCGTGGGAAGGTGGCATGGAATAGTTCCCACGAATTGCACTCAACATCTGGCTGTGACCTTTATCGGCGCTCTCGCCATTGGCATAGATCACCATGGCCAGTCCAACGCGCTCACGGTAGAGGCCAAAGTTTTTGGAACAGGAAGCCGCCACCAGCATTTCGGGTACAGACTCTGCCATCAGGCGCAAGCCGTAGGCATCGTCTTCCAGGCTTTCGCCAAAGCCTTGGTAGGCCATATCAATAAATGGTGTGAAGCCCTGTTTCTGCGCCATTTCTGCCAGCAGTTTCCACTGCTCACGAGACAGGTCTGCGCCGCATGGGTTGTGACAACAGGCGTGGAACAGGACCACATCGCCCTCGCCCACGTTTTTCAGAGTTTCGACCATTTTGTCGAACTGCAGACTGCTGGTGGCGCGGTCGTAATAAGGGTAACTCTTGATGTTCAGGCCGGCATTGCCGAGAAGGGGCACATGGTTTGCCCAAGTAGGATCGCTCACCCAAACGGTAGCGCCGGCTTTGGCGCGATTGATCAGTTCGGCCAGCACGCGCAGGGCGCCGCAGCCACCAGGAGTTTGCGCTGAGCGCACACGGCCGCCAACCAGTGCCGGATGACCTGCACCCAGTACCAGCTCCTGCATCACCGAATTAAAACCCGGGGTACCCGCGGGGCCGATATAGGCCTTGGTTTCCTCACTTTGCAGCAGGCGTGTTTCGGCTTCTTTAACTGCCTGCAAAACCGCCGTGTGGCCGGCTTCATCCTTGTAAACCCCTACCCCTAGGTCGATTTTGCTGGGGTTTTCATCCGCACGGTAGCTGGCCAGCAGGCCGAGAATTGGGTCTGGCGGTAAGCTGCTTAAATGCTCAAACATCTGAAAACTCCTTTATTTATCCTATTTATTGGTCAATCAAGCCGCGCTCGGACCACTCCTTAGCGCGAACCATCAGTTTTTCGATAATGCCATCCAGTTGCTCCCTCTCCTCCAGGGTGAGCGAAGCGATCAGGTCACTTTCATATTGATGCGCAAGCGGCACTATGCGGGCATACACCTCACGCCCCAGCTCAGACAGGTTCAAAACCTGGCGGCGACGGTCCGCGGGGTCTTCACTGCGGGTGATGTAATCGTTCTTCAGTAGGGAGGAAACCGCACGGCTAATGGCCACCTTGTCCATGGCCGTCTGCTCTACCAGCTCTGCCGCAGATAGGTCGGGAAAACGCCCGAGTATAGCCATTACCCGCCAAGCGGGAATGGTGAGATGAAAGCGCGCACCATACGCTTGTGAAATGGCGTTACTCACACGGTTAGAGAGTACCGACAGGCGATATGGTAAGAACTTCTCCAGGCGCAGTTCATCCTGCTTCACCGCCGTCTCCGGCGCATTGTGGTCATTGGTCATGGCTGCTCTCACAACTGCCTATCTTCGAACCCCGGTTGTACCAGATGCCCAATTTAACTAACATTAGTTTCAATTGTAACCACCGTGCATGCAAATGTTGCACGGAAAGGCCCAGGAAAACCGGACAAAATTGGTCGCACAGTATAGGGTTTTCAGCGCCATTTTTGTTAATACTATGCCGCTTAAACGCAAAAAACATGCGTAGCAGCACTACCGCCAAATTGATCAATCCTCCACCAGCCGCCCTGCCAGCATGAAGCGAGGCCGCCCATGAATAAGTGGATCCGCTTTCCCCGCGTTGAAGGTAAGACCAGCCGCCAGGCCCATGCAGATTTCCCGGCTAACACCTTTGAACGGGAGATGGGCAAAGAGGGCTTTTTTGGTCCCTGCACCCACTTCTACCATAGCCACCCGCCCACTGGCTGGAGCCAATTTACCGGCCCACTGCGCCCACACGCTTTCGATGGCACCAAGATCCTCCATACAGGTAACAGCCCTTGGGACCAAAAGCTCCTTTTACGCAATGAAAATAGCCAGGTAGGCCTGTGGATCTGCCGGGAACCCATGGATCATTTAGTGCGCAATGCCGATGGCGACCAACTACTGTTCGTTCACAACGGCAGTGGTGAGTTGTTCTGCGATTTTGGCCGGATGAGTATCCGCGATGGAGACTACATCCTCCTACCCAGAGGTACCATGTGGCGACTCTCTCCCACAGAGAATGAGCCGCTGGAATTGCTACTGATTGAAGCTAGCGGCGGCCACTTCCAGCTTCCAGAGAAAGGCATCCTAGGTCCCAACGCCATCTTTGATGAGGCAATCCTGGATGTACCGAAGATCGACGAACCCTTTCTTGCCCAACAGGGGGACTCCCAGTGGCAAGTGGTGGTCAAGGCCCGCCAGCAACTCTCCAAGATCATCTACCCCTTCAACCCACTAGATGCTATCGGCTGGACCGGCGACAACCTGGCAGTGCGAATCAACTGGAGAGATATTCGCCCGATCATGAGCCATCGCTATCACCTGCCCCCCTCAGCCCACACCACCTTTGTGGGTCCGGGATTTGTGGTGGCTACTTTTGTGCCGCGACCTATCGAGAGTGATCCAGGCGCTCTTAAAGTGCCGTTTTTTCACAGCAATGACGACTACGATGAACTGATCTTTTATCACCGCGGCAATTTTTTCAGCCGAGACAATATTCATCCCGGCATGCTCACACTGCACCCCATGGGGTTCACCCATGGACCCCACCCAAAGGCATTTGCCATCGGTGCAAAGCATGCCCGTGAGGCAACCGACGAAGTGGCGGTTATGATCGATAGCCGCACCCCGTGGGATATACTCCCCGATGCCCATGCAATAGAGTTTGAGGGTTATGTCAATTCCTGGAAAACGCCATCATAACCGGGGAAAAGAACTAATAAATTAATCGGCGGCTTTCCCTGCCGCCACCAAAGCGATTGATAAAAAAGGAAAGAGAATGGACCTTTACGGATATTTCCGCTCCTCCGCAAGTTACCGGGTGCGCATAGGGCTTAACTTAAAAGGCCTGAGCTATAACTATCTTCCAGTCAACTTGCTGAAAGGCGATCAACACGGCGAGCGCTATCGCAGCCTAAACCCTCAGGGGCTATTGCCAACGCTCAACGATGGGGATACCAGCCTGACCCAGTCCATGGCTATTTTGGAGTGGCTGGAAGAAACACACCCAGAACCTGCGCTGCTGCCCAAAGGTGCCGACGCTCGCGCCCATATTCGCGCCCTTGCACAAAGCATTGCCAGCGATATTCAGCCGCTGCAAAACCTTCGCGTGCTCAAATATCTAGTCTCTGAATTCAAAATTACGGAAGAACAGAAGATCCAATGGATTCAGCAGTGGATTCACTTAGGCTTTTCCGCTCTGGAGCAACAACTAAAACCCGCGCCTTTTGCGGCTGGTGACACCCCGGGACTTTTTGAATGCTGCCTACTGCCGCAGGTATATAATGCCGAACGCTTTGGTATGGATATGAATCAATACCCCAAAATACAAAAAATTGCTGAGGCCTGTAACGAACTGCCGGCCTTTATTGATGCCCACCCGGAAAGACAGCCGGACAGCACTGTATAACCTTTATATTCGGAGTTCGGGAGCCCTGGCAATCCGGGCTCCCAATAAGTTTGAATTGGTAGTCATGGATAGCACCACTGCCCTACCCCGCTAAAATCACTCCAGACCAACGGGATTATTAACGTCCTCTCTTTACAAAACTCAACTTTTTCCACCCCTTTTATCCTTGCCTGCCAGGGTTGGCTGTGGTTAATATCCCCAGTATAAACAACAAGATAAGATTACTTCGCTATCTACTCGGCACCAAATAGCCTGACTTCACCGAGATCTACATGATGCAGCCTGAGCAGCAAACTTCAGTAAAAGAGAAAGAAGCCATTGAGCATGTAAGAAGACTCAAGGGTTTCTATCAACACCTGATCACCTACCTGGTAATTATTGCTGGCCTTTTTATCGCTAATCTAATCCTCTCCCCCGACTACCTTTGGTCCCTGTGGGCTGCCCTGGGCTGGGGTATTGGAATCGCCTCCCACGCTATGCGAACCTTTAAGCCTTTTACATTTTTTGGACCTGAGTGGGAGAAAAAACAGGTAGAGAAACGGCTGAAAAAGAAACCTTAATTTCAGGTTGTCCCTGGCAAACATCCCTGAAATTACCCCACCCTAAAAGTACTTGTTCATTCAGGAAATCCCAACTTGCCAAGGTGAAACTGAAAGCTTCAATAGAAATTTATTGTCCACTAAGAAAAATAATAAAGTTTGCAGTTTAAGCCTGCAATCATAAAATCAACATTGATAATTACATTCATCAAAGTGCCATTAAAGATTTAGCCATTCACTAAAAAAAACCATGAATTGGCAAGTGTCATATCATTTTCATACAACCGTACTAGTATCCCTCCCCTTTCATTCATGGCAGCCTCTATCATTAAAACCCTAGATGGACACTCTTATGCCAAATAAAATCATTTTTTCGTGTTTATTCTCGTTAATATTATTTTTCTCTGCAAACACACATGCGAGCACATCCCCTAGCCTCCAAATAATCGCAGACGCCCCACAGGAACAGCATCGCATCGACCAACTCTACTACCTCCAACCTCACAACAGCTACGAGCGCCTGGAAGCCGGTGAAACGCTCACAGACTGGTTGGATAAAGGCTTTCGTTCACTGGAGCTGGATGTTGTCGACCACGGTCCATGGCAGGGCAGCTCATATGGTCCCTATGTCGCCCATGGCCAGAGCGATATTGGCAATCATATGTGTAGCAGCAATGGTAGTGATGACCGGCTAATTCACTGCCTGAACGACATCAAGGCCTGGCTTGCGAATAATGAACTCAATGCACCGCTAATGCTTTATATCGACATGAAGCCCGATAGCAACTGGTTTGCTGCCTGGTATGCCGATGAGATCTACTTGTTAGATCAATATATCAAACAACAGCTGGGTGAATTGCAATTCAGCTATCAGGACCTACTTGCGCACTTAGAGGCCAGCTCACCCTCCTCAGACTATCGCAGCACCCTGAAGAATATTGGCTGGCCTACCCTGGGCGAGCTTCTACCAAGGGGTAAAAAAGTCTTGGTTATGTTTACCGGTGGTCAAAGCGGAAACGTCAATAACCGCATGGAATCAGCACTAGACAACTACAATCTGCATGCATTCCTTTGTCCCGATATTGATACAGCAGATCCCGAAGAATTTTCTGGAAATATTGATTCGATAGATTCCAATAGCTCTAAGCGGATATTTTGCGGCAATGTGAAAGCTGGTGACCACTATCAAGTCACAGCCAATGAGGCCGCCAACACCAAACAGCTAATGCATCTATGGAATAGCTCGGGAGATTTCAGCAATACCGACTTCGGCTATGCCTATCTCGCCGTTGCCCACGGAGCTACCGCAATTGGCATGGACCCCAGCACTGCTGCTAATACGCCTAGCTATACAAGCCAAGCAATCCCTTTTGTTGGGGTACGAAGAAGTCTGCCAGGATATATGCGCCTTCGCTCAGCCTCAAATAGTAATCTTTGTATGACGGTATCCCAGGGATACAGCAATGGCTCAAACCTGACGCTATCCAACTGCAATACCAGCAACGAGCAGCAATTTGTCTATACCGCCGAAGGTCAGCTTCGCCCTAAGGGTAATAATAAATACTGCGTAGACTACAATACTGGCTCCGCAGACAATGGCGATAAGATGCACTTATGGGATTGTGATGGAGGCAATTCAGAAAAGTGGCAAATTCAACAGGATGGCACTATCCAAAACCGCGATAAGGATTGGAGCTACTGTATTGACACACCAGGCAGTTCCGCAGAAGAAGGCGAGCGCCTACAAATTTATAAATGCAGTAACAACGATATAAACCAGCAGTTTTTACTGGAAGTTGTTGCCGACTGGAAGCAAAACAGTTTTTAATTGCATAAAGGAAATGAATTGAAAGTGTAGGATTCAAATCTGAAGAAAATATAAATAAGTATTAAAAGCTGGCACTACCCTTCTCGCCACAACCTCGAAAGACTCACACACTTTTTTCTGAAAAAAGGGCATCTAACAGATGCCCTTTTAATACAACTTTCAAGCTACTCTGAAGTCGTAGAGGAAGTATGCTCAATTAATTGAACATACCTTTACTTTTAATTTAACTCTCCCGCCTCACAATATCTCCAGCCTTCGCTGAACATACCATCATCTACTGCCACCCAGGTTTCATAAGTAAAGGTCAACTCTGGGATCTCTTTTATATTGAAGGAGAAATGGAAACCTTCAGCCTTATCATCATTTCGGATACAGGGCACGGCTGGCACCCAGGTCTTAAAGTCTAGAGACTCACCAGCATTGATAACCTGCCCTTCAACAATACCTTCGAACCTTGGTGTAAGGCTGGTCAAACCACCATTGATATGCTTCACCTGCACATTCTCAATGGTGTAATCGGCATCAACTGCAGTCAGAGACCACTGCAGATATTCCTCTTCAGTAGGCGATGTATCCCACCGCAGATCTGATGGCGTACCGTAGCTTGGAATATTTTCGTACGGCATGGGCAGCCACAAACTCTCATTCCAAGAGTTGATGTTGCGTAAGCGCACACCCTTAGCAGCACTTAGCGGCTCAACTTTAACAACAAAATCGTATTCAGGTGCATCATCAATCAAATCGGTGGCGTAGTAGCGGAATACGTAGGTGCCCGCTTTCGAAAATACGGTACCAGTTGTATTTTCACAATCTTCACTATCGGGATAGCTGGTGAATTCACCACCTTCCGGAGCGCTGATCAACTCTTCATAAGTGAATACTTCGTCACCATCGGCATCAACCACCACAGGGCGATGCAATAGAGACATACAAGGCAGGATTTGGTAATGATCTTCGCCAGTGGACAATCTACCCCAGTTACGCGCCCAAACTACAGAGCGAATTTCTGGTGAGGTGTTGGAAATTTTTGCAAGACCATCATCTTCAGAGTAGGTCTTAGCATATAGGCCACGGTCATCACTTACGATCAAGCGAGCAGTGTAAGAGCCCGGTACATCGGTAACAACCTGAGCGCGGCGAAGCTCCCCACTCTCCGGCTCGGTGACCGGCTCAATTACCGCATTACTCCCATCAGGCTTATCAACCAGCTCCCAGTGGAAGGTCATTTCATCATTATTAGGGTCGCTGCTAGAGGCATCAAATACCAAAGCATCACCAACGAGCACAGACTTGGACTGAGCTTCGACACTACGGGTAGAAGGATAACCATTTACCTTGCCAATCTTGGCTTCCAGGGTTGCTTCCAGGTCTATCTGGTTGGTTCCGTCAGAAACGGTCATGCTTACGCGATAGGTACCAACCACATCCAACTCTTGGATTTTCTTACCCAGCGGTTTCCAAGAGCCAATATCAACCAGCTCGGCAATACTGCCTTCAGGTTTTTCAATCAGCTCCGCATCAATAATTTGTAGAGCATCACCCTCGGGGTCATAGCCAATAAAATTAAATTCAGCGCGAAGACCCAGTTCTTGCTCACCAATACTATAGGATGGGTAGTAACCGGTTGCTTCTATCTCACCAATTGGAGCTTCATTGACTTCCGCTTCGGAATCGGCTTCAACTACGATGGTAACTTCACGCTCCTCACTCTTTCTGGCACCATCAAAAACAAACAAAATCAAGTTGTAAGTATCTGCTGCAATAGGAGTAAATTTAACGGTAGAGGTTGTCTCTCCTTCCAACTCGGGAACCGGAACACCGTCAGTTTCAACTGGGGTATAAGCCCACTTCCACCGGTATTGAAGAGAGTTACCTTCCGGGTCATAACTTTCGCTTGCGTCCAGAACAACTTCCTCACCGAGAGTAATAGTCTGGTCTTCTGTTACTGCAACAGGAGGTGCATCACCGGCGGAAACGGTTACCAGCACTTCCGAAGGCTCACTATCAACTCCGTTGTAAGTAACAACTAATTCAAGCTTGTAATCACCTTCCACATCAAGATGTAAAGTTGCCTGACTCATGACGGCATTGGTTAGGTAAGCCGCACTTTCCATTGGCTTATCGACAATATTCCACTGAAATTCCAGACTGCCACTCTCTCCTGTCGGAACTGTACTCAGGCTGCCATCCAAGCCGAGGCTGTCGGTACCAAGGATTACGCTATGCACGGGTTCAGTAATTGCAACCGGGTAGGGGCTGGTTGCGGTAAAAGTCACTCGGGACGCCTCACTGCTAGCAGTGCCATCATCCACAATCAGACTTACCACGTAGTCACCAGGTAACTCGGCAGTAAATTCGGTATAAGCATCTTCAGTGCCATTAAGCTCTGCCAAGCTGAGCTTCGGCCACTCGATCAGTTCCCAACGATAGGTGAGGCTGGCATCCCTCGGACTACTACTATCGGTGCCATTGAGCTGGACTGTAACGGGACCATCTTTCAGTGAAAAAGTGCTATCGGCTGGGAATAACAAACCGATACTGGCAGTGGGCTTTTCCACCTCACTGCTTTCAGATCCCCCACTGCTACATGCGGCGAATAAGAGAGACATACACAGCGTGGCCCACAAGGCCATTGCTCTTTTCATCTGTGGAACTCCAAATGCTTAATCTTAATATTGATAAGTGAGACTGAGTCTTACCGTACGTCCCGGTGCAGGCACCAAACCGAGACTCAAGGCATCGACATAATATTTATCAGCTACGTTGTCGACGGTGAAATCCACCGAAAAACTATCGTTAAATTGAAAACTGGTATAAACATCTAACAGTTCGTAGCTCTGCCACAGCACCGGCTCAGTAAACCCAGGTTGATCGCCGTAATAAGGGACAGGGTTTCGCTCTCCCATAAAAGTACCGCGCAGTCCAAATTCCAGTTTTTCCTGAAATAAACGGAAGCCAATATGCGCGCTGGCATGCCAGTTAGGTGGGACCATATTGTTGATATAACTATTTTCTATACCCCAATCCGTGCAGTAGGTACGCACGTAGCTGGCAACATCACAGACTTCAATGTGGCTATATTTAGTACCACTCAGTTCAACTAACCACCAGTGGGCATCATATCCAAGGTTCAACTCAAAACCTTGAAGGTCGAGGCTATCGATATTACGTATACGGAATAAATCGGAGATACCGCTACCTTGCTTGTCTTCATAGGCGTTGACCCCGGTGCGAGTCAAATACTCGTCAACATGGTTTTCGAAATAGGCAACTTTCGCTCGAAGTTGATGATGAGCCTCAAATAGTTGGCCGTTAAGATAATTAATCCCAACCTCATTATTTTTTGCATGCTCAGGCTCTAGGGAAATATCCAGTGCGGGGCTCGATGAGAATCCAGTGGTACCTTCAAACAGGCTCGGCATACGCAAAGCCTGCGCATGGCGGGCATAGAATTGCAAACCCTTGATCGGCTCCCAAGTCAAAACCACAATTGGTGCAGTACCAGAGTGACTATTGCTGTAGTAAACATCCTCACAGCCACCTTCACCATCATCTACACAAGAATCAGAATCGATGCTCAATGGAAGGGGATTATTGTCTTTCGAAGAGAAGTGGGTATAACGAACCCCAGACTCAAGAGTCCACTCCGGCCACGGTTGCCATTCAATACCGGTGAACAAGCTGTACTCATCGCGCCCACCACTGCGGGAACCCGCATAAATACCTTCAACTGTCTGGGTATCGCTATCCAAGTCTTCCCACTGTGCAGAAACACCATAATCCCAGCGCAATTCACCCATGGGGTAGAAGCGCATACTGTTGGTGATATCAAGGCCAAAGCGCTGATAATCGTCATTTCGCGCAATATTATCCTCCAGCTCGATAGAGAATATATTCGGTGTGTTCAGATCAGTGACCGCATCGGTGTGCCAAAAATTGACACGCAAGTCGGCCCAATCATATTCCACCGGCTGCCAACGATAGCGTGCAGTGTAGGTTTGGTTGTGCACTTCACTATCGAGCCACTCGCGCGCCTGACCAAAAGTTGAAAGAACTTGCGAGGGCATCATCTCACCAAAGATGCTGTTATAGCGGATATAGCCCAGCTCAAGGCTTTGGTCTTTTGGCAAGTGGAGACTGCTTTTTAACAACCAGGAGTCGCTAGAAAAACTAGTATTCGGAATCCGCTCCCCAGCGCGGTAAGGGATACTCTTTCCCAGTTCACTCTCCAGCTCAACCTTAGTCTCGGTATACCAAGCCATTTCTTGAGGCTCACCAATAACCACTTCCGGCGCGGGGCCATCAGTACCCGCATAGTAATTTCCCTGTTCGCGCTGAGCGTGAGCCAATACCAGATCACCCCACTCAAAACGCTGGGCGCCCGCAAAGCTCGCCGCGTAACCCTCAAAATCCAACAGGCTGGGCCTGTCCATTCCATGGTCCGGCGCAAAGCTGTCCGGCATTGTATAGTCAGCTGTGCAATCACTTGCAAAACGACAATCGGAGCGATAAACAGGGCGCGGCAAGTGGTAACCAGCGTAGGTGCCCGGCTCTGGAGCCTCGCTATTGTTTCCAATACCACTGACACGAACACGGAAACCCGACAATTCGCCGGGTTTTACGACATCTTCCGCTCGTAGGGTATTTACACTGACAACGCCACCGGTAGCGCCAGTGCCCTCGACACCCATTACTGGGCCTTTATCAATACGCAAGGACCCAATCAGGTCTGGGTCAATATAACTGCGACTGGAAACCCCGGCATAACCGCGATAAATCGTTGTTTCCTGGCGACTGCCATCGATTAAGACAGGAACCCTGCCCTGCCCTTGCATACCGCGAATATTGACATCCAGACCACCGGAATTGCGGTTTTCACTGATAAGTACACCGGGGGTGCCCTGAAAAATATCGCCAACACTGGTACCGCGAAAGCGCTCAATATTTTCCTGGGTGAGAATATTTACTGAACCGGACTCGCGAAATGCCTGGTCTTTTTCACCGCCATCACGAGTCTCAACCTGAATGCTGTCCAGCACCATCAGATCCTGCTCGCCAGCGGACTGGATCAGCCAGGCACCACTACCAACGGGAACCGCTTGCAGGTTGGTACCGCGCAACAAGCTCAACAGAGCTTCTTCTGCACGATAGCTACCAAATAGTGCTGGAACAGAAATAGTTTCCACCAGGTTCTCGTCGAAAGAGAGCGTTACCCCGGCCTGACGCGAGTAGAGGTTGAGCACATCTCCCAGATTGCCCGCAGGCAAACTGAATTCGATCAACGCTGTATTGCCCTGCTGGGCTTGCGCAAAACTCGATACGGGAACTACGGCCAACAACAGTGCCAACAAGGTGGGCAAAATATGTTTTGGGGCGCGGGACTGCATTTAAGCGGCTTCCTATTCTCAGGTGTATAACTAGGAAGCCGAACGAAAATCAAAAACCCGTAATCTAAATGAGAATTATTTTGTTTTTTTGCTTTAGCCCAAACCCAATCACCCACAATGGCGCCAAAAGAAAAATTTCAAGGGCATTTTTACCGGCAAACAGAGGGACTAACGCTACTCACTTCCAAAAAATCCATCGACTGGGAGCAAGTTGAAGGGATCGAAAAGAGTCGATCCCCTATCATCTCGGCAGTTGGATGGTTGCCCACCAACGGGTGACATAACGCAGCTCAGCACCTGCTGAGCGCGCCAGGGTTTTAAGGATCATATCGGTATCGTGCAATTGAAACACACCTGACACCAAGTAATTATCCAGCTTGGGATCGCAACGCAAAAAGCCGGTGCGATAGCGGGACAACTCCTCAAGTAACCCCGCCAATGGCATACGGCGGGCGGATAGCACTCCATCTATCCATCCACTGTAATCAAACACTTTGCTATCCAGGGCGAGGGGCTCTCCTCCAGAAAGGCGATAGGCTTCACCCACTTTTGCGGCGAAAGGCTTACTGCCAGTTTTGGGAAGCACTTGCACCCCACCATCTACAACCTGCAGGATTGTATGGTTGCCGCCATTGCGCAGAAAAAAGCGTGCGCCACTGGAAACTATTCGACCTTGCGGTACGGATACCTGCATTGGCCGAGGATCAGCAGCGCTGGTCATCTGCATCTCTCCCCGGGTCAACATCAGGGAACGGCTTTCAACCCCCGATTCCCACTCAACTGCGCTGTCAGTGTTTAGCCAAACTTGGCTGCTGTCGTCCAGGGTGTAATGGGATGGCTCACCGCCAGAGGAGAAGTCTGCAGAAAGGCGCTCCATCAGCCCCTTGTCATACCCCACTAAGCCAACAGCAAAAAGGCCCAGGGCACCACCACCCATGGTTTTGAGGGCAGACCTGCGGTTCAGGCGGCGAATTTCTGCATCAGTTTGCCTCAAGGCCGAGTGGGCCAAATGTGGCGCCTGACGGGCCGCTTTATCCAGGGGGGACTCCATCTGTTCGAAGCGCTGCCAAGCCAATCCGTGCAAAGGGCTCTCGGAGAGCCATTGTTGGCATGCATCCCGATCGGAGTCCACCGCCTCACCAGATCCCAGGCGCACACGCCAGCTAACTGCCTGGAGCAAAACTTCTTCAGGAATCTTTTGCTTGGTTTTATCCGTGGAATTATTCATCAGCCGGCAAGTTCCATGTGCTCAGGAAGTTATTCATTTTCGTAAACAGCGGCGTAGCACTTGAGCATAGCCTTGGCGATATATTTTTCCACCGATGAAAGGCTCAACCCCTGTTGCTCAGCAATCTCGCGATAAGTCAGGCCATCCAGCCTCGCCATTAAAAATACGGTTTTTTCTATGGGGCGCAACCCAGCGAGCAACTGGTCAATCTGTTCCAGCAACCCTAGCAACTCCCACTTGTCTTCGGGAGATGGGCACTCTGGCTCCGGCAAGTTTTCCAGCAGTGCCAGATAATTTTTTTCTAGTACCTGTCGACGGGCCTGGTCAATCAACAGATTGCCTGCGACTTTAGTCAGCCAGGCCCTTGGGCTTCGAATACCCGCCGGCAGGCTCGGCCTATCCAACAATCGAATAAAAGTGTCTTGAGCCAGGTCCTGAGCGTTATCAAAACCCGAGGTACGGCGCGCTATCCAACGGACAAGCCACTCGTGGTGCTCCTGGTAAAACTGATCAAATCCTGGTGTTGAAGTGGGTTCAGGGGCCAAAACTCAGACCTTGCGCTACATTTTTTGAGGGCGGGCACTGTAAATGATATCCATTCTCATTTAAAGTAGAGCGGCCAGCGAATGTTATACCAATTTGGAATAACCGGATGAATTTTCCAAAAAAATTGGGTAGCGGATGGGTTAATTTGAATTTGGTCCGTCACCCAATACAAAGCCACCGGATTAACCGGACGGTTATTGTTTTATTTGTTTTGGAAAAAACCTGTGACCAATCCCGCTGAATGCCAAACCGTTGAACCGACAGAGCCCACCTTTTCCGCTTGGCTGAAGGAAGGCACAAATACGACCCACGAGAGTCTAGATAAACGCATTATGTCCCTGTCACCATTTTCCAATCGCGAGCGGTATGCACTGTTTGTTCGCACGCAGTCGCGACTGCATCAAGCCGTGTCTGATTGGTTTCAGAGTGACGAATTAAATAATTTTTTGCCCGGCCTGAAAGAGAGAGACCGCTCCGCAGCAGTCCTCCAGGACTGTGCTGATTTCGAAATGCCCGAGAGCGATTTGAAAGCTGATCAGCAAGCCGCAGCAGAAGTCACAATTAGTGATTTCCACTCTGCACTGGGCTGGCTCTACGTGGTTGAAGGCTCTAACTTAGGGGCGGCATTTCTACTCAAATACGCGCGCAAACATCTGGATTTATCGGAAACTTTTGGAGCGCGACACTTAGCGGGACACGAAGATGGTCGCGGGTTACACTGGCGCCAATTCAAAACTGCGTTAGATGCTCTTGAACTCAACGAAGAGCAAAAAGAAGTAGCCCTCGAAGGGGCCAAACAGGCCTTTGCTTTTGCACGACAAAATGTCGAACAATTATTAGCGCCCGCTACACCCTAATTTATTTTTCACCTGAAGTCAGGAGTCGGTAATGAGAATCTGGACTGTAATTATATTGTGTTTGCTAGGCAGCACACTCGGCCCATTACCGGCTCTAGCGCAGGAAAATAATTCCAACTCGGGCGAGCTCAGCAATTCAGAAATGGCTCTCGAGGAAAGTGCGGTGACCGCCGTCGGGCTGCAAGAAAATCAAGGCAACTCTTCCCCGCCTACAACCTCCAACATCGGAGATACCGCTTTTAGCGCACACGATTTATCTCCGATGGGCATGTATCACGCAGCGGATATCGTTGTTAAAAGCGTAATGATCGGCCTGCTGTTGGCCTCTGTTTTAACCTGGGCGATCTGGCTTTTTAAAACCGTGCAGCTGGTATTGACCCGCCGCAAGGCCAAACAATTATTGGCAACCCTGATCCAAAGCAAGACGTTCGCCAATGCCGAATCGAAGCTTTCAGGCCAAACCGGCGGTGCCCTGCTATTGGTAGAAGCGAGTCGCCACGAACTCGAGTTATCCTCTGGTGGCCCAGTGTCAGATGACGGCCTAAAAGAGCGTGTTCTGGCTCGCCTGGAACGAGTCCAGGCTTCTCTCGCTACCGACATGAATCGCGGCACCGGGATTCTGGCAACCATCGGTTCCGTCGCCCCCTTTGTCGGTCTATTCGGTACGGTATGGGGCATCATGAACAGCTTTATCGGCATCGCAAAAACCCAAACCACAAACCTGGCCGTGGTGGCTCCAGGTATTGCAGAAGCCCTGCTGGCAACTGCGATCGGCCTGGTTGCTGCAATTCCGGCGGTAGTGATCTACAACTACTTTTCCCGGGCTATCGGCAATTATCGCGCGGTATTGGCCGATAACGTCACCGCCTTAATGGTACTGATTAGTCGCGATCTGGATCGCCACCACCCGAATGCACGCCCCCTTGCCGAACTGGTTAGCGAGAGTAAAAAACGCCCGGTGTCTCTGGCCCAGGGGGCCAGCTAATGGCATTCAATCTCAACGGCGGCAGTAGCGAAGAGCTGCCAGAACAGCACGATATCAATGTCACACCTTTTATCGATGTGATGCTGGTATTGCTGATTATTTTTATGGTTGCGGCTCCGCTGGCCACCGTAAGTGTGCCCGTTAACCTACCCTCGGCGACAGCTCCACAACAACCCCAGGCAGAAGATCCGAAATATCTCACGCTGCAAAAGGACCTCACCCTGACTCTGAGTGAGGACAAGGTTATTGCGCGAGGGGACTTGGCTGCTGAACTCCAGGCAAATGAAATTGGCACAGAGCAACAGATCCTACTGCGCGCCGATAGCAAAGTGGAATATGGGGATTTGATGGACCTGATGAACCGCCTTGCCAGTGCCGGATACCAGAAAATTGCTCTGGTAGGTCTGGATAAGCCGGCGACCGAAAACCAATGAGTCTCTTGGCCGGCCCGAAGGTAGTATCTGCAAGGCGTCCGCGATTTTTTCTATCGCTCTGCGCCTTTTGCTGCGCCCTAGCCCTTCACGGACTTATTGCCGCCTATTTTTTATGGCAGCCCAAATCCGAACTGGCGCTACCCCCTGCTGCGGCACCTCAGGTATTTGAAGTCAGTATGGTCGCCGCTCCTGTGGCACCAGCCACATCGCTACCAGTGGGTCCTCAGCAGCAGGAATCCTCCCCAGCAAACCAGCAGCGCAGCGAGCCACAGAAAACCACTGCACAGCCAGAGCCCGTTATTCTGCCGGAGGCCCCTTCGGATATTGCTATCGAGAAGCCTGAAGAGGAGCCCCCCACAGAGGATAAGGAAGATAGTCCAGAGCTAGTTGAAGAGAGGGAAGTTGCACATCAACAGGACTCCAGTGGAGAGGCTACTGGAGAGACCGTTATTGAAGAGACCTCCGCCCCTCTCGCGGCGGAAGTCCCGGAGGCGGAGCAAGCTGCCGCACCGGAAGTGGGCACGCTTAACCAGAGAGAATCCCAAGCCAGGTTAACTTGGCAAAACCAGTTACAGGCACACCTCGAACGCAGGAAGCGCTACCCTCGCAGTGCGCAAATACGCCGTCAACAGGGTATACCCTGGGTGCGTTTCACAATAGACAGGCAAGGCAAGGTTCTCAATGTAGAACTACATAAACCCAGTGGTTTTGCCACTCTGGATCGCGAAGTGGTTGCGCTGGTTCGCCGTGCAGAACCCCTGCCCAAACCACCGCAAGATATACCCGGTGCCACGCTAACAATGGCTGTCCCGATTGAGTTTTTTATACGCTAATGGGTGCGTACCTTTCAATTAAATTTACTTCCATCAATTGCAGAAAAGCACCACACATGGCTAGTAAATTCTTGAATAACCGAGTTCAATGGGCAAAATCATCCACATATTCTGCTCACCTTTAATAGCAACAAAGCGCTTTCGAAATACTCAATTACCCCAGGAGGCGGGTTCTTATAAAACAGCTTGTAAGGAAGCCAATCAAATGGCCTTGCATTCATATTTTGTGATTTTGGAAATAAAAACTAGAGGTGCTGATGAAAGATTCCACTGAAGACAGCCTTTTAACCTACACACCACCACTGGCAAAAGGCTGGATTCGCTTACTGTGGGGTATCGCTGCTTGTTTTTTTATTGCGCTAGGCATTATTGGAGCTATTCTTCCAGGACTCCCCTCAGCCGTATTCATCGTCCTAGGGGCTTGGGCCGCCTCACATAGCTCTCAGCGCCTCCATCAATGGATAGAAAATCACCACTTGTTTGGAAATTTGCTTAGAACTTGGCGCAGCGGTTACGTGAGTCGCCGCACTAAATGGTTGGCAAGTCTAACTATGGCAATATCTCTGGCTTTTGCCTTATTTAATATGAATAATCTCTATTTACTATGCTTTACCGTCTTTGGTATAAGCTGCGGCGCCTACTGGGTCTGGTCACGTCCAGAGCCCAAGGAGTAAAGTTCATTCACTTCACTCCTTATGTAATAGCAGACACTTGGCAATTTTAGCGCTATAGTTCCCTGACAAGGATTTGTCTGGGGAACAGGATGTACAACGTAGTACTTTTTTTTCACTTACTGGGTGCGACAGTTTGGACTGGTGGGCACCTAATACTGGCCTGTACAATTCTCCCCAGAGTTTTGCGGGAAAAAGACATCGCCTTTCTCTCCCAGTTTGAGAGCAGCTATGAAAAAATTGGCATCCCTGCTCTGATAATCCAGATCTTATCTGGGCTATATCTCGCTTCCACTTTATTGCCGAACCTATCCCAATGGTTCAATTTCTCCGATCCTGTCTCACGCCTGATATCATTCAAACTTATTTTGCTTGTCTGTACATTTTTATTAGCTATAGATGCAAGACTAAGAATAATCCCCAACCTTTCGAAGGCAAACCTTAAGTCACTCGCTTATCATATCATTCCAGTTACTATTTTATCGATACTCTTTATTTTTGTAGGATTCTCATTTAAGAGTGGGTGGCTTTATTAAGTGAATCTTAACTATTTCGAGCCCCCAAACTAAAATCAAGATACTTACAAATCAAAAAAAATCCACCCGACACAAACTTCATTTTTTACAGGGGAACTATATTACTGATACGATCTAAAATAAGCATCCAACACAACTTCAAATATATGAAAATTTACTCATAACCCTTCAAGATAACTCATATAAAAATCATTTTAGAAACCCAACAATGATTAGACCTGCCGATAACAATGATGCCCAAGCAATAGCTGCGATATACAACTACTACATATTGAACAGCTCAGTAACTTTCGAAGAAAAAATTATTAGTGATACTGAAGTAAGTCGACGTATAAACAGTATCCAGGATGCTGGCTTTCCCTGGCTGGTAAAAGAGCTAAGCGGAGAGGCTATTGGTTACGCTTATGCCACACCGTGGAAGGAAAGAAGTGCTTATCGATTCTCTGTGGAAACAAGTGTATATATTGCCAACGACATGAAATCGAAGGGCATGGGTACAGCGCTATACCTGGCTCTATTTGCCGAGCTTAAAAAGAAGAATATTCGCACTGCTATTGGTGGAATAACTTTACCTAACTCTGCAAGCGTCACCCTACATGAAAAACTAGGCATGAAGAAAGTTGCACACTTTGAAAAGGTAGGATTCAAATTCGGCCAATGGCGCGATGTTGGGTATTGGCAGGCTCAGCTAGAGTCCTTCAATCATCCGGTATAACATGTTTTTGGTTTCAAACCCATGAAGCCCCATAAGATAACTTAAAGCTAATATACTCCAGGTGAATAATGCGGCGCCGCCCTGCGGTGAGCACCTTATCGGATGAGTGCAAAATATGAGGACGCATAATCAGTATATCCCCAGCTTTAGCCTCACAGTGAACAACCCTGCCCCTAGCAACATAGCGTTTAATCGCTTCAGCTCCCAAAATACCCTCACATCGACTGTAAGGTAGAACTTTCAAGCAGCCATTATCAGCACCAGTATCGTCAAGGTGCACACGCAATGTGACCATCTCCTTTAATACCTTTAGTGGAGGCTGCACGTGGTGGACTCCATCTTTGATACTCCAAGGGCCCCAACCATGCCTCTCAAACCGAGAGGAAACAACCACGGTCTTATCCTGGTGCCAAGCTACAGACCAATTATTGTCAATTTTTTTGTCAAAAAAAATGGCTCTCACCAACCGGACAGGTTTTATCAAGTAAGTCTCTACTAACTTTAAAATCTCTTCTGATTTTGCCAGAGAATCCACGGAAGGGAATCTTTTATTGGCATTGCGTACACCCCCTCTACCATTGGTAAGTGATATGGTTGCCAAATCGGTTTGAAGCGTCTTTATTTGATGTCCTGATAAAACATTACGAATCAAAGCGTGGCCACATTCCAGATCATTCACCTTCATAAGCCTCAAAAAATTAACCTTGGAAGGTTGAATAAAATAATCACAAGCATTCATCTAGCAAGTAAATTTTAAGCCGCTTCAGTACCTTAAGATACATTAAATTTTCGGAAAGCACTTTAGTGGGCAAAAACTTTCTGCCAGTCAGCATCATAAGCTACGCGTTTCTTCTTAGCCGCAATTATTTCGCAATCACCAGTAGCCTCATGCAAAAAACATAACTTTCTGCAAGTCTAAGTCGATAGAACAGAAACGGAACAATAGTGGTACTTAAAAGAAAAGAGTGCTCTTGATCACACTTTTTACGTGCAATCCGTGCTAACTTTAACTTATTCAAGTCGAGGTCAGCTTGATTAATGGCCAAGCCGTTTAGTGGTGGCAGGCACGCTGTAAGAAGGTACACACCAACTCATCGATTATGAGCTCTATTGGACTCAATACCCATCAGCAGGCAATTTAGCAGTATGTCCTCCTTATTTGAAAGTGAATATTTACTTACGCTATTTACACTGAGCTGAGCATAATGATGTTGAAAACTATCGTAAAGATAGCTTGATACTCTATTCAGGACTCAGATGATTTTTTCTCCAGCTTAGCAAAATGGGGAAACCTAGATGAGTAAATTCACAAGAGAATGTTTCAGAAGCGCTCGGCCAGTAAGATGGCTCATATAAAAGTGCTCAATTTTATCAGACAACTCATACCAGCCATCGCAAGGAAACTGTCAATGGCCAGAATGTTGGTGTTTTTTTAAGCTTAAAATATCACTTTTTGCACCAATACACTTTCAACTATGGGTATGAGAGCAAGAGATCTTATAGCTGACTTTTACCACAAAGAAGAGATTTATTTCGATGAGCACTGACAAAAGCAATGATTCCACACCATTTCTAGCGGGCATGAGCGCTGGTGAACAGCAATCATCTCTCTCGAATTCAGGCGCCAAATCAGTGCTGGGCCAAGGAATCAATTTCCGTGGCGAGCTGATTGGTACCGAGGACCTTCACGTAGAAGGCACTGTCGATGGCACTGTGATTATGGTTGGACACAATCTTTCAGTGGGTACTGGCGGCGCAGTTACAGCAAATATTCACGCAAAAAATATTGTTGTAGAAGGCACCCTGGACGGCGATGCACTTGCCGATGAACTCATCGAAATTCGCAATACGGCACAAGTGAATGGGAACCTGATCGCGCCCAGAATCAAGCTGGACGACGGTGGTAAATTCCGCGGCTCCATGGACATGGTAGATACCGACTCTGAAATGAAGGAACGTCACAAGGAGTTCTCTGATCGCCTGGTACACCCTGATCTGCCTGCGACAGAGGATAAGCCTGCAAATCGTGCACAGAGCAATTCTTCATACTCCTCCAGTAACGCCACTGTGAATAGCTCTTCTAGTATATCCGATAGTAGTGATTACTTATTCGGCACCAAGGAGATCGAAGAGGAGGCCGAGGAAAGCTGAGCTGAAAACTTCTAGTAATCCTCATTACCAGCCCCGGCTATTGCCGGGGCTTTAGCTTTTGGTATGGAAATATGTTGCAGCATCAATCTTTTGGCATTGCTGCCCTGGTCGAAGAAGTCATTCAACCAGGTGCAAAAGTGTTGGATTTGGGATGCCTCTCCTTCGGCACTACACAAACTTTCTTAGAACTTTCCTGCCAGACATTTATTGAAGATTTACGTAGCTTATTGCTTGAAATCAATGCGCTGGATGCACAAACCCGTGCTTCAAGGCTATCTGAACATCTGACCAAAAAACCACAGAGAATAAAAATTGATGTTGTTCTCTGCTGGGATTTATTTAACTTTATGGAGCCCGAGCTCATCACTCGGCTCATTGAGGAGATCCAACCTCATTTAAAGTCTGGTACTATTTTTCATACCATGCTCTATACCGGCACAATGCCCACAGCACCCGCCGACTTTAAGCGCCTATCCGGCTTCACCTTTAACTCTGAGCAGCTTGCTTTACAGGAACCGCTGTCCACCTATCGTTATTCATCCCTTAACTTGATGAAAACTATGGGGAACGTTTCTCTGCGCGCCTCTCTCCTACACAGAAAGGGCATGCGTAAGGACCTTATCGAAATGATGTTCGAGTATGGCAATGTAAAGTCACAAAATGCTTTACAGGCTGCGGGTACGTCGGGCGCAATTTCTGCATTTAGGCAAATAAGTCTAACGGAGCTGCCCTTAACCGCTTTCAACGCAGCAATGTCACATGTTAGCCGCTCCCCCATCAGTAAAGTACTCGATGTCGGGAAGAAAGTCGGCAGAAATATGCAATTTCTTCAGCGCGAAGCCGGTGAGCTTTTTATATCTGATCTCTACTCCGCAATACTTTGGCAGTGCAGCCGCAAGGAATCATTTAAAGGGGCCGTGCATGCCGCCTTGAAACAGGCAAGCCTGCCAGAAAATCTGGATTGCATCTTACTTTGGGATC
This sequence comes from Microbulbifer sp. THAF38, assembly GCF_009363535.1. Lineage (NCBI taxonomy): Bacteria > Pseudomonadati > Pseudomonadota > Gammaproteobacteria > Cellvibrionales > Microbulbiferaceae > Microbulbifer > Microbulbifer sp. THAF38. Next base: position 2,894,462 of record NZ_CP045369.1, read on the forward strand.
TACTCAACTTCTTTTCCGTTGAAGAAATTCAAATAATCACCAGTGCTTTATATCAGTCTCTAAGCGATGCAGGAGTGATGCATTTTCTACTGTTCAAACAAGAGCGTCTTCCAGTCAACTGTGGTGTGTTCGAGATACAGCAGTCGGGCCTAGTAGGGACCTTTCTCCAGCCAGCTGGCAATAAGCCGGTCAAGTTTCGCACTATTACTGACGTAGTGAAGTCTCTGCCACAAATGAAAGTACTTAGTCAGGGCACTGGACGGATACCCAGCGGGCCCTCTTATCATGAAATAACAATGCAGAAAGTTGTAAAGGATCAATAATGACCCAGTTTTTCTATCACTGGTTGACTAAATTATCCGCCGAGCAAGTAACCGACACCTTTCTTATCGTTATGCTTGCCCTTGGTGCTATCGCTTTGGTCGTTTACCCCTTTGGTAAGTTTTCACGTTTTGTAAAAGAGGTGCCATCCCTTCTGACTGCTCTTGGCATCCTGGGAACGTTTATTGGCATAATTCTCGGTATCTATGGTTTTGACTTGGCTGATATCGATACTTCAATTTCAGAGCTGATGCAGGGCCTGGAAACGGCCTTTATGACGAGTATCCTGGGCTTGTTCCTGTCACTGGTTCTTCGCACTATCTTTCAATTGTTCAGTAAAGAGCAGCCAGCCAAAGCCACCTCAGATGACATCTTGATGGCAATTAATGGTCAGCGGCAGGATCTTGCCAAATTCCAGCAGAGTATAAGTGAAGAAGTTCTTCAATCGCTCACCGCTGTTGTTGAAAAATTTAATCAGGGTTTAAATTCACAAATGGGTGACAACCTGCAGCAGTTTATTCAACAGCTACAAGCAGTATCCCCCGTCCTACAAGCTTTAATCGACCAGCATGAGCAACATGCCGAGTTGGCTGCCATCTACCGTGAACAAACCACGTCCCTGCTGGTTGAAATTAATGGTGCCCAGGAAAATCTTCTACAACTACATCAACGTATTACTGAACTACCAGAAGTCTTTAATGCGATCCCTTCATTGGTGGAGCAGCAACGCGTTCACTCCGAACAAATTTCTGTAATGCTGAATGAACAGCAGGCATCCATTGAAATACTACAAAAATCGATCCCAGATATAGCGCCCAAATTCGAGTCTTTGACCAAAGGAATTGACAACGCCAACCAGCAACTGGGCACCCAAGTTAAACAATTGATATCCCTGAATGAAACCCAGACCAAAGTCTTTGAACAAAGAACCAACAGAGTTGTAGCTCTGGCCGATGTTCTCACCAACATCGACCCGAATCATTTCTCGAATATTATCCAAGAGACTGCCAACAATCATCGTGAGTCAATGGTTGAGCTCGCCCAGCTTATTGCCAAGACCCATCAGCAAATGATCACTGAATTATCCCAAGTGATCACTCGCGATTTATCCAATGCTGACGTGAGCATCAAAAGACAGTATGAATTGCTGGATCAACGCTTACATAGCGAAGTAGAGAGCGTAATGACAGCAATGGGCGAGGCACTGGGAACCTTGAGCGGTGAGTTCTCACGAGATTTTCGTCAGTTAATCCAACAAATGAAGAGAATCGACAACCAAGTGAAACAGGTCTCTGGAGAGGAGCATGTTTGAGGGCGCTCACTCCAGCAGCGAATCCAATGAAAGCCAATGGATCAGCCTATCTGACATGATGGCCGGCCTAATGATGGTCTTTCTCTGTATTGCCGTCTTCGTTATGCGCTCCCTAATAGACGAACGCGCCAAGATTCGAGAGCTTGCGGAGTCTTATCGAGATACACAGTTGGCTATCTATCAAACTTTACAGCAGGAGTTCTCTCAAGACTTGAATCGCTGGGGAGCCTCGCTGGATAAGCAAACCCTCGCTATCTCCTTTAATAATAGCGATGCGCTGTTCAAGACCGGGGATTTTGCCTTAAGTGACAATGCCCGTGAAATTATGTCCTCATTTGTACCCCGGTATATTGCGGCACTGACCCCCTATATGGACTCTATCGCAGCAATCCAAATTGAAGGGCACACAAGTTCTGAGTGGGGTGAGCAGTCGGCTCCTGAAGAGGGATACTTTCATAACTTGCGTCTATCCCAACAAAGATCAAGGGCGGTGATGCAGTATGCACACTCGCTGCTGCCATCAGATCAAGCAGTACTGGTGCGCGCAAAAGTTGCAGCCGTAGGCTACTCCTCTGCCCGCCCTGTACTCAATGACAATGGTATGGAGGATCCGGATCGCTCTCGTCGGGTTGCTTTCCGAGTTGTGCGGGATTCCGAAAGCCATATCCTGCAAATTCTTGAGGAGGCTTTGTGAAGCTAACCAATCTTCAGCCTATTCACAACCGCAAAACTCAAGAGCTGTCGTGTATCCTCAAACCCATCCCTCAGCCATCAAATACCAGTAGACCATGTCGAAACAGCTTGGCCAATGCTATTCGATCGGGGATTCAGCTGGACGCTTCAGACCTAGACAGGCTTACCTGTGGTTGGCGTTACCGAGGTATCCCGGTGTTTGCATTTGGCCTTGAGCCCACCCCTATCACACAGGTTGATTCTTTTGGGCTAATTCACGTTTCTCCCAAATGCCCCACAGTCAGCAACTATCAGGGACCTCTTTGGGTGAGTAGCGACTTCTCTGCTGCGCAAAAGGCCTTTCCGCAAGATGAACTAAAGCCCTGCCCTCACTGCTTGCGACACCTTTATAGCCTGGACATCGCAGACTTACTGCATAAAGACCGCTTCGGAAATGTTACCGATATCGACTGGTTAATTTATGCACGATACTTTGCCGGCCATTTTTTTGACACTCAGCCATTATTCTGGCGAAACGGTGAACGTCCGCAGAGGGTAGACTCACTGTTTAGCGCTGATATCCCAAAGTACGCTTGTTCAATATGCCAATGTCAGATAAAGGCTAGTAACTGGGCGCTGAATCCAGAATTAGCCGTACGGAGTGAACTTCCAAGAGAGATTTGCCTGCCCTGCGCTGAAAGGCGCGCCCGTGCCATAATAATGGCATCTCCACAAGAAGCGTTACGTGCAGCAACATTGCGCTATGAGTCCCTTATTAAACAGCTGGGTAGTGAACCCCAAGCATCCTGGGCAATCGCCGAGCAAGTAGTCCCCGCCGCTTGGCTGCCTCTGATCCAGAAACTGAAAACTCTGATGGGCCCACCCAAGGTATTTCAACTAATCGCCCCTCAGGTGCTTGCCGTTTTGTGCTGGCCCAGCATGAAACGCGCCATCATTGCTGATACCCCCAAAGAAGCAATGCTCCCCTCAAACTATTCGGTATGGAGGAAAATCCAAATTGAGCAAGAGCTTGGCCTCAGCTAACTAAAAAGCGTACCGTGCTGGGTATAGGCATATAGCTCGCGCCCCCCTGGGATTTATCTTTTTAGAAATCATTCATGCAGTGAACCTTAAGGGGGCTGGCTACGGACGGTAAGGAGGCAAGAAGTATTCTTAGAGCGGATGGGCCTAGCAAGCAAAAAATAAACACGGAACCTTATCACCCAAACGAACAAGCTCTGTTAAATATTTATTTTTAATACAAAAAATCAGGAAAACTTAAATTTCATACCTGCCAGTTATAAGCCAGCATAAAATCTCTAAAGAAATCCAAGCCGCATAGGACAGGCAAGTGCACAAGCAAACGGAACGATAGCCACCTTAATCACCCCTCTATTAAGTACACTCAATAGATCCCATTCGTACCCTATTGTTTCTAGAAAGACCAACCTCTAAAGCCCCCAGAAGATAAAGATCACGCCATTAGGTTTGGAGCAAAATTTACAAAAGGATTTTGACTTCACATTTTCAAACTGAGATATTAAGCAACATCACTTAAGAAACATCTTAAGTAACTGAATGACGCGCAATGAGCCTGACAAGCGCCCTTCAGCGGTTAAAAATATCGGTAACTTTTAGAAGCCCAGGGGCAAACTCCCTAAAAATAAACACTCATTATCGATAGAAATATTCTTACGGAAATGCCACTGCCGTGTGGCTTCATAAAACCCCCAACTCACCAAAATTACTTATGACAAGCGTCACACCACTGAATAGAGGTCAAGGATGAAGCTGGGAGTTTTACTTTTTGAAGAATTTGAACTGCTTGACGTGTTTGGCCCCTTAGAAATGCTGGGTCAAGTAGATAACCTTAGCATTGAGCTTATATCTAAAAATGCGGGGCCAGTATATTCAGCTCAAGGGCCCGCAACCATCACACAAAAAGATTTTCGTGACAGTACTGAATACCAAATCATTTTGATTCCTGGGGGCATTGGCACAAGAAAGGAAGTGCATAATTTTATTATGATTGACTGGATCGCAAGAAAGGCCAAAAGCGCCAACTATATTACTTCTGTTTGTACTGGTAGCGCCTTACTGGCCAAGGCAGGCATACTGAATGGCAAAAAGGCCACTACAAATAAATTAGCATTTTCTTGGGCGTGCTCACAAAGTGAACAAACGGACTGGGTTGCAAAAGCACGCTGGGTTCAAGATGCTAATATTTTTACATCATCTGGGGTATCCGCAGGCATTGATATGGCTCTAGCTCTCATCAAAGAAATTTGGGGCGAAATGAAAGCGAACGAAATAGCAGATAGAGCAGAATATAAATGGAACCAAAATCCTGACATTGATCCATTTGCAATTAAGTATGGGCTAACTTAGCGAGGTATCACGTTTACGCTAGCATCCATAGAAAGCAAATCGAAACCTAAGCCAAACATGCAAAATAGATCTACAGAGAAATATAAAGCTAGAAACTTCATAGGAACAACCAAACCCTTAAAAAGGCAAATAAAAAAGATAAATGGAATTTCTCTTAACCCAGCCATCATAACCCACCAGCAACTGCATGGATCTATCATGAAAAATCAAGAAATAAAAAAAATTGAAACTCTCCTGGAAGACTGGGTCGAGTCTACACGACACGATCGAAAGGACAACATTTTAAGCAATCACTTACCAGATGCAATTATCTTCGATGTGCTTGCACCGCTACAATATCAAGGTGCGAAAGCTTATAGAGAAAGCTTTGATGAATGGCAGCCTCCCTTTAAAATCCCCTCGCTATTTGAGTTGAGTGAATTAAAAATTACCGCAGGGGATAAAACAGGATTTGCTCACTGCCTTATTAACTGTGGCGGCACTCTTCCTGATGGCAAGGAAGTTCGTGATACTGTTCGAGCAACCTTCTGTTTTATTAAGACTGAGGATTCCTGGCAAGTTGCGCATCATCATATTTCTACGCCAGCCAAGCTTGAATAGTTAAGTTCACAACATAGGATTACTAAAAAACATCGAACCACTGACATGCTTTTATACTGAGTGCATTTTATACAGTATCATGCTATGGGAGTGATCTTTTTTCCACTTTGCTGCTCTCCCCCTGTGACCAAGGTTAGCAGCACTAAATCCCAGTACACCATATTACTAGCTAAAATAGACACTTCCATTTAGCTTTGTGGAAACAATAGTTTCTTTATATGAGCGGAGCTCAAAATTTAAAAACATATGAAATAGATATCAAGCATAACTTAAGCAGCGAGATTGATTAATCAATCTCGCTATAAAAAATTCAATTTCAACAGCTCGAGATTCTGCTCTCCTACCAATCAAAACTCAGTTACAGTCTCAACTAGATATAATTACAAAGCACGCTAAATTTCAGCCTTAAATACCCCAAAAGGCTATCTGCCATTCTCTTACTTTTCAGTCATATCGATTACACCGAACATATTACTAATATTTGCCACTCTATTAGCTGGCGACAAAGTCACATAGATTACCCTAGATTCTCACAATAACCGACACACTTGGCGATAGCGAAGGAGGCCAGCTGGTTGTAGGCTAGTAAGCTTCCACACAAACAAGCCAGGAACCTCATGGGAACCCGTACCAACCAGCTGACCTTGAAAGAACGATACCAGATTGAGGTCCTTAATGGGCAGAACTATTCAGCCCGAGCCATTGGACTACGCCTCAATAGATCCAATAAGACCATCTCTCGTGAGCTTGGTCGTTACAGCCCTTACTGTGCCGAGAGTGCCCACCGTCAGGCACTGCAACGACGGCACGGAGCTATTAAACATACCAAGCTCGACTTTGCCATGCAGGTACAAATCGACCACCAGCTGAAAAATGCAAGTCCTGAACAAATCGCTGGGCGAATGCAGCTTGAGAGGTGTGCGAAAACGGTTAGTTGTTCAACAATTTACCGCTGGGTCAGTCGACTTAACTGGAGGTCACGTCTGCCAAGGAAAGCCAAACCTTATCAGAAACGGGCAGGTTCCGAGGCAGGCGTAAAGCTTATTCCAGAGCGCATAGATATTGATCAAAGACCTGCGATTGTCGATGAAAACACTGAGATCGGTCACTGGGAAGGCGATACAGTTTATGGTCAAGATGGCTATCTGGTGACACTGGTTGAACGAGTTTCCAAATTATTGCTCACTCGCAGAGTCCCAAATAAGAGCAAGAAAACAGTGAGCCGGGCGATCAAGCAGATGTTGAAGCCATATCAGGCCATCTGTAAAACCATCACCTTCGATAATGGAGGAGAATTTGCAGGTCATCAATCGATTGCGCAGAAGCTAGGATGCAGAATATATTTTGCGAAACCTTACCACTCTTGGGAACGCGGGCTGAACGAAAACACTAATGGCCTTTTGAGGCGCTTCTTCCCAAAAGGAGTGGAAATTGGCAAGATACCAAAAAGCCGTATTGATGACGCAGTGTTTCGAATCAATACTCGACCTAGGAAAGTACTAAATTACTTGAGCCCGCTGGAATTTTTGGCGGGTAAACGTGTGTCACTTATGTTGGCAATCTAGGTACATTCGATCAATAAATTTATTCAGCAATACTATCAAACTAAGTAGGCTGTAAGACATCCAATAAAATTTATAAGCATGCAGACAGCCCTCACCCCTGGCTCATAAGCTCCTTGTAAAGCATAATTTATATATTAATGTTTAATCTTGCAGGCAAGAGCAACAGGGTTGCGTGGGAATTTCTGATGAACCTAAATCAAGTAACACTTCCAGTATCAAACATGGATGAGGCTACACATTTTTACCGTGAAATGGGCTTTGTTCAAATAGTCGATACACCTCATTATGCTAGATTCGAGTGCCCCGATGGAGATGCTACTTTCTCACTAACCCTTTCGAGCAATTCTACAGAGAATTCGGCTGTAGTTTATTTTGAACATGAGAAATTGGACTCCTGGGTCAGGGAGCTAAAGAGAAAAGGCTTCATCTTTTCTGAAGACCCAAAAGATCAACCTTATTTATGGCGTGAGGCGGTCCTTTTTGACCCAAGTGGCAATAAGCTGAAGCTGTATTGGGCTGGTGCAAACCGTAAGAATCCACCTTGGAGAGTAGAGCGCCGTCTATAGTCTTGGTGCTCTCAAACCAATGATGACAGTCGGTAAAGAATAGAAATAATGAAAAGGGACAGCGGGCTAAACGTTGATTGGCCCACCCCTAGTACACTGCTAGAGGCGGGCAAGAATTGGATTCTTTTTTGAGTATCGAAGTAATCAGCGGCGGGCAGCGAAAATACCACCGGCCATCACCGCCAATGAGGAGAGCATCCCCACGCCGACCAAACTATAAAGACTAATTGACTGACGAGCGGCTTCACTGAGCACCTCGCCGAATGGAAACTGCCAGGCAACGATGCCCGAGGCCGCCAGTACGGCGATATACTGAAACCGGCTGGCGCGACGCTCATTATGCTTGGTGGGAGCGGGCAGCTTGGCCATGACGCTTTCACAAAAACCGTCATCGTCCAGGTAGGGTTCATCGAACTGCAGCTGCTCTGCCAGCCATGCATCGAACTGTGGGTCTTTGCCCTCTATAGCTAAATCGCCCAAGGCATTACCTTTCGTATTGCGCTGCTCAAAGTTAACCATTGACCACCTCCTCGCGCCACGGCTGTAACAAGCTCTGAAGCTTTGCCCGCGCGCGGTTGACATGGGATTTTACCGTACCAAGCGGCAACTTCATAATACTCGCCGCTTCCTCATGGGAGAAGCCCCGCTGCATGCACAGATGTATCGCCTGGCGCTGGGCATCGCTAAGGGAGTCCATTGCGGAGTTCAGATCTCTAGCCATGCCCAAACGTTGGGACTCTTCCACTGTCTCTTCCGCCTGAGCCCTATCGACCGCTTCCTGGTCCACCTCTGGGGCGTTCTTGCGTTTGTGGCTCATGACGAGATTGTAGGCGATACGGTACAACCAGGTGCTAAACCGGGCATCTCCCCGAAATGCCGGCAGCGCCTTGTAGGCCTTAATAAAGGCTTCTTGCGCCATATCGTCTGCCAGGCCCTGGTCGCCATCACACAGCTGACGGAGCGAGAATCGCAGCTGAGATTGATAGCGACGAACCAGCTGGGCATAAGCCCGCTGGTCCCCGTCTTCGACGGTGCGCCTGATCAAATCCTCATCATTGAGGTCCATATTCCGGTCCTTACGCCTGCTTGTTATCGAGCTTCCAGTTGATAAAGCGGGCCAGGCCGATAAATAACGGAATCAAACCCAGGCTACCTACCCCTACCCCAGCCATCGCAGAAAGCCAGATAAACACCGCAGCTCCTACCGCAATCAGAGTAAAACCTTTATCTGCGGAATTGTTGGGAGTGTTGCCTTCCAGCATATCCAGCATTTCCGATGGCACATCGCGACCTTCTGCCACCATGCGATTGATGTTTTCCATCACCAGCTGCTTTTTGCGGTAGCTGTTGCGGGTTACCAGCCACACAATCAGTACCGGCATACCGAACACACACAGCAGAGCCAGTACTGGCAAAGTCACCACTTGGTGGAAACCAGAATCTGAGTGAGACTCCTCCCAGCTCTTATGAGAAGCGTCATATTTCTTGGATAAACCGATCTCTACATTGTCTGGCACACGGTCTAGGGCCTCTTCGGCCACCCGCCCACGCTCATCGAGAATGCCCTTGCGTTCGAGCTTCTCAATAATGCGTTGACTCAAGGGGCCACCAAACTCAGCCCCTAGGTCCACCTGAACCTCGCTGCGCTCACCGTCCTCTCCTTCAGTTTTGATCGTGAGCACCCCCTTTTCATCACGCATAATGCGTACACGTGAATCTGGTTTGGGTACCTCACTTTCCATAGCTGGCGGCTTCGGCGGCTCGGGGATAGTGTTGCTATCATCCTGTGCCCAGCTGCCCATAGCGGTAAAAGTTACTGCCAGCGCTGCCAGCCAGCAGGTAACTGCCCGCAAGGATTGTGAATTTCTCGCTCTCATTAGTTACTCTCTAATCGTTGTCTTTTTGTACTGTTAAACCGTCGGCTCGGGGAAACCGTGTAATGCTACATAACCGTAATGCGGCCTCGGCTATAGGGCCCAGGGGTAGCACCTTGGGGAGCTCTCTCCTCAGCAATTCGCACCGGATAGGGGAGTCCGCCACCCTCAACCTCACTGCGAACCTTGCACTCATTGAGCTTTTGCAAAAAGTGCTGGTCCGTCTTCTCGGTGAGCTGTCTATGGATATCATCCACAGAGAATCCCAGCTCGGCCGCCCTGGCCTGGCCGGCCTGCATGCCACCAAGCGCCAATATCAGTACGGCGCAAAATTGTACCTTCTTAAATGATCCCGCAGTAAACATTGTGACCTCCAGATCGCTTTTCCTTGTACACCTCTATGACGGGGCCAGAAACGATTTTGGATGCAAGCGCAAAAATATTTTTTTGACTCCTCCTTTAGAGAGTTCTCGTCCTTACTCAGCTGGACCATCAAGTACAAATGTCGTAATAATCGGCCCATCATCGCTGAGGAGCCCATTGATGCCTGATATCAAGGAAATACTGACCTTCTGGTTTGGTGATCCCTCTCTGGATCACCGCCCCACTGAGGAACTGCAAAAGCGCTGGTTTTCGGCTGATCAGAAGCTGGACCGGCAAATGGCAGAAGACTTCGCTGAGATCACCAATTTGGCCATAGAGGGTAAGTTGGATCATTGGCGCCAGAGCCTTATGGGTAAGCTGGCCCTTTTGCTGCTGTGCGATCAGTTCGCCCGCAATATTCACCGCGGCACCTACCTTGCCTTCAAAGGAGATACCCTGGCTCTCGAAATCAGTGAGACGATTCTGCAGCGGGGAGACGAGCAAAAGCTCGGGTTGTTTCAGCAGGTTTTTGTCGGCATGCCCCTGGAGCACAGCGAAAAACACTCAATCCAGCAGCGCTCCGTGGCATACTTCGCACAATTGCAGAAGCAGTACGGGGGTGATGAGGCCATCGCTCCTTATCTCGCCACCCACTACCGATATGCCCTGGCCCACCAGGAGATTATCGAGCAGTTTGGTCGCTTTCCGCATCGCAATGCGGCCTTAGGCCGCGATTCCACAGAAGATGAGAAGTATTGGCTGGCACAAGGGGGCGGCTTTAAATAATGGATTTACTCGGATGGTTATCACTTGCGGGCATCTGCGCCCTCGGCGCCATGTCCCCAGGCCCTAGCTTATTAATCGTAATGCGTTGCTCGGCCTCCGGCCTGCAACAGGGCCTCGCCAGTGCCATAGCCCACGGTGCTGGGGTTGCCGTTTACGCTGCTCTGACAGCCTTCGGGCTCGCGGTTCTGATCACCAGCTCCCCCCTACTGTTCAGCATCCTGCAATGGGGCGGCGCGGCTATGTTGGTATACCTGGGCTGGAAGGCCTTCAGGGCTCCGGCTCCCGGCTCGGGAACCACACAGCTGGAAGCCCCCCACCTAAGTGTTCGCCGCTCAATCCTTCAGGGTTTTGGGGTCGCCTTCTTTAACCCCAAGATTGCAGTATTCTTTACCGCCCTATTCAGCCAGTTCGTCTCAGAACAGCAGGCCCTCACCACCAAACTGGGGATGGCTGCCATGGTGTCTGGGGTAGACACTCTCTGGTATTGCATCGTTGCCCTGGCAGTCCATGCCAGCCGCAAACGCCAGTTGGTTAGCAAGCATCTCGGCCACCGTATCCAGCAACTGTTTGGCTTACTCCTGATCGGCCTAGCCGCGCGCCTGGTACTCACTATTTAATGGCTGGGCGCTGCGCGCCCATTCACCTCTCTTTCCGAGCCCACCAGGCTCGTCTCTTACTACTCGCAAGCAACGATCAACAGCGCCCGAGAAAAAAGCAGGCCCGAAAACGGGCCTGTATAGTGCGGAGTTTGCAGCCGGGATGCCTGGGGGGTTACATCCGGCTGCAGGTGTGCATTATGACAGTTGTGACATGTCCCTGCGGGCAAACCATCGCAATGGTGACTCTCTTGAACGCAATTAAATAGACGCCACTTCGATCTCGGTCACCATTGACACTGAATATTTATACAGTTACCGTATGGCCATACAAACAAACTGGAATGTCTGAAGGGCAATTGGGAGGCATATCATGGCCGTAGTAGCTGTTTGGAAATGCGATCGAGACGGAGCAATGTTCGACAACAAAAAAGATGCTGAAGAACACGATAAGATGCTGGAGCTTGCTGCCAACATTACCACGCTAATTGAGCGCAGTATTGAAGGCATTGACGAGCAGGTGAGCGAGGAAATTGGCCTGCTGCTGGCCAAGCGTCGCGATTCACTGGCCAAAGCTTGCAAAGGCAAACCAGAAGTTCTGCTGGAAGAAGAGGTTAACAGCGAAGAGTCCTCAGACGAAACTGTTACCCCCTTTGCCGCGAACCAGTGAAAACTACCTGAAGAATTTTCCGGTAGAAGTTTAAAGTTTCATCCCTGTACTCTGCCCGGTTAACCGGGCTTTTTTGTTAGGCTTCAGAAGCTTTCTGAAGCCTCTTATCAAATAATAATCATCAGTCGCCAGAGATATTCACCTGGAATTCTCACTAATGGCACTGCTGCTTTTACAGGGACTTTACCGATATCACGATATTGATCACCGCAAGGGCAAGTATCACCAGCCAACTGATCAATGTACCCAAAAAGCGCCCAGTATGGGTGCCGCCCTTGCCTGCAGTCAGGCCATACGCATGAAAAATTCGGGATAGCAAAAATGCTATTCCAAAAACATGCAGCCACAAACCGGGCAACCCTCCCAGCTCCGCAAGTAGCAGAAGCAGCAGTGCAATGGGGGTATATTCCACCGCATTCCCATGCACACGCACACGAATCTCATTAAAACGATCATCGCCAGTACCGATACCCACCCGCTTGGCACGACGAAACTGAACCACGCGGCCCGCCAGGTAGATAATCAGGATTGCACAGAGACTCGCATACAGCGCTGTAATATTCACCATGGCCCTTTCCTTTTTCTTATTAATACAGGAAGTAAATATATATCTAATTCCCTTCAACTCACCAAACCAATGCTAAGCAGGCGACTGGACCTTTTTGTTCATTTTTCATCAAGCAAAAAAAGAGCGGGCCTTGCCCGCTCTTTAATTTAATAGTCAGCCATTTGTAGCAAGCTAGTTGCGATAACCAAAGCCGTGGCCCTTGGCAGGCTTCAGGTGACGATCGCGCAAACGGGTAGAACGGGTAACCAAAGATTGTGGTTCACCCTCGATCAATACCTGCTCAGGGTAACTGGTCACTTCCAGTGGATCGCCGTTCCAAACCACGATATCAGCAGTGGCGCCTTTCTCCAGGGTACCACCGCTAAGACGGAAGATATCTGCCACATTAGTGCTGATAGACTTCAGCGCCTCCTCGTAGGGCAACCCGTGGGCAACAGCATTGCCAGCAGATTGACGTGAGAGGTACACGTTATGGGTAGAGGCATAGTCGGGGCCACTAATAGCCACTTTCACACCGGCCCTAGTTAACAAAGCGGCGTTATCCAGGCGCGCACCAAGGCTGGAGAAGGAAATGGGCAGGTTGTTGATTGCATCAATCACTACAGGCACCTGAGCCTGGGCCAGCTGGTCGGCTACCATCCAGCCCTCAGCCGCCCCGAGCAACACGAGCTTCACATCGAAGGCCTTGGCTAGTTCGATAACCGCAAGAATATCGCTGGCGCGATCAGCAGTGATCAGTAGAGGTTCAGTACCATTAATCACCGGCTGCAAGGCTTCCAGATCCGCGAGACTGTAATTCAACTCACGCCACTCTCCCCGGCGAATAGCCGCGCGGTTGTCCCGATACTCTTTAGCTTCGCTCAACGCATTTTCAACTTTAGCGTAGGCATTCGCACGGCTGCCACCTGCTAGCTGAGCTCCGGTCTCACCCAAATAGGCCTTTTGGGCAACGTCTTTGGCTTCGACGCTATTGAACTCGCCATTGAGCTTGATGGCAAAGCCACGCCCGGCGAATACTCTCTGGGCCGCTACCGCTGTTTCATCCCAAGTGCTGATAGCTGGAAAGACCACCGCACTGGTAACACCACCGGCCCGGTTGAAAGGAATCAGGGTAGATTTGGGGTTGTATGCGGGCACAGGATTAAACGCACTGCCGATACTTTCCCCAGTTACCGCATTGTCGTTAGTGCCACTGGCTGCACTGATCTCCACCAATCCCAGCTCGGAAATAGGTGCGATGACGCCAGGCGTTACCACCTTACCTTTTGCATCAATAACTCTATCAGCCGAAACATTGAGGACAGGAGCCACCTGCTCCACTTTACCATCGACAACCAGTACATCAGCAGATTCCAGGGAACCCATATCTGCCAGAGTATGCACCTTGCCACCCTTAATCAGGATGCTCTCCGCATAGGCACCAGCGGTCAACACCCCCAGGGCCAGCGCACAGAATACAGCTAATTTTTTCACAGTCGCTCTCCCTCTGCATCGAGAATACCCAATTCGAAATCACTACGTGGTTGACGCTTTTTATCGGAGCGGTCGTACATCAGCTCACCGTCGATAAAAACTTGATCCACATGGGTATAAACACTGAAAGGGTTACCGGACCAAACCACAACATCAGCCATTTTGCCCTTCTCAAGGCTGCCAGTCTGCGCGTCAATGCCCAACGCCTTAGCGGGGTTAGAGGTCATCCAGGCAACCGCATCTTTTGGCTGGATATCAAAACCAGCGCGCTGACCTGCGGTCATCGCTTTTGCGACTTCCTCATTCAAGTGCTGTACGCCAACACCGGAATCGGAGTGGATCATGGCACAGGCCTTGGCCTGATCGACGATAGCAATATTCGCCTCCGTCATATCGAAGGCTTCGTGCTTAAAGCCCCACCAATCGGCCCACATCGCCGCACAAACATTGTTCTCTGCTAACAGATCGGCCACTTTATAGGCCTCAACCGCGTGGTGGAAAGTGGAGATCTGGAAGTCAAATTCCTTGGCAATATCCATCATCACGGCCATTTCCTCACCGCGATAACAGTGATTGTGTACCAGGATATCGCCATTCAGAACGCCTGCCAGGGTCTCGAGGCCGAGATCACGCTCCGGCTCATCGCCTCCCTTCTTTGCATACTCTTCCCACTTTTTCTTGTAATTGCTGGCCTCAATCCAGGCGTTGCGGTAGCCGGCCACATTGCCCATACGGGTTGAGGGAGACGTGCCTTTACTTCCATAAACACGCTTGGGGTTTTCGCCACAAGCCATTTTCAGGCCATAGGGCGCACCGGGAAATTTCATATCCTGTACGCTGCGGCCCGGCACATTTTTAAGGGTCACACTGCGCCCGCCGAACAGATTGGCGGAGCCAGGTAATATCTGTAGCGTGGTTACACCACCGGCCAGGGCCAATGGAAACTGTGGGTCTTGAGTCCAAACCGAATGTTCCGCCCAAACCTGTGCGGTATTCGGGGATGTCATCTCATTGCCATCCTGGGAGGACTCGATGGAGGGCGCCGGGTAGTCTCCCAGGTGGGAGTGCACATCAATAATGCCCGGGGTCACCCACTTGCCTTTGCCATCGACCACCTGGGCATCCTTCGGAGCCTTGAGATCCTGACCGATCTGAGCAATTTTCCCACCTTTCAGCAACAAGTCGGTGTTCTCCAACTGCTCGCCGGTACCGGTGAGCAGAGTAGCGCCCTGTATCAGTACCGGTCGCGACTGAGTAACGGAGTAGGTAGATGGGAAAGCGTCCAGGCGAGCAAAATCCGCGGATCTCTGCTCGCTCCCGGCTTTCTTCTCACCGCAGGCAGACACCAACAGCGAGGCACAAAGCAAAGCCGCGATGCCGCGCCCGAAAAATCGAGAATGCAGCTGCATAGTAATTCATCCAATGGTCTTCAAGATGGCGGTGAATGCTATCAGGTTGCCTGGCCATAGCCACTATTTAGGGAAGAAAAGTTTAGGAAGTATTAATAAAAATACCAGCACCCTTCTTAGAGTCGCAGCCGGATACGCATCACATTTATATAAACACACAATTACAAAAGGGTTTATAAATCACGGCCTGTCAGCAAAGACTGCAAACCTGATCAAAAAACCTCTGGGTTCCCTATATACTTTTTTGTTTCCACATGATGCAATTTCTGGTGAAAAAATACTCAATAATAATTCCGGAGGAGAATAGGTGATCAAAGATAACCGCTTGCCGGTATTCCCCTCATCCCCCATTGTCACTAGTGGCCAAAACCGGGAC